>NZ_JACJLC010000069.1 GCF_016901955.1 Pseudoflavonifractor phocaeensis
CACGCCCGCGGCCGCCATGCACCATTTCCGCGGAAGCAGTGCACCATTCCAGCGGTGGTGATGCACCATCATCTGCGGTCAAGCTGCACTTTTGGAGCGGCGTATGCATGGATCATTGGATAGCCATATAAACAGCAAGAGGCACCCCGGAAATGGGGTGCCTCTCTAAGTTCAAGCGTTTGCCTGCTGGAGATAGAACTCGCTTTCTGCCACCCGTGTGACAAAGTCGAATTCCATTCTCGTTGCTTTCGACAGCGAGATGTTGTAGCGTTTGCACACGATGCGGAGATAGGCCAGGTAGTCTTTATCCTCGTGAGAGAGGGGGGCCACCCATCCTGTCCGGGAGGCGTGATCTTCAATGCTGCGAAGGTATTTTAATTCTCTTTGATCCATTGTTACACCTCCACACCTATTTCGACTATGATATAAATTTTAATGAAATGAGTATTCCGAAAACCGGACTATTGAAGGATATATGCGGCTTTAATAAATGCGGGAAGAAATGCGGGGGCCGCATTTCTTCCCGTATTTATCAGCATTCATCGATGGCTTTTACAGCGCGCCATCTGACGATTCGGGTTCTGCGTTTTCTTGCTTTAACGTGTATTTTGCACCTCTCCCCGCTCCTAAGAGAGTAATGGCCCCTTCTTGACGCATTCTTTTTAGTGTATCAGTTGCTTGATTTCTTGTAAAACCACACAACTCTTGTACTTTTTCATTTGTGATAACACCGCTTGAAGAAAGATGCTCCAAAATCATACTCTTAGCCCTGATATATTGGATGGACTTGTCTCTTGTGTAGGCAACATCCGATTTAACAGCATTGTAAACCTTCGCCGTCAGCATATATTCTTTTCCTACTACTTCGATCAAACCATCTTTAACCAAACCGGCGCAATTACTTCTTACATTGTCTATTGGCATCTGTGTCAATTCCTGTGCATCTGATAGCTTGATCCGCCTATTGTCCGTCAAATAGCGCAGAATCATCAGCTCTGCCAGAGAGAAGACACGTTGCCTATTTTCCTGCTCCTGCAAAACAAACTTAACAAAGCCAAGGTCATCAATCGCACTCTTGAGTGTAAGTGAAACTGCATCCCCAAATACATGGTACTCTGGGTATGGCTTTCCCATAGAAATCATTTCGCGGAAAATAATATCTACGCCTTGCCCCGTCCTTTGCACATATTTCAGGCGCTGCAGTGTTTCAGCAATCAATTTGTTCCTTGGCGTAGAGGGATGAGTTATGATATTTTTCTCTGTTATCCCGTCCAGAAAACCGCCGGGATTTTCAATTACCAGTTTATCGGGATATTGTTTGACGTAAACCGCACCCATACTTTGATAATCTCTGTGGGCCAGCGCATTCAGGATGGCTTCTTGAAACACTTTTTCCGAAAAATCGGGGATTTCAACGCGATACAATCCCACCTGCACATTGAGAATGTGGTTATCCGTTTGAATGCGCTCCGTCAGTCGATCCAAAACAGTTACAATCGGCTGCTTCATATCGAGCCGCGCATCATATTCTTCTAAATTTTGCTCACCATAGTGCAGGTAGATAACTTCTGCCTGTGGCAATAGTTTGTTGATCGATTGTTCTTTTCCTACGAACAGAAGTCCCGCAACGGTAAGGCGCTCAACATCTTGATCCTGTTTGATAAGGCCGAGATCTCGTAGAAAAGCCAGGTCTTCCATATCCGCCAGTGTAGATTTTGCATCGCGGATACGAATTTTCTCTTTGAGGTTATATACCTCCAAAAGATTTATGTCATCCAGCGTACTGGCGGCTACAATTTGGCCGGAAAAATCGGGGGATTGTGCCTGAGTATAGCGATTGCTCATTTCTTCAGGATAGTATGGCTTGGAATTCTTACCGAGCCGTTTCAAGCACCGCCCATCCGTAGTGGCATAGGTGTTTCCATCATGCACAACAGACAAAGCCAACACAATGTGCCCTTGATATAGGATTTCTTCGATGTTCGTAAACAGTGGAGGCCGAGTTTTGTCATAAATCGCCTCGATCAAGCTTTGGCAGTCATAGTCGCTGCATCCAGTAACTTGGCCACTATCCTCAATTCCGAAGTACACAGTCCCGCCTTTGGCGTTGGCAAATGCGATTAACTCATTGACAGCTAAGCGGACCCGTTCATTGTGCCCAGATGCTTTGACCCAAGATTTGAATTCTACAGTATCATTTTCACCAACTTTGATGACATCATCCATAAATTCATCGTTTCTATTCATGGCCCTGTTCAGATACACCTCCTGCAAAACAAGCAAAAAGATTTCCGTAGAAAAATACGGAGTTATCTACCAGATGTCTTTGGTGCCCCATATTTTGATTGGAATATATAAAGCGGCTTTGCCACGCTGGCTGACCTCTGAGTAGGTCGTTCACCAAGATTACTGAATTATTGTATCTTATTCCGCCCGATAATACAATGGGCACAAGGTAAAATGGTATGTATGAAGAATTATTTTGCGGTGTCTTGACCATCAGCAACTGTTCCGCCGAATGCCATAAAGCTGAAACCATATTTCCATTTCAATTTGAATCCGATAATAGCTGGAATTAAAATGCCATCCTTCAGCCCCCATGTCTTGTGGGGGCTGATTTATTGTTTACAAAAAGTTCATTCTTTTTCGGGCCCAAACCCGCGTTTTGCGGTGCGTATTGAAGGAGAAGAGTATATGAAGGAAATCACTTCTGCATCTGCCCGGAGGCTGTACCGTTTTCTATCTGCCTGCGGCGGGAACTGGCGCAATACCATCCATATTGTCGCCCAAGGCGGCCATACCGGCTGGCTCATGGCCGCGGATCAGGACGGGAAACCAGTTGTGATGGTCGTAGATGCTTTTCAAAAGTTGACACAGGAACAGATCGACCCTGCGGAATGCCGGGGATACCTGACAGAATCCGCCTTTGGGGATATTTTCGCCAGGTATCTCCTCTGGCAGATCCCGGATGCCGGCGTCCCTCCTGCAGACGCGCTGAACCTGCTGTCATCATCACTTTAAGAACATAGGAGGGATCTATCCATGAAACGAGTCAACATCAAATGCCCTTACTGCGGCGCCCGGGCTTTCCTGCGGCCGGCCTCCGTGGTATATGGGGAGCGGGCCGCCCCGGGGAGCAAGCTCTATGTGTGCGGCAACTATCCCGCCTGCGATTCCTATGTGGCCGCCCACCGCACCAGCCAGTTGCCGATGGGGACGCTGGCCGATAAGCAGCTGCGGCGGGAGCGGCAGGCCGCTCATGCCGTATTCAATCAGCTATGGAAAAGCGGCCTGATGTCCAAGCGGCAGGCCTATCTCTGGCTCCAGGCGAAACTGGATCTTCCGGAATGCGAGGCCCATATTGCCAAGTTTTCCGAGGGCCGCTGTCAACTGGTCATTGACCTGTGTGAAAAGTTCCTCGGCGCCCAGCGCCGGGCTGCTTAGGGAGGTGTGTCCAGTGAAATTCGATCACCCCCTCACCAGGGAACAGCAGCATCTGGTAGAGCAGAATATTTCACTGATCCATTGGACGATTTGGAAGTACATCGATGTCAAAGAGGAGATCTGCGGTTTAGCCTATCAGTCGGCGCTATGCCGCCAAAAGGCGGACTGGCTCATTGGTATCAATGCAAGCCGCCTGTTCTCCGTCCTCTACCATCGCACCCTGAATGTGGGGCGGGTGCAGACCCCCACCCTTGCCATGCTGGTGGACCGGGACAGCAGGATCACCCTGTTCCGCAAGGAGAAATACCATCATGTGCGGCTGGTGCTGGAGGGGGCCGAGGCGGTGTCCGAGAAGATTACTGCCCCGGAGGAGGCGGAGAGCCTGCGGGCGGCCTGTGCCGGGGCTTCGGTGCGTTGCATCTCCGTCACCCATGAGAAGAAGAAAGAAGCGCCGCCCAAGCTCTACGACCTGACCACCTTGCAGCGGGAGGCAAACCGGGTGTTCAGCTACACGGCCAAGCAGACCCTGGACTACGCTCAATCGCTGTACGAAAAGAAGCTGCTGACCTACCCCAGGACGGACAGCCGGTATCTGACGGTTGACATGGCGGAGACTGCCTCCGTGGTCCTGCATCTGGCGGCGCAGGTGCCGCCCTTCGATGCTTGCCCGGACTTCTTCCCTGATGTTGCGGCGCTGGTGAATGATGGGAAGGTATCCGACCACCACGCCATCATCCCCACGCTGGAGCTGGAGAAAGCCGACCTGTCCGAACTGACTGTGGGAGAACGGAACACCTTGCTGCTGGTGTGTCGGGAGCTGCTGTGCGCGGCGGCGGAGCCCTATGCGTATGAAGCGGCCACGGCCGCTTTTGACTGTGGTGGACACACCTTCACCGCCAAGGGGCGGCGCATCCTCTCCGAGGGCTGGCGTGAGATCGACCACATTTTCCGCGCCTCCCTGAAGGAGCAGCCGGAGGACGAGGCGGAGCCCATCGCCCTGCCGAATTTCACCGAAGGCCAGACCTTTGACCAGGTGGATGCCTCTGTTACCGAACACTTCACCGCCCCGCCCAAGGCGTACACGGAGGACACCCTTCTGGCGGCGATGGAGACCGCCGGAAAAGAGGATATGCCGGAGGACGCAGAGCGTAAGGGCCTGGGCACCCCGGCGACCAGGGCGGCCATCCTGGAAAAGCTGGTGGCGGCCGGATTTGTGGAGCGCAGAGGCAAAAGCCTGATTCCCACCAAAGCGGGGATCAACCTGGTTACGGTCCTGCCGGACACTTTGACCTCTCCCATGCTCACGGCGGAGTGGGAACAGAAACTGACCGCCATCGCCAGGGGCGAGGGAGACCCCGCCGCTTTCATGGCGGGGATCTCTGAAATGACGCGGGAGCTGGTAAAAACCTATTCCCATATCTCCGAGGAAGGTCAGAAACTGTTCGCCCCGGAGCGGGAGACCGTGGGCCTCTGCCCCCGCTGCGGCAAGCCGGTCTACGAGGGCAAAAAGAATTTTTACTGCTCCGACCGCTCCTGCCAATTTGTCATGTGGAAGAATGACCGCTTTTTCGAGCAGCGTGGGAAGGTCTTTTCCTCCAAGATTGCCGCCGCATTGCTTAAAGATGGAAAGGCAAAGGTCAAAGGGCTGCGCTCTCTGCGTACCGGGAAAATCTATGACGGGACAATCGTGCTGGCCGATACCGGCGGGAAATATGTAAATTATCGTGTAAAAAAGCAAACTTAAGTTCTGAAATGCGTCCTGTGCAAATTCTTATTTCCTAACTGCGCCAAATTTGTTATACTAATGCCAGCAAGTCATTAAGACTTCAACGGATTATAGTTTTGAATTTGGCGTAGGGGCTGATTCTATGGATAAACAATCGCTATTCATCTCATATTGCTGGAAAGATGGAAATACATATGCAGATGAACTTGAAACACAACTTAAAGATGAATTTGATGTTCAACGGGATAAATCTCAACTTATTGCAAATGATGACATATATGAGTTTATGGGTAAAATTGCCTCGTGTGATAATGTAATCCTTGTAGTTACAGCGGAATATGTAAAATCACTAAATTGCATGCTTGAGATGTCCTATTTGGTTTCACAGGATGATTGGCAAATGAAAGCAATGGTTTTGGTAATTGACGACTCACTATATTTAGTGGAAAATAAGATTAAAGTCATTGATTATTGGTTATCACGGCAAAAAAGAACCGTAGAACTTGGTGAAGATGGTATTGGAAAATCTCTTTTAGACGAGGAAAAAGAGTATATTGATTGTATCTGCAATAATCTTGAAACTTTTTTCTTAAATGTTTCTCGAAGGAAAAACCCAAGTCAAATTGCAATTGTAAATGAAGTAATTAAAAAATCCAGGTCCACCAAAGCAGAAAAGCAAGAATTGATTGACAAGGGCGAGAAGGCAGTCTTGGATTTCCTTTCCAAGAATGGAGAGGTCACAGTAAGAGATCTCTCACTCCAACTTGGGAAAAGTCAAGCGTCTGTTATGCGTTTTGTATCGAAATTATTGAAAGATGGTTCTGTTGTTCGAACAGGTAACAGCCACACTTATACTATTCGAAAGAACGATTGGAAGTAGTAACAGGTACTTATCAACTCAACAACACCGTTAAGCAGGAAGCCTTTCCAGGTTTCCTGCTTTTCTTTACCCATTTTCAGAAAGGATGATGTCTTTGAGTAAAACCGGAACCAATTTCATGGAGCATTTGAAATCGCTGCTCCCCGCAGGCGGTGACGCAAGCGAACTGGAGGCATCGGCCCAGGTGCTTGCCGGACTTTCCCCGGAGGACCGTGACCTCCTGGTTGCTGTCCAGGAGTCGCCCTATCGCCTGACCACCCTGGAGCAGTTCCGGGAGTTTCCCGCAAACACCGAGTATTTTGTCCTGGAGCCCAACATCAGCAAGGTGGAGGATGTAGGGTGGCGCTATCTGGCGCAGCATTTGGACGTCCTTCTGTCCCCGGAGCTGCTGGACGCTATTGATCCTGTTCCCTTCGGCAATCACGCCATGCAGGAGGAACAGGGCTGTTTTACGAGCCGAGGCTATCTCACTCTCTCCGGCGACGAGTGGGAGCATGAGCGCCCCAGGGAGAGGCAGACGGAGAAAAAGCCCTCCATCAAGGAGCGGCTGGAACAGAGCCGGAAGGAATGTGCCAATCAGAGCAAGGCGCAGCCCCATCGGGAAAAGCCTGCGCCGGAACTGTAAGGAGGTGTCGCTATGCCCCATTATGACTATGACAAAGATTATCCCTTTGCCGCTTTCATCACCAACCTGGGCAAGTACAACGAAGGCGCCCTTGTGGGCGAATGGGTGAAGTTTCCCACCACGGCGGAGGAACTGAAAAAGGTCTTTGAGCGCATCGGGATTGGTGCGAAAGACGACTTTG
Source organism: Pseudoflavonifractor phocaeensis (assembly GCF_016901955.1). Lineage (GTDB taxonomy): Bacteria > Bacillota > Clostridia > Oscillospirales > Oscillospiraceae > Flavonifractor > Flavonifractor phocaeensis_A. The sequence goes on from NZ_JACJLC010000069.1 coordinate 6,857, forward strand.
GGCAGACCTATGAGGAATGGTTCATCACGGACTACGACTGCTATGTGGACGGCCTCTATGACCTGCTGGGTGAGTATGCCAACCTGGACGAGCTGAACTACCTGGCCTCCAAACTGGACGACATGAGGCAGGATGAATATGAGCGGTTCCAGGCGGCCATGGAGATCGGCGACCACACGGGCAGCATTCAGGAGCTTATCAACCTGACGGAGAACTTGGACTGTTACGACATTTACCCCGACATCCACGACCACGATGATCTGGGCCGGTATTACATCGAGGAACTGGACGCTATGCAGGTGCCGGAGCATCTGCGCAGTTACATCGACTATGAGGCCTACGGCCGGGACATCGCCCTGGAGGAAAGCGGCCAGTTCACCGACCTGGGCTATGTGCGGGATACCGGGGACCGCTTCGACGAGGTGTACGATGGACACCGGGAGAGCATCCCGTGGGAGTACCGAGTGACCGTTACACAAGAGGAACAAGAATTTCTGGACGAAAGTGCAAAGTCGGATATGGCAACCGACCTTGCCTATGATATGGACGAGTTTTTCCGGCAGCACGACCCGCAGTATGCCGCCGAGCACCCGGAGGAACACGCTGCGAAGGAAGAAATCTACGAAAATCTGATGGCTGGGCGTATCTCTGCCCTGGACGAGAAGCTGGCCGCTCTGGGACAGACCCAGGAGGACTATCTTCCTTCGGAGATTGAGAAGTTCAAGGACGCTGCCGGCTATGAGGAATTTCTGGATGTAGACCCCCAGGCGATCCGGGAGGCCATCGAAAACCCGGATCAGTCCCATGTGGACGAGATGCTGGCCTTTGCGGAGCAGGCAAACCAGGAGTATGAGGCGGAGTTGTACGGCCAGCAAGCGGCGCCCACTCCGGATGACCGAGAGACCGGCGAAACGGTGCGGACCCCCAGGGGGACCTTCCATGTGACGGATATGAGCCAGGAACAGATGGAGGCCGTCGGATACGGTTTCCACCACGAGTCCGAGGACGGAAAGTATCTCATCATGGCCAACGGCAGCCGCGCCTTTGCCATCCCCAGCGGAGACGCTCCCGCACATACCGCGCCGGAGAAGCTGACTGTCCTGGTGGTGGAGCCCATGAAGGAGCCCTATGTGAAAGAGATCGCCCCCGGCCTCCATGCGCTGCAAGCGGAGGTGGGTGGCGACATTGCCGCCTCCTATCCCTTTGATGATCCGGTGGGGCTGGTGCTGAACGACGAAGGCAAGCTCATAGGCCTGGACCTGAACCGTTCCCTCCGGGACGAGCATGGGGAGATTTACGACATTGTAGCAGGCACCTTCCTGGTGGTGGGTCTCGGCGAGGAGTCCTTCACCTCTCTGCCCCCGGAACTGGCGCAGAAGTACATGGAGCACTTCAAGCAGCCGGAGCAGTTCATCAACCTGAACGGTCAGATCATCGCCCTGCCGGTGGAGCCGGAGAACCCTCTCCGCACCGCTGAAATGACACTGGAGGACGACTATGGGATGATTGACGGGATCATCAACAACGGCCGCCGTGGGGAGGAACTGGAGAAAGCCCAGGATGAGGCACGCAGAACCACGCCGGAGAAAAAGCCCTCTATCCGGGAACGGCTGGAGGACGCAAAGCGGGAGTGCGGCGAGCGCAAGCCCCCGGACAAGGCTCATCAGAAGAAGCCCCCGGAGCATAACTTATGAGCCGGAGCAAGAAATGGCGTCTGGAATGGGCGTTCTTCCTGGGCGAGAACGGCAGACGCCAGTATAACAAGCTATGCAAGGGCTGCGTCCATCCCTGCAAGCAGAGTTTCCGGGCGGTGGTGGTGTCCTGCCCGCACTATCTTTCCCTCCGTTCCAAAAAGTGCGGGAATTAGGGTTCAAAATAGGCGAAGAAACCGCCTGTGGTGGTTTTTCCGTGTAAGGGCAGTATGATTTCCCATGTGGAGCGGCAGGGCGTTTCTGCATAGGAAAAACGCCGGATTTTCACCTTTTATCAAGCAAAATGGGAGCGTCAACATCGGATGCAGTTATCCGAGGTTGGCGCTCCCATTCTTTTTTTGTTCTCTTTTTCTCTTTCAATCAGGATCGGACAGGAAAGATATTCGCCGCAGCAGGCGCTGTGGGAATGTGCGTAAACGGCCATGTCTGTGGAGCTGTGGGAAACGATGGTTGCGGGCTGTGGGAAAGCCGGCGACTTTTTCATCGGACCATGAATGTCTGTTTTCCATCGGCGGAGCGGCCGTTTTCCACATTTTCATCGTGCAAAATGGCTGAAAATGTTCTTTGTGTTGCGCTTCTGCGAGATAGGATGTATAATAAGTGCGGTTAGCTACCGCTAACCTTAATTTCGATATATGGAGGCAGTTATGGGGATATGGAAAACTTTTTTTAATAATACCCGCAAGCCGGAAGGGCTGCTTGGCAGGTGCATGGTGGACGGCATGAATCACGCCCATGCTGCCCTGGCGGACTGGGGCCTCAGCCATTTGCCGGAAACCGGCCCCTCTCAAATCGCGGAGCTGGGCTGCGGCGGCGGTCGGAATATTCGGGCGCTTCTGCGAAAATATCCAGCTGCAACTATTACTGCTCTGGACTATTCAGAAATATCCGTGGAAAAGGCTAAGAGGGTCAATCGTGAGGGCCTGCAAGCCGGCCGCTGCCAGATTTTGCAGGGATATGTATCCCGCCTCCCCTTTGGGGATGGTTCGTTTGATCTGGCGACCGCATTTGAAACCGTATATTTCTGGCCTGGCCCGGTGGAGAGTTTCCGGGAGGTGTACCGCACCCTGCAACCAGGCGGCATTTTTTTAATCGTCAATGAGTCGGACGGGGAAAACTCCCAGGACAACAAATGGCTTTCTGTCATTGATGGGATGAGAATCTACAATGGAGACCAACTTACCCGTTTTCTCACCAAGGCTGGTTTTTCTAAGGTCATCATGGATAAAGACGCCAAAAAGCACTGGCTCTGTGCGCTGGCGATCCGGTAGAATACGGGGCAAATCCATAACAGAGAGTTCCTTATGAAAAACGCAGGAGGGCAGGAGAATTTCCATGAATTGGACGCGCACCATCCTGGACGGGCTTGCCATGGCGGCCTACTTTAACCTGTTTGCCGCTACGGTGGCGCTGTATCAGCCCCGGCTGATGTTTCCCAGCTATCCGCCCGCCATCATCAAGGCGGCGAACGAGCCGCCTACCAAAGAGGAAAACCGTTTTTACTGGCTTTGGATCTGCTTTGGAGAGCTGCTGCCTCTCCTTCTTTATGGTGCGGTCAGCGCTGTGGAGGGCGGGACAACCGGATTCTGGCGTCTAGCCCTGATGGGATACATCCAGTGGATGATGATCAACATAGGCGATCTTCTTTTTCTGGATGTGTGGCTGATCCAGAAAAAAGCGAAAGACCGTTTTGTGATCCCTGGTACAGAGGGACATCCCGGCTATGCGTTCACAGACTGGATGAAGGGCTATGCGCTGCCGGAGCACCTGCTCCAATGGCCGCTGCTGCTGTGCCCGCTCATGGCGGCGGCTCAGGCGGGATTGGGGCTGTTATTGCAAAAGATAGGATAGGAGATGGTTCAAATGAAACAACATCAAAAGCAACAAAAAATGATCCGACTCGGCACCCACGGCGAGGACTACGGAAGCTGGATGTCCAACCCGGTTTTTTACATAATCGGTGGGCTGTTGGCCCTGTCGGCGGTGCTGGCAGCGCTATCCTTTTCCATGTTTCATATTGCCGCGCTCGGCATCCTGTTCTCTGTTGCCGCAGCGGCGCTGCTTGCCCTGCTGATCTGGTGTGCATGGATACGGAAACAGTACGCTTTCGGCGGCGGAGGAATGATGGAGCGGGTCCATAAGGTCGTCCTCTCCCATCTGGATTTTGACGGGCAGGGACAACTTCTGGAGGTTGGATGCGGCTCCGGCGCACTGAGCATACGGGCGGCTCTCACCTGGCCGGACGCCCAAATCACCGGCATGGACTATTGGGGTGTGGTCTACGGCTATGGTCAGGCCATGTGCGAGAAAAATGCCGAGAGCGAGGGCGTCGGCTTCAGGTGTGCGTTCCGGCACGGGGATGCCAACAAGCTGGATTTCCCTGATGAGAGTTTCGACGCCGTGGTGAGCAACTATGTCTACCACAATGTAATGGGTGCGGACAAGCAGGCTCTGCTGTTGGAGACCCTGCGGGTGCTGAAAAAGGGCGGCGTCTTTGCGCTCAACGATGACATGAAGCCAAAAATGTACGGGGACATGGATGCCTTTGTCCAAAAGCTGCGGGACATGGGCTATGAGGACGTGCGCCTCATCGACACGGCCACGGAGGCCTTCGGCTCCCGCCGGCGGGCGGGCATGATGATGCTGGGCGACTCCCGGATGCTGGTGGGGCGGAAGTAAGACGGAGGTTTGTCATGACCTATACATATTGTGAAAGGCTGATGTGGGCTGTCATCGCTCCTGCCGCATTTCGGTATCTGGCAGGCAGGAGTTGGGATGGGATATTTCTGCGTTGAAGCAGCTCTCTAAGCAGATTTACCGGCAAATGGTATCCCGTACCCCGGATATTGGCTCCATGATGGAAAACCCGTTGCGGGTCTGCCTGACTGGTGGAATTCTATGGCTGTCTATCTATAAGGCGGCAGAAGAAAAAATGAGTGAAAAGTGCTTTGAGGGCATGGTAAGTGCCAGTATGCGTTCTCCTCTGGTTGTGGCCGCCTTCCGGGGCAAAGCCAAGACTGCATTTACATTGAAGGGTCAATATAAGCGAGCAGCGACTGCATCTTTGGCGGATGCAGATAGAAACCCCTTTCAGTGGAATGCCGAGGTTATCTTCGGCCGGGATGCAGAGGAATATACGATCCTTTACCACCAGTGCGGTCTGTGTGCCCTGGGCCGACAGGAGGGCCTTCCTCATCTGGTTCCCTATCTATGCGCTCTGGACACGATGTCCGTCGACTGGATGGGTGGGCGGCTCTACCGTACCAAAACACTGGCTGCCGGCGGAGACTGTTGTGACTTTTATATCTGCAAAAAGGGTTCCCGTTGGGACAAAGAACGGCAGGGAAAATAGAAAGAGGAAGATTTGATGACGCTTGCGGAGTTTCGCCGGGCCTATCTCACCGCCACTTTCCTCCCGGCCTGCCGGGAGGACCTGATCGCCCTGATGTCAAGTCCCACGGTGGTCACCGACCTGACCGGCGGGCACCTGGCGCTGATGGTGCGGTTGGATGAGTACGCGGATCTGGTAACAAAATTTATTCTGGATCGGACACCATGAGGAGAGCCGGCTGGTCAATTCCAGCCGGCTCTCTATCATTTGTCCATCTCAATATCCCACGATCAGGCGGTAGATGGTGAGGGGCACATACCACGCCGCCACCAGCAGGCGCCACACCAGGACGAAGCCCCCGATGAGGCCTCCGATGATGAAGTTCAGCGCGAACAGCGCGGCGCCGCCGCCCAGGGAGCCGCCGCCCGGCACGATCCAGACGCACATCCGATGGATGCCGAAGGGCAGGCCGCAGAGTATCCAGAGCCAGAGAAGATCCAGCTTTCCATCCCTTACGCAGGCAGATTTGAAAATGCAGTACAGAAACCCGGCGATGGCAACGGGCAAAACTGCCTTCTTGAAAAAATCCTTGATGGCCTCGGTTTTCGTCATGTGCGCCACCTCCATTCATATATCCATTATACAGGCAAAATTCAAACAAGCCCAGGGGCTTTTGAAAAGTCTGGAAAAGCGCACAACCGCCCCTATTCCAGTTCGCTGCTCCGCTGCCTCTGTGGTTCCACCTCTCTCGGCTTTTCCAACAAGGCTTCCACATTCTGACGAAGGGTGTCGTACTCCCGCTCCTCCCGTTGAGCTTTTCGATATTCCGATTGCAGGGCGGTCCGCCTGGCGGTGAGTTTATCCATTTTGGCCCGGAGCCGCTGGGCGGCGGGCAAGGGTACGGCGTTCAACCGTTTCAGCTCCCTTGCCGCCGCCTCGAACAGAATGATCTCACTCTCATGCCCACGGAGGAATTTCTCCTTGTCTCTGGACTGGCGGTATTGGTCATACATGGGGCGAAGCTGACGATAGGTGGCAACGTGCTTCATGGTGAGGGTCAGCCGCTCCATTTCCTTTTCGACTGCCCGGAGATCCTCCTTTACCCTGGCGGTGGCGGCCGTTGCCCCATCGCACCGCTCGGACAATTCCTCTAAACTTCCAATACCATGCTCTGTCAAGAAGTTCAGCGTTTCCGCTGCCCGCTTTAGGTTCTCAATAGTTGCCCAATGTTTGTAGCCGGCGCTCTGCTGGGCTTTAATGTTGTTCTGGATGTCGATGAGCAGGCTGGGCCTCCCGGTGCGTTGTTTCGGCTGGCGGGAAGGACCTGGCCTGCCGGCGATCCGGGCGGTCAGAGCTTCCTCCGCATAGTCCGCACCCAGGGTTTTCAACCGGGTGAACCGCTCCTGACCCGGAGCCCTGGCGGATATGTACTTGCCCCGTTTCAGTTCGTACCCTTCTCGCTGGAGGCGACGGAGCAGGTCCTCCAAATCGGTGCAGCCGGGCAGAAGCCGGTCGATGGCGGAGCGGAGCTTCGCCTTGTAGCTGGTGCCGCTCTGTTCCGCCTGATGCTCAATGTAGCTCTTGCCCTTGTCTTGACCGGGGACAATGACGGACAGGCCATGCTCTTTGCAGATACGGTCGCTGGTGCGGCGAATCTCATGGTAGCTTCTCTTGTTGGAGTGGTAGTGCCTGTGATCCTGGAAACTGACCGCATTGAAGATTAGGTGATTATGGACGTGGTCCCTGTCAATGTGAGTGGTGAGGACAAATTCATATTTGCCGCCCAGGACCACCCGCGCCAGTTCCATGCCGATCCGGTGGGCTTCCTCCGGCGTGACCTCCCCAGGCTCAAACGCCTGGATGAGGTGCCGGCCCAGGTTCGTTCCCTTGTCGATGGCGTGGCGGCGGGTCCAGTCAAATTCGATGTCAGCGGTTTCCGCAGTACATCCGAAGGAGGACACCAGCAGTTTTCCATCCGTCTTGTCGGGATTGCAGATATAGTCAATGGCCGCTTTCAGCGTTGACTTAATAGGATGCGTCTTTGTAACTGCCATATCTGCTCCATCCTCTCCCGGATCTCCTCCATGTCGGCCTGGTAGGCCGGACCGCCGGCGTTCAACCGCTTGGCGATCTGGTTGATGTTCCGGCCGATGGCGGAGAGGGCGCGGGTCATCTCCTTGATGTCGGTGGTGTCCACCTGGATGATGTACCCATCAATCGCTATTTTGCGGAGATAGGCGCCGCTCCGCTTTGTGTGGAGCTGGGCCATTTTCTCCTCAATGAGCCGCTTTTCCTCCTCTGTCACCCAAAACTTCATCTGGATATTCCGCTTTCGGTTTGCCATGCTGCGCCGCCTCCGTTTCCATAAGGGTCTGGGACTATCCCAGCAAGCAATTTTTCGATTTAGGGGCAGGGGTCCCCCTAAATCAAAAATCCGCCAGTGGGTACTCACTGGCTGTGCTTGCTATCGTTTCTCTCCAACCGTTTTCCCCTCTACTAATACTACAATTCGAAACGAAGATTTTGGCCAAAGTGGAGAATGAAGCAAATTCCCTATTGACTGCCAAAATGCTTTGTGCTATATTAAGACCGACGGATTGAAACTAATGGTCTTGAATAAAGGGAGGCGAACTATGGCAAAAAGAGTGGCGGGAGTGACTGAAAAGCTCATGGAATGTGCTAAAGAGGAGTTTTTAGCAAATGGATATGAAAATGCTTCTCTCCGGATAATTGCAGAAAAGGCTGGATCGAGTAAAGGCGCAATCTATATTCGCTACCCTGATAAAGAAAGCCTATATCGGTCCCTGGTTCAACCGGCGGCGGACGGCTTTTGTGAATTGTTACAAACCGTATTATCCGGGTTTACCACGATGCCAGGTAATGAGCAGACACAGCAAATGCTTCGATATTCCAATGATGGCTTTCCTAAAGTAGTGGACTATCTTTACGATCATTTCGATGAATTTAAGCTGTTGCTTACCAGTGGAGAGAATAGTGTCTATCAAGAGTTCATTCATCGTGTTGTTGAGCTTGATACAGAATGTACCGCAAAGTATATTGAGGCATCTGGAAATGATGCAATAACAAGCGGCCGACTCACGCCGGAACTAAATCATCTTCTTTCCAGTGCTTTCTATACGGGAATGTTTGAGGTTATTATTCACGATATGCCAAAAGCCCAGGCATTGGAGCATATCCGCAAAATGCGGCGTTTCTATACCGCTGGATGGCAGACCATCTTTTCTACGGATGGAGGTGATGTCGTATGAGTGGTTGGATTGACCGCAACGGTTGGATTCACTGTCCTACCTGCGGCAACAAAACCCGCACGAAAGTAAATCCGGATACTGTTCTCAAACACTTTCCGCTATTTTGTCCTAAATGCGGAAAAGAACACATCGTAGATGTGCAGGGACAAAGCATCATATTATCAGAGCCAGACGCCAAGACGCAGAGCCGATAATTTACAGGATAAATCCTGTGGATTGTCGGCTTTTACTTTTGACCCATGGTTAGGTTCTGCTAACCAAAAGGAGGGAATTGTATGCAGCGACAAAAAGATTCTGTAAATTTGATGACATTCATTAAACCGCATCAATCAGGCTTTTTGCTCTCTATCATTCTTGCTGTTATCAGCGTCACAAGTGGTATCGTGCCATATTTCGCTGTGGCAAGGATTGTAAATTTGCTGATTGGAGGTGAAACGAATTATTCTACTTATTTGACTTGGGGGATTGTTGCCCTTATTGCTTACCTGATGAAGTCTGTTTTTCACGGCCTCTCAACCAGATGTTCCCATGAAGCGACATTCCATGTGCTTTCAGAAATACGACAGGCGGTTGCGGATAAATTAACGCGTGTTTCTATGGGATATTTGACGGATACACCTTCAGGACGGCTGAAAACCACAATGGTAGAGCGTGTAGAGCAAATGGAAGTCCCTCTGGCACATATCATCCCGGAAATGACTTCTAACCTGCTTGTCCCCATCGCCATCATTATTTACCTGTTTGTGTTGGATTGGAGAATGGCACTGATATCCCTGATTACGATACCTATCGGGATGCTCTGTTACATGGCCCAGATGAAGGAATACCCTAAAAAATACGGTGCTGTTGTTCAGGCAAGTAAGTATATGAGCGCCACCACTGTGGAGTACATCAATGGGATTGAGGTCATCAAGGCGTTCAATCGTAAGCGCTCAACGACCACCCACCTTCCGTATCCCTCGAAAATGTGAGACAATATCCCAAAACTCAAAAAGCTGACAGTCAGTTTTTTAAGACTTCACATCAGGA
>NZ_JACJLC010000070.1 GCF_016901955.1 Pseudoflavonifractor phocaeensis
ACCATCATGCCGATGAGCATCATGGCGGCCAGAGCCAGGCTGAGAACACGCTTGAGGTTTCTCATTTGGTATTCCTCCTTAATTTTTTTAGACTTTAGGCAAGGAAACATGCTCTGGCCAAGTCCGCAAACCTTTCTGCCCCAAGGGATTGAAGAAGGGACAATGGCTACCGGTAGCCGCCAGGTAGCCAAAATTCCTCGAAAAATCAGGCAATTTCCTCCCTAAGAATGATTGACGCAAGTGAAAATACCTGACACAATGTGAATAGTACGCGGTTTTTCGACAAATTAATCTGCGCGTATTAGGAGGGATCACAATTGGCAAGAAAGGCGATCAAAAAAAATCTGGCGTACGATGACAAAAAGCGGCTGTATTATGTCTGCTTTAATTATGGCACCGACGCGGATGGACGAAGAGACCGTCGGGTGCGAACTTTTACAGATCTGGCGGAAGCGGAAATGGCTCTGGAGCAATTTCAGAGTGGAAGAGGCGGACGACTGCCCTGTGATTCCAGCAGGCTGACCCTGGCGGAATGGCTGGAATACTGGCTTGAGGAGGTCATTGCCCCAAACCGGGCATATACCACTTACTACTGCTACCGATCGGTCATCAAAAACCACGTCAACCCCGCCATGGGACGGATCAGGCTCAACCACCTGGAGCCCTGGCATATTCAGAAATACTACGCACAAAAAATGCGGGAGGGTAACCTGGATTCCAACAGCGTCCACAAACACCATATCCTGCTCCACACAGCGCTCCAATTTGCCTTCCGCCAGCGCATTCTGCGGGAAAATCCGGTAGCTCGGGTGGAGGCTCCTCGGGAGCATCCTACCCGCCAGTTTTACTACACCCCGGAGCAGCTGCGAGAGCTCTTCCGGGCAGTGGAAGGGAACTGGCTGGAGCTGGTGGTCAAGTTGGGAGCCTACCTGGGCCTGCGTCGGGGGGAGATATGCGGCCTGCGGTGGTCGGATATCGACTTTGAGCACTACATGATCCGCATCCAGGTCACCCGTACCACCGCGGGCCACCGGGTGGTGGAAAAGGAACCCAAAACCAAAAGCTCCATCCGCACCCTGGGAATTGCCGGGCTAGATGACCTGAACCGGCTGCTCCATTCCATCCGGGAGGAGCAGTTAAAACGTGCCGCGGAGCAGGAAAATTACCAGGACAGCGGTTATGTACTCACTGACCACAGGGGGATGCCCAGGCACCCCAACTCGGTGACCTGGGCCTTCCGGCTCTTCGTACTGGATCACGGGCTTCCTCCCATCACAGTCCACGGTCTGCGACACACCTTCGCCAGCCTGGCCAACAGCGCCCGCATTCCCCTGGTGGATATCGGAAAAGCCCTTGGACACAAGGACGTATCCATTACCGGACGTGTATATACCCATATCTTTGATCAGACCCACCAGGAGGTGCTCAACACTGTGGCCGCCCGCATCGAGACTGGCTAGAGCTGTGACAGGGATGTTCCCGTCCAGAGCTGAAATGATGAAGACCGTGGGGATGATATGAGCACGCTTGGCTGTCAGACCGTTTGCACCCTGGTCACACTTTTCGGCTCCGCTTCTTTTATACAATAAATAAAAACGGCGGCTTGATTAGAAGCCGCCGTTTCATGCATAAAGAAGGGCCTGCTGCAAAATGAGCAAAATACATAATCACCTTGTCATCCGCACAAAAAAATGGCCGCCAAGCGGCCATTTTTTTGTGGGGATCCGTTCCTCCATCCGGAAAAACAGATTGTCATGCCAGTGTGCCCATTGGCTTCCAATGACAGGCTTATGCAAAACAGCTGTTTTGCAACAGACCCATGAGTTGCTATTTGTTCAGCCGGTCGAAGTGGGCTGGCAGGGGAGCTGCCGCCCGGTGTGGTCGATGGTGTAGTCGGCGCCGTAGGTGCCCGACAGGATGAGCTGGGAGATGGGAACGAAGGTGTAGCCCTCCTGGAGCAGGCACTGGAGGATATCCGACAGAGCCTCGGGAGTGTGGAGAGCGGCGTTATGGAAAAGGACGATAGAGCCAGGACAGACCTTGTTTGTCACCCGCTGGGTGATCTCGCTGGCGGAGATCTCCTTCCAGTCCAGGCTGTCACTGTCCCATACAGCTTCAAGGCGTTGGGGCGCAGGCCATTCCGGCATTTTCCAAACGGTTACATCTTTTCTGCGCTGGGAGATTTGACGGTTACGCTGTGACAGACAGACGGGGCCGGAAGCCTATGGCTGCCGGCCCCGTGCCATGCAGAAAAATCAGACGCGCACCTTGTCGATAAACTGTCGGAACTCCTCCCGGCCCCAGAGGACGGGCACAGGATAAAGCGGATTGGCCTCCTTCATGGCCCAGGTAATGATCTGGGGTACATCCTCGTCTTTGATCATGTCCAGCTTTTCGGGAATCCCCATTTCCCGCTTCATATCGACAATCCACTGGATAAAGCGCTTGGCCTTCTCCTCCTGGGTGCCCGGCCCCATCTGGCAGAGATCGGCCAGCCGGGCAAGCCGGGGATAGACGGCCGGGCCGAAGGCCTCCATCACATGGGGCAGCAGGACGGACATGGCAAGACCGTGGGGCGTTCCGTACAGCCCTCCCAGCGTGTGGCCGATGGCATGGACATAGCCCACACAGCCCCGGGTAAAGGCGCGGCCAGCCTTGAAGGCGGCGATCTGCATATTCTGGCGGGCCTCCAGATTCTTGCCGTCGCGGTATGCCGCAAGCAGGTTGTCATGGATCAGGCGGACGGCCTCCTCCGCATACCGGTTTTCCAGCTTGGTGTTGTAGGTATGGTTGGTGTATGCCTCCACGGCGTGGCACAAGGCGTCCATCCCGGTGGTGGCCGTGATGAAGGGGGGCAGGCCGATGGTCAGTTCCGGATCCAGGACGGCGTAGTGGGGGAGAATGGCGGTATCGTTAATGGAGGCCTTGTGGTGGGTGGCGGCATCGGTGATGACAGCGGCCACTGTGGTCTCCGAGCCGGTACCGGCGGTGGTAGGAACGGCCACAAAGGGCGGGATCTTGCGGCGGCGGTTGACCTTCAGCAGGCCCTGCATCTGGGCCACCGACCGCTTGGGCCGGACGACCCGGGCGCTGATGGCTTTGGCGCAGTCGATGGGAGAGCCGCCGCCGATGGCCACGACTCCCTTGCAGCCATGTTCCAGATAGAGCTTCAGCCCCTCCTCCACGTTATCCGAGGTGGGATTTGGCGCGACCCCGTCATAGACCGTGCAGGTGATCCCCGCCTTCTTCATGGCCTCCAGCATGGGAACCGGAAGCCCCAGCTTCATCAGGCTGGCATCGGTGACCACCAGGATCCGTTTGATGCCCTTCTTCTGAAGTAAGGCGGGCAGCCGCTTGATGCTTCCAGCGCCTTTCATCGTCTCCGGGGTCCGGTAGTTCAAAAAATAATGGCCCAGCTTCATGATAGCCTGAAAGGTTCTGCAATAGACTTTGGACAGGGTATTCATAACGTGACGCTCCTTTCCTGATATTCACTTTGTCAGATCAGCGTAATGGCCCCCACGGGACACCGGTCGGCGCAGATCCCGCAGCCGATACAGTCCTCCGGAGTGCGGAGCAGGGCGATCATGGTGATGTCCCCGTGGTACCGGGGGTTGGAAATGGACAGACACTCTTTGGGGCAGTTTTCCACACAGACAGAACAGGCGGCACACAGAGCCGGGTCGATCTCCGGCTTTTTCCACTGGCTTTTGGGGATTTTTACCGCCGGTACCCCCCGGTCATCCACAATGGCGCCGAAGGCGCACAGCTTTCCGCACAGGCCGCAGCTGACGCAGCGGTCGGGATCAATGGTGTGCGGCTGCTTTGTCTGGCCTGTAATGGCCATGACAGGACAATTTTTGCTGCAAAGGGTACAGCCTTTGCATTGATCCGTAATCCGATAGGACATTGCTCAAGACCTCCTCTCAGCCGCCGCTGGCCGGGGTAAGCAACACGACGGCGTCCCCATCCCGGAGGGCGTGGCGCGGCCCGCACTGCTTGCCGTTGATTGAGATGATACAGGAGCGCAGCTCCCGGACCGTGACCTGCTCCATCCCGGTATGGGAGGACAGCTCTGCCAGCTGGGAGAACAGTTCGGTCAGATTCCGGGCCTCCAGCTGATATTCCTTCAAACCGGACCGCAGGCGCAGCGCGCCAAACAGCTTGACGCTCACCATATCAGTCAGCTCCTTTCAGACCCAGCTTTTTCAGGGTCTGGGGAGTCGGAATCCCGTTGGAATCCCACCCCCGGGCGGCGTAATAAACCGGGGTCATTTTTTTCAGAGGCACCCGGGTTTTGGGGTTGTTGGGCTGCTGGGGCTCGTCCGTCAGACGTTTGGGAAGGGTATCGTCCTTGGCGGAGACGCCGAACCGGCAGTTTACACTGCGCTCCAGGGTGTAGCCCCGGCTGCCCACATTCATATAGTCGCCGAAGGTCATGGGCATGCCGGTGGCATACTGGAACCCCCGGGTGTGGTGGAACACGGGGGACAGGTGCATATGTACGGCCCGGGGACACCGGTTGAGCAGACGGATGACCATCCCCGTGTGGGGGAGCAGCTTGTTGGCTGCCCGGGTATACCAGGCGTTGGGCCTGGACATCAGGGGAGCGGGGAAGAAAGCGTAGGAGGTGAACAGGCACTGTCCGGTGGCGGAGATCATCTCCATCAGGTTCTGGAACATGACGGTGAGATCCGCCTTGGCCTTGGGGGTCTGGGCGTCAATGTTCAGCCCCAGTCCCTCCAGAATCACCAGATACCCGCCGTTGAGGTGGCAGCCGCCCCGGTTGGACACCGCATAGCCCAGGCCCATGCCAACTGCGTGGCGGGGTTCGTAGGCGGACAGCTCCAGCCCCTTGGAGTGGATGGCAAACTCCTTGCCGCCGTATTTTTCCGACAGGCGTCTGCTGCCGTCGGCCAGCTCGTCGCCGATCCCCCGGCGGTGGGCGATGTTCTCCCACAGCTGGGAGATGCCGTCCACCTGGCCGAAGTTCAGACCGCAGTTCCAGATCCCCTTTTCGTTGGCCTCCATGGCCCAGGCCAGGGTGCCTGCGGCGGAGATGGAGTCCATGCCCAGTTCATCCAGTTCATAGTTCCACCGCAGCAGCAGTTCCATGTTGTCGTTGCGGATGCCGCCGCCCAGCAGCCCCAGGGTCTCCAGCTCCGGGCCCTTCACCTCCTGGCCGTCCACTGCCACGGTGCGGGCGCACCGGATGGGACAGGTGAGGCAGCCCTTATTGACCACGTTGAATTCCTCGGCCAGCCGTTCGCCGTTGACCTTCTCAAAGGATTCATTCTGGCCGTAGCGGAAGTTCTCCGTGGCAAGGATGCGCCGCATCTGCATCTGGCTGACCAGACCGGCGGTGCCGATCCGGGGCAGCTGCTCGCCGGTGAGTGGATGAGAGCGGAGGTAGCGGAACCATTTCCGGTTCCAGGCCATCATTTTTTCTGCATCATAGGCCCGCACCACATGGTTGCCCGTGACTGTAATGGCTTTCAGATTCATCCAGCCCATGATGGCGCCCATGCCGGTGCGGCCGGAGATGCGCTCATTGCTGACAATGGAGGCATAGAGCACCCGGTTTTCGCCGGCCGGCCCGATGCACAGCTTTCCGCTTTTGTCCGGGCCACCCCGCTGGGTCAGCAGGTCGGAGAGGGCCTGCTGGGTCGCAGATGTACTCTTTCCCCACAACTCGTCGGCATTGTGAAAGACAAATTTGTCGTTGGTGATCTCCAGCCAGGTGTGCTCCCTGGCCTGTCCCCGGAGGATCAGGGCATCATAGCCGGCTTTCTTCAGATAATAGCCGAAATTGCCTCCGCAGTTGGAGGAAGCCAGCAGACCGGTCTGGGGGGACAGGGTGGAGATGTTGAACCGGCTGGAGCTGGGAGCACCGGTGCCGGTCAGGGGGCCGGTGGCGATGACCAGCAGGTTCCGGTCGGAAAAAGGCTCCTCCTTGCCCGTCAGGTGGTCGCTGAGGATTTTGGCGGCCATGATCTTTCCGCCGATGAACAATTCACGATCCCGGTCAGTCCAGGGATAGGGACTGACCGTGCCGGTGGCCAGATCCACCTGGGCCACCTTTCCCATGTACCCGCCGTATTTGGATGACATAGTCTCGCCTCCCGCGCGCAGGGCTTGCGGAGCCTGCGCTTCTCATGTCTGGTTGTAATCTTTCCTGTCATACCGGCCTGGCTCAGAGGGTGTAGAAGTCCAGAAACGCCTGTGTTTCGGCGCAGCGGGGATGAGAGAGGACCTGCCCGGTCTCTCCCTGCTCCACCAGACGCCCGTCCTTGAGAAAGAGGACCTGTCCGGCCATCCGCCGGGCCTGGGTCATGGAGTGGGTGACCAGCACCACGGTACACCTTGTTCTGGCCTGATACTCCAGCAGGATCTCCTCGCTCCGGAGAGCGGAGGCCACATCCATGGCCGCGGTGGGCTCATCCAGGATGAGAAGCGGGTGGTCCTCCATCAGCACCCTGGCCAGCGCCAGCCGGGCCGTCTCGCCGCCGGAGAGGCCCTTGGCATTCTGCCGGGCCAGCCCGGCCAGTCCGAAAGCCTCCAGTTGGGCCATGGCCCGCTCCCGTCCTGCGCCGGTGAGCTGCAGGTTCCGCACCACGCTCATCCGGAAGGAATAGGACCGCTGCGGCATATATCCTGCTTGCCCGACATAGGGAAAGCTGCCCTGATCTGGCTTTATCACGCCAGCCAGAATCCGGGCCAGAGTGGATTTTCCGCTGCCGTTGGCACCGATCACGGCGTGGATGGTGCCATCTGCCAGTTCCAGAGCGGGTAAATCCAGCACTCTACGGCCGCCGTAGGTCTTTGTGATAGGGGGCAGATTCATCGTTTCAACCCCCAGTGCAGCAGGGCCACCCCGGCATTCAGCAGCAGGGAGATAGCCAGCAGGATAATCCCCAGGGCCAGAGCGGTGGTAAAGTCCCCCATATTGGTGTAGTTCATGATGGCGGTGGTCATCACGTTGGTCTTGTAGGCAATGGCGCCTCCCACCATGGACACCGCGCCCACCTCGGCAAAGGCCCGGCCCAGGCCCAGCAGGTAGGCGCTGACCAGCTGATATTGGCTTTCGTTAATGAGCAGCAGCAGGGTGCGGCCCCGGCCCAGGCCCATGCCGTGGGCGGTTTCCCGGATATCGGGAGCCACCGTGGACACATGGGCCTCCATGCTGCCGGCGATGAGGGGAACCAGCAGAATGATCTGGGCGATGACCATGCCTGTCACCGTGTACAGCAGCCGCAGATGGCGCAGAGGTCCCACCCCGGAAAAGAGCATGTAGCACACCAGGCCCACCACCACCGGCGGAAGGCCCATCAGCGTCCGGTTGACCACCACCAGGGCCCGTTTGCCCCGGCCGGAATAGCTGCCCAGCAGCACCCCCAGGGGGGCGCCCGCCGCCAGGGCGATGACGGAGCTTGCCAGCACCATGCGCAGGGTGGTGGCCAGAATACTCCCAAGCTGCCGGTCGCCGGAGGCGATCAGGGCCAGAGCCTGGACAAAGGCAGTCTTAATGGAACGTCCCTCCTTCTGTGAAAAAGGGCCTGCCAGGGGGCAGGCCCTTTTTGCGGCGGCCGGAGCCGCCGGGCCGCATCCTTTACTCGATAGCGCCGTTGCTGGCCCGGAAGGTGAGGAAGGTAGCCTTGTCCGAGAGGATGTAGGCACCCGTCTCCTCCGCCATGGTGAGACACACCCCCATACCCGCATTGGAGCAGGTGTACCAGTCGGCGTAGCCCTCCACGGAGGCGGCATCCGTCGTGATGCCCAGGTCCTCAGGCCACAGGGAGATCTCCTTGGTATGGGTGCCGGACTGGTCTCCACGGGAGACAAAGGGATACTTTCCTTCGGCAATGGCGGCAAAGGCATCCTTCACAGTGGCTGCCTCCTTCACACCGGCAGGATCGGCGGAGGGGCCGCAGAGGACGAAGTAGTTGTACATAAAGGTCAGCCGCTCCCCCTCGAAGCCGGGTAGCACGTAGGAGTAGCCGCCGTCCACAAAGTCCTCCTCCTGGCTCTTGGAGTGGACCAGCAGCAGATCAGCGTTGCCGTTCTGGGCGCTGGCAATGGCTTTTCCGGTACCGGCGGAGGTGACCTCCACGGTGTAGCCGTAGGCTTCTTCAAAGAGGGGCAGCAGATAGCCCAGCAGGCCGGAGTCGTTCACCGAAGTGGTGGTGGACATCCGGATGACCTTGGTCTCCTCCGTGGCCTGGGGGATGTCGGCGGCAGATGTGGGGCCGTCCTCCGTCAGATGGAAGAGGTACTCACCGTAGTCGGCGTAGCCGTAGTCCGCAATAGCGGCCTTGCCCGCCTCAGAGAGCATCCAGTTGATGAGGGCGGCAGCCCCCTCCGTATTGATATACACGTCGGACACCGGGTTGCCGTCGGCGTCGGCAAAGGGGGTGTCGGGATTGACCGCCAGCAGGGAATAGTTGTTGATCATGTCCTCGTCGGCCTCATAGAGGATAGTCAGGTCCACGCTCTCCGCCGGGGCCGCAGAGGGAGACTCATTGACAGCGGCATTCTGTGGTGCGCACCCGGCCAAACATCCTGCAACCAGGGAAAACGACAGCAAAAGGGCGGCAGTCTGTTTCTTCATTGCGGTTTCCTCTCCATTCCTTTTATTTTCCGTCCCTGACAGACCGATCCGGAAGGTGCGGTTGCAAAGGCTGCTTTTATACTTTAAATACTAATCTTATGCCGCGGGTTTGTCAACCGGCTTCCCCGAACCGCAGGGCCCATCCGGCGGCTTCCCGACCGGCCTCCGCTCCCTGGCGGCTCACCGTGTCTACCGTCCGGTGGATACTCCGGCAGTTGCCGCACAGAAACACCCAGGGGGGCAGCTGCTCCCCCAGCGGGCGGAGCAGCTCCCGCTCGGGGACCATGCCCAGAGCGGTGACCAGGGTGTCGCAGGGCTGAAAGCGTTCCGTTCCGCTGTCTAGCTGCCGGATGGTCACCCCACAGATGCGCCCCTCGCCGTGGATACAGCTGACAGTGCTCCGTGTGAGCAGGGGGATGCCGCAAGCCTGGATACATTGATGATAATTTCTGGGCAGACCGCCGCAGCGATCCCGCTGCTCCACCACGGCCTCCACTGTGCAGCCTGCCAGGGTAAACTGACGGGCCATGATCAGGCCCACGTCCCCGCTGCCCAGGATCACAATCCTGCGACCCAGGGAGAGGCCCTGGAGATTGACCATACGTTGGGCCTGGCCGGCGGTAAAGATCCCCGCCGGCCGGGTACCGGGGAGGGCCAGGGCCCCGATGGGGATCTCCCGACACCCGGCGGCCAGCACCAGGGCCTTAAAGGAGATTTCCTCCACCCCGGACCGCCCGGAGAGCAGGGCCCGGCGGTCCGGACTGACCGAGAGAACCGTGGTATCCAGGCACAGCGCAATGGGAGCAGCCCTGACCATGTCCGCCCAGCGGGCAGCATAATCCGCTCCGGTCATCTCCCGGCGGAAGATACCCATGCCGAAGCCGGTGTGGAGGCACTGAGGGAGCACACCCCCCAGCCGGGTACTCCGGTCCGCCAGAAGGACGGCATTTGCACCCGCCTCCCGAGCGGAAAGGGCGGCCGCCATCCCCGCCGCACCGGCTCCCACTACCAGTACGTCCCAGGTCATGTTCCCTCACCTCCCAGCAGGAGGCTGTCCGCCCCATCTTGGGTGACTTCTTCGGGGGACACGCCCAGCGTCCGGGCCAGAAGGTCCAGCACCTGATCGGCGCACCAGCTGCCCTGGCACCGGCCCAGCCCCGGGCCCACCCGGCGCTTGACCCCGTCCAGGGTCACCGCCCCCCGGCGGATGGCATCCAGGATCTCCCCCTCGGTCACGTCCTCGCAGCGGCAGATCACCCGGCCATAGGCGGGGTGGGCCTGTACCAAAGCACGGCGGGCGGCGCTGTCCAGATCCCGGGGCCGGGGCGGCAAAGGCCGGCAGGGATCAAAGTCCGGATTAGGCCGACCCTTCCCCACATAGGCCGCCGCCTCACCGGCCAGCATGGCCCCTAGGGCGTCGGCGCAGGTGAGCCCCGGAGTCTTGATGCCGATGAGGGACCAGAGACCGGGGCAGGGGGTGCTGATGGTGAAGCTGTGGATACCCTTGTCCTCGGGCACCCAGGCCTCGCCCTCCTGCCGGACGGAAAAGGGATTGGGGCGGACCGCCCCGAAGGCCCGGATCACCTGACTCAGATCCAGGCCAGGTACCACCCTGGCCGCCGTGCGCCGGAGAAAATCCAGCCCCTCCGGCGTGACCGCCCGGTGGGGCGCCGCTCCGCCGGGCTGCTCCGAGGGGCCCAGGAGCAGCTTGCCGTCGGTGGTGGGGATCAGGGTCAGGCCCTTCCCCTTTTGCTCCGGCTCCTGAAAGATCACGTGGTGGACATAGGGGCCCGTCGGCTGATCCAGAACCAGATAGTCCGCCCGGTCGGGAATGACCCGCACGGTGGGCGGGGCGCACAACTCCTGGATGCGGTGGGCCTCCAGGCCGCAGCAGTTGAGCACAGCCCTCGCCCGGAGGGTATGTGTACCGGCGGCAATCACCCAGTCCTTCCCCTCCCGGCGCAGGGCAGTGACCGGGGCATTGAGATAGACCTGGCAGCCGTTGGCTTGGGCATTCTCATAAGCGGCATAGCACAGGGCCCAGGGGTCGGTCACCCCGGTACCGGAGGCAAGGAGGGCGGAGGTGATGCCCGGGGCCAGTCCGGGCTCCAGGGCCGCCGCCTGGGCTCCGGTGAGGATGGACAGGCCCTCTACTCCGTTTTCCTGCCCCTGGTCATATTTGCGCCGTACCACCTGGTCCCCCCGGGGTCCATAGCTCACCAGCAGGGAGCCCCGGCGGACAAAGGAGACGGACAGCTGGGCGCACAGCTGCTCAAAGCTCCGGTTGGCCTGAACGCACAGCCGGGCTTTTAGGGTTCCGGGCTTATTGTCGCAGCCGGTGTAGACAATGGCACTGTTGCTCCGGGAGATGCCGGTGCACACGTCCTCCCGGGCCTCCACCAGTGCGCAGCGCAGCCGGTAGGAGGTGAGATGGCGGGCGGCAAAGCAGCCCAGCAGTCCGCCCCCCAGCACCACCACATCATAGCGCACCTCAGTAGACACGGCGCACCCGCCCCGGCTGATCCAGCGTATAGCCCCCCAGCTTCTCCAGCCGGTCCCGGAAGGCCGGGCTTGCCAGGATCCCCAGCACCTGGCGGACCACAGGGGCGTCCCAGGCGTAATCTGGGATGATCAGGTCGTACTGCTCCACGCATACCGGCAGGAAGTCCAGGCCGTAGATTTTTGCCGCAGACAGGATCCCCATACCCGCGTCGGCGGTGCCGCCGGCGATCTGGGCGGCCACGGCGGTATGGGTGAACTCCTCCCGGTCATATCCATAGACCCCGGCGGGGTCCACCCCCTCCTTCCGGCACAGGTAATCGGCCAGGATCCGGGTGCCGGACCCCTTCTGGCGGTTGACATATCGGATACCGGGCCGGCTGATGTCCCGGAATCCGGTGAGGTCCAGGGGGTTGCCGGGGGCCACCATCAGGCCCTGGGTTCGGCCCACGCACTCCACCTGGTACACGCCGCCCTTGGGGAACTGCTTTTCCAGGATGGCGGTATTGTAGGTGCCGTCGGCCTCGTTGAGCAGATGGCAGCCGGCCATATGGGTCTCCCTCCGGCGGATGGCCATGAGGCCCCCCATGGAGCCCACATGGGAGGAGCTCATATAGGCCGAGGGATCGGCCTGGTGGAGCAGGTCGGCCAGCTCGTCCAGCAGCGGGTCGTGGCTTCCGATGGTCACCAGGGTATGCTCCAGGTCCCGGGCAGGACGGAGCAGGCGGACGGAGACCTCCGTCCCCGCCTCCAGGCCCTCGCTGCCCTGGGGAATCTCCAGGATACCGTCGGCCTTCATAAAGGAGGAGACCATTCCGCTGCCCCTGGCCAGGGGCGCGGCCACCAGGCATCCTCCCACCCGGCCCAGCCGCACCCGGACAAATTCCTGGTATTTCAGGCTGGACACCACCCGGCGGCTCAGGACGGCCTGCGCCTGGGCGGGCAGCTCCGTCTCCCGGCCCAGCCACAGGTCCACCAGGGGGTGCAGCAGCTGCTCGATCACAATGATGCCGGACACCGGGTAACCGGGCACCCCCAGGATGGGCTTGCCCCCCTGACGGCCCAGGATGGCGGGCTTGCCGGGCTGGATGGCCAGCCCATGGCAGAAGACCTCCCCCACCTGGCCGATGACGGCGGAGGCGTAGTCCTCCCGCCCGGCGGAGGAGCCGGCGTTGAGCAGAACCATGTCGCACTGCTCCAGAGCCTGCTCCAAAGCGGCGCGGATGGCCTCCTCCCGGTCCGGGACAATGGGATAGACCCGTGGCTCCGCCCCCCACTGGTGCAGCATGGCCGAAAAGATGGAGGAGTTGAATTCCATTACGTCGCCGGGCCCGGGGGCGGCAGTAGGGGGAACCACCTCATCCCCGGTGGGGATGATGCCCACCACCGGCCTGGCCAGCACCTTCACCTCCAGCACCCCGGCGGCCAGCATGGCCCCGATGGCAGCGGGAGAGATCGCAGTATGGCCGGCCAGAATCATCTCCCCGGCACAGATATCCTCTCCGATCTGGCGGACGTGCTGCCAGGGGGCGGCAGCCTGGCGGATGACCGCCCGCCCGTCGGCAAAGACAACCTCTTCCACCATGATAACGGCATCCCGCCCCTCCGGCAGGGGATCACCGGTGTCCACCACCGCATACTGTTCGGGGGTCAGGGAGACCGGGGTGGTGTCGCTGGCTCCGAAGGTGTCCGCCGCAGTGACGGCGATGCCGTCCATGGCGCAGGCGGGGTAGTGGGGCGCGCAGATGCGGGCGTACACCGCCCCGGCAGTGGTCCGCCCTCCGGCAGCCGGAACGGGTATGGTTTCCGTCCGGGGGGCAAAGCCCGCCTCCAGCAGCAGAGCCAGGTACTGACTTCTGGCCTCGTCCAGAGGCCGGTTGTTGAGATATTGAAAGGCCATATCGGTCTCCTTCCCACAGGGAATGGTGAAAAACAGTTCAGTCGGCGGTAAACAGATAGACCGGGATCTGGGCTCCGGCAGGAAAGCCCTCGCAGTCCCGGGGAATGCAGAAATAGCCATCCGCTCCGGCCAGGGTGGTGATGAGCCCTGATTTGCCCCGGATGGGCAGGGCTTCCAGCCCCTCAGGACCCTGGCGGAGGATGGCACCGTTGTACTGGGCCCGGCCGTGGTTGGCGGAGACCGCCTCGGTGAGCCGGGCGGTGACCTGCCGCTGGCGCATGGTCCGCCCCTCCAGGCGGACCAGCAGAGCCCGGACAAAGAGCTGGGTGGTGAACAGGGCGGCTACCGGATGCCCCGGAAGCCCCACCATGGCTTTGCCCGATGCCGTTCTGCCCAGGAGCGTGGGCTTGCCCGGTTTCATGGCAATGCCGTGGAACAGCACCTCCCCCAGGGCGGACATGATCCGGCAGGCCGCATCCTTCTCCCCCACGGAGCTGCCCCCGGACAGGATCACCCCATCGCAGGCTTCCAGGGCCTCCTCCACCGTCCGGGTCAGCCGGTCCTCCTGATCGGGGATAATGCCGTAGAACCGGGTCAGAGCCCCGGCCTGCTCCAGCATGGCGCAGATCAAGGGGCCGTTCACATCCCGGACCTGGCCGGCGGCGGGGATACACTCCGGCGGCACCAGTTCATCCCCGGTGGAGATGACCCCCATCCGGAGGCGAGGCACTACCGGCACCGAGATCACCCCCAGGGCAGCCAGGGCACCGATATCCTGGGGCTCCAGCCGGCGGCCGGCGGGGAGCACCCTGTCACCGGGCTTGACGTCATCTCCCCGGAAGATCATGTTGTGGCCGGGGGCCACGCTTTTGAGCACCCCGATGGTGCCGTCGCCGTAGTCCTCGCACAGTTCCAGCATCTGCACAGCGTCCGCCCCCTGGGGCACTCCCCCGCCCGTGGGGACGGCGGCACAGTGACCCGGAGCCAGGGTCAGCCCCGCCCCCTCTCCCATCCGGACCTCCCCGGCCAGGATCAGCTGGGCGGGCAGGGCGTCGGAACAGCCGAAGGTGTCGGAGGCCCGGACGGCATAGCCGTCCACCGTGGAGCGGTGGAAGTCGGGCACCCAGGCATCAGCGGTCACATCCAGCGCCAGCACCCGCCCCAGCGCAGCGGCCAGCGGTACAGTTTCCGGAGGCAGGTCCAGAGGGGCAAAGGCGGTACGGATGATCTCCAGAGCCTCATCCGGCGTTTTGACATTGAGCATGGTGTTTCCCTCCTGCGAGCATGGCGGACGGCATGGAAAATCCTACCCCAGGGCTTGTCTCCCCTGGGGGAATCCGGTAAAATAAGTTCAAAATTGCGAAAAGAGAGGTGGATGTGTGATGCAGGAACGCTATGCCCGCAATCTGGGCCCCCTCACGGAACAGGACTGTCTGCAGCTGCAGAAGGGCCGGGTGTTTCTGGCCGGCTGCGGCGGACTGGGCGGGTATCTGCTGGAGCATCTGCTCCGGGTCGGGGTGGGAACCATCACAGTGTGCGACGGGGACAAGTTCGCGCCCAGCAACCTCAACCGCCAGCTGCTGGCCGACGCAGCAAGTCTGGGCCGGTCCAAAGCGGAGTGTGCATGTGAACGGGCCGCCCTGGTGAATCCGCAGGTGACGGTAAAGGTCGTCCCCACCTTCCTAACGGCAGAAAACGCCGACCATCTGATTGCCGGCCACCATTTGGCCCTGGACGCCCTGGACAGTCCGTCCGCCCGACGCATCCTGGCCAGCGCCTGCCGCCAGGCGGGCATCCCCTTGGTCCACGGGGCCATTCAGGGCTGGTATGCCCAGGCGGCGGTGATCCCACCGGAGAGCGACCTGATGGAGCGGCTCTATCCCACGGATGTCCCTGCGCATCCGGAGCAGGGAAACCTCTCGCCCACGGCGGGTCTGTGCGCGGCTGTCCAGGCCGGCGAGGCCATCCGGCTTCTGTGCGGCCGGGCCAGCCCTCTGGCGGGGAAGCTGCTGTGGATGGATCTGCTGGAGCAGGAGTATCAGGTGCTCCCGCTCTGACGTGCGGCGCCGTTCAGGCGAAGGCCGCCCGGAAGGGGGCGTGGCTGTCCGAGCCGGCGGGGCGCCTGACAAAACGGATAGGCACATGCCTTTGATTGATCGCTCTTTTTGAAAATTATAGACCTGCCAGTTTATAAAAGCAACCTCCACTTTGGCCCCGGAGCGTCGTCTGGTGCGAGCCGTCGTGCCGCAAGGATTTCCAGTTGCCTGAGATGATTGTCTCACACAGCTACTGGAGCACCTGATGCCCTGAGGTCCGGAAATAAGACCGCAAAATACAGAAAAGTAGCCTAGTAACTATGAGTGTCTACTTTTGTTTTACAGGTGCACGGATTGGGAAATCTTCCTGAGTATACATACGTTTCCTTCCTTTCAGGCGGCGGCGCCGCCGGTTTGATGAGAAAATAAAATACCGTGCAGGGCGTAGGCCTACACGGAAAGGGGAAACAGGGTATACTATCCCTGCGGTGCGGACGCAGTCCGTTGTGCAGGTGGGTTAGCACCTGCGCAGGTGTAGTGGAGTTGCAGCTCCACTGCATTGCCGCTATTTTATGCAGATTATATGATATACGGTTGCATATTAACGTCGTAAGCGCGATCAAATATTCCAGATGATCTCGACCCCGTCCTCGGACACATCGATCCTACGGATCAACTGTGCCGCCACCACCTTTTTTTCTTCAAAGCTCAGGGCGGGGAAGTCCAGGGTGACCGGGACGACCACCCGCTTTTTTTCGCGGCGCTGGGCCTCCAGCAGCCGCTGCCGCTCCTGTTCCAGCCGGGCCAGAGACCGGCGCAGAT
>NZ_JACJLC010000008.1 GCF_016901955.1 Pseudoflavonifractor phocaeensis
CGGACCTGACGGCCCACGGGGCCGCAGGCCGGCTTGTGCAGTCGCAGGGGCTTAGACGGCGTCGCGGAGGGCGCGAAGCGTGACAAGAAAGAAGCGCACAGCGCCCGGGCGCGCCATGCGTATCTTTCAGAACAAGAGGTAACGTATGAGTAAAACACCGACTACTCTCATCATCATGGACGGCTTCGGCCTGCGCGGCGACAAGAACGGCAACGCCATCGCCGCCGCCCACACCCCCAATCTGGACAAGATCTTTGCCGAAAACCCCGGCTGCAAGCTGGCGGCCTCCGGCATGGACGTAGGCCTGCCCGAGGGGCAGATGGGCAACTCCGAGGTGGGCCACACCAACATCGGCGCCGGCCGGGTGGTGTTCCAGGACCTGCCCCGGATCACCAAAGCTATCCAGGATGGCGACTTCTTTGAGAACGAGGCCTATCTGGAGGCCATGGACGACTGCAAGGAGCGTGACAGCGCGCTGCACGTGTTCGGCCTGCTCAGCGACGGCGGCGTCCACAGCCACATCACCCACATTTTCGCCCTGCTGGAGCTGGCCAAGCGCCGGGGCCTCCAGAAGGTGTTCGTCCACTGCTTCCTGGACGGCCGGGATGTACCTCCCGCCTCCGGCAAGGACTATGTGCAGCAGCTGGTGGACAAGTGCAAGGAGATCGGCGTGGGCCAGGTGGCCACCGTTATGGGCCGCTTCTATGCCATGGACCGGGACAAGCGGTGGGACCGCCTGCAGCGGGCCTATGACGCCATCGTCCTGGGCGTGGGCACCGAGAACGCCGACCCGGTGGACGGGGTGCAGAAGTCCTATGACGCCGGGGTCACCGACGAGTTTGTGGAGCCCATCGTGTGCGCCAAGGACGGTAAGGTGAAGGAGGGCGACTCCATCATCTTCATGAACTTCCGCCCCGACCGGGCCCGGGAGATCACCCGCTGCTTTGTGGACCCCAACTTTACCGATGTGGAGCGCAAGCACGGTTACTTCCCCGTCACCTATGTGTGCACCACCGAGTATGACGCCACCATGCCCAACGTGCTTATCGCCTTCCCCCATCACGAGCTGGTGAACATTTTTGGCGAGTATATTGCCCGTCAGGGCTACACTCAGCTGCGCATTGCCGAGACTGAGAAGTATGCCCATGTGACCTTCTTCTTCAACGGCGGCGCCGAGCAGGTGTTTGCCGGGGAGGACCGGTGCCTGATCCCCTCCCCCAAGGTGCCCACCTACGATCTGCAGCCCCAGATGAGCGCCCCCGAGGTCACCGAGGAGGCCGTCAAACGCATCGAGAGCGGCAAGTACGACGTGGTCATCCTGAACTTCGCCAACTGCGACATGGTGGGCCACACCGGCGTGTTTGACGCCGCCGTGAAGGCCGTGGAGGCCGTGGATGAGGGCGTGGGCAAGGTGGTGGAGGCCACCACCAAAATGGGCGGCGTGTCCCTCATCACCGCCGACCACGGCAACGCCGACCGGATGCTGGACGACGACGGGGTCACCCCCTATACCGCCCACACCACCAACCTGGTGCCCTTCTACATCGTGGGCGCTGACGTGAAGCTGCGGGACGGCCGTCTGGCCGACATCGCCCCCACCATGCTGGACCTGATGGGGCTCGAGAAACCGGCCGAGATGGACGGGGAGACCCTGATTCTGAACTGAGAACGGGCGGACCTGGTGTCCCGCCCCTGCGAAGGCGGTATCCGGCGGAACTCCGCCGTACCAAATATAGCCCGGCGGGCATAGCCCGCCCCCCACAATCCAAGTTACCCCTGCGGGGCAGAAAACCGCCCCAAAATTGAAAGGAGTTTTTCACCATGAAGCAGATCATCGAGATTGTTGACGTTCTGGGCCGTGAGATCCTGGACAGCCGCGGCAACCCCACCGTGGAGGTCGAAGTCTATCTGGAGGACGGCACCGTTGGTCGTGCCGCCGTGCCCTCCGGCGCTTCCACCGGTATCTATGAGGCCTGTGAGCTCCGGGACGGCGACAAGAGCCGTTACCTGGGCAAGGGCGTGCTCACCGCTGTAAAGAACGTGAACACCGAGATCGCCGAGTGCCTGGTGGGCATGAACGTGCTGGATCAGGTGGCCATCGACAAGGCCATGATCGCCCTGGACGGCACCCCCAACAAGACCAAGCTGGGCGCCAACGCCATTTTGGGCGCTTCCCTGGCCTGTGCCAAGGCCGCTGCCGAGAGCCTGGGCACCTCCCTGTACAACTACATTGGCGGCGTCAACGCCAAGACCCTGCCTGTGCCCATGATGAACATCCTCAACGGCGGCGCTCACGCCACCAACAACGTGGAGATCCAGGAGTTCATGATCATGCCTGTGGGCGCCTGCTGCTTCCGTGAGGCCCTGCGTATGTGCGCCGAGGTCTTCCATCAGCTGAAGAAGACCCTGAAGGACAACGGCACTCCCGCCGCCGGCGTGGGCGACGAGGGCGGCTACGCTCCCAACCTGAAGAAGGACGAGGACGCTCTGAAGGTCATCGTGAAGGCCATCGAGGAGGCCGGCTTCAAGCCCGGCGAGGACTTCATGATCGCCATCGACGCCGCCTCTTCCGAGTGGTGGAACGAGGAGGAGAAGTGCTATATCCAGCCCAAGTCCGGCAAGAAGCTGACCCAGCAGCAGCTGGTCAACATGTGGAAGAAGTTTGCCGAGACCTACCCCATCATCTCCCTGGAGGACGGCATGGCCGAGACCGACTGGGAAGGCTGGGCTATGCTGACCCGCGCCATCGGCGACAAGGTGCAGCTGGTGGGCGACGACCTGTTCGTCACCAACGTCACCCGTCTGTCCACCGGCATTGAGAAGGGCGTGGCCAACGCCATCCTCATCAAGGTCAACCAGATCGGCACCCTGACTGAGACCCTGGACGCCATCCAGATGGCTAACCGGGCCGGCTACACCGCCATCGTGTCCCACCGTTCCGGCGAGACCGAGGACGCCACCATCGCCGACATCGCCGTGGCCCTGAACGCCGGCCAGATCAAGACCGGCGCTCCCAGCCGTACCGACCGCGTGGCCAAGTACAACCAGCTGCTCCGCATCGAGGAGGAGCTGGGCGATGTTGCTCAGTACCTGGGCAAGGACGCCTTCTTCAACCTGAAGTAAGAGGAAGCGCTGAGCGCCCGGGAGCAGGCGCACAGCGAACCGCGCAGACAAAAAAGCAGTTTGGCCGAAGGCCAAAGGTATTTTTTGCGGAGCGGTGAGCAGTGTGCCGTTGCGGAGGGCGCGAAGCGTGACAAATGAAGCAAGCGCAAGGGGCCGCTGCCACATGGCAGCGGCCCCGCTTTTGTTTTGGGTTAGCGGCCGCCATATATGGCGGCCCTACATGCAAATCACAGCCCATTGCAGGGACGCACATCGTGCGCCCGGCGGGACGTTTCCCGCTCTGTCACGGGCGGGCGGATGATATCCGCCCCTACAGACGGCAAAACTATCCCGGCGAAACAACTCACGCCATCCCATTTTCCGCCTCCACAGCACAAAAGGGCCCCGTCGCTATCGCGGCGGGGCCCTTTCACACCCTTATTTGTCCTCCAGCACCTGGAAGATATAGAATTTCAGATACAGGGACTGGTCCGCCCCCCACAGCACCGGATGGTCAGGGGCCTGGGTGCGGAACTCCACCTGCCGCAGCCGCCGGCGGGCGTCTCTGGCGGCCTCCCCCACGGTCTTGGCGAACAGCTCGGGGGTCATGAAGTGGGAGCAGGTGCAGGTGGCCAGATAGCCCCCGTCCCGCACCAGTTTCATGCCCCGCAGGTTGATCTCCCGGTAGCCGGTCACCGCCTTTTTCACCGAAGCCCGGGACTTGGTGAAGGCGGGCGGGTCCAGGATCACCAGGTCGAACTTCTCCCCCCGCTGTTCCAGGTCGGGCAGCAGATCGAACACGTCGTGGCACTCAAACCGTACCCGGTCCTCCATGCCGTTGAGCTGGGCGTTACGGGTGGCCTGATCCACCCCCAGCTGGGAGGCGTCCACCCCCAGCACCTCCCTGGCCCCGCCCTTGGCGGCGTTGAGGGCAAAGGAGCCGGTGTGGGTGAAGCAGTCCAGCACCCGTCCCCCTTTGGCCAGGGGCTGGATGGCCAGGCGGTTGTACTTCTGGTCCAGGAAGAAACCGGTTTTTTGTCCCTCGGCCACATCCACCTGGTAGCGCACCCCGTTTTCCACGATCTCCACCACCGGGTCGAAGGGGTCGGACAAAAAGCCCTTCACCCGCTCCATCCCCTCCTTCAGCCGCACCTTGGCGTCGCTGCGCTCGTAGATGCCCCGGATGGCAATGCCGTCCTCCGCCAGAATGTCCACCAGCAGCTCCAGAATGGTGGATTTCAGCTTGTCGATGCCCAGGGCCAGGGACTCCACCACCAGCACGTCGGAAAACTTGTCCACCACTAGGCCGGGGAGGAAGTCGGCCTCCCCGAAAATCACCCGGCAGGAGGAGGTGTCCACTGTGTCCTTGCGGTACTGCCAGGCAGCCCGCACCCGGCCCTCCAGAAAGGCCCGGTCGATGACGGCGTCCCCCTTCCGGGACAGGACCCGCACGGCGATGGTGGAGGCCCGGTTCAGGAACCCCACCCCCAGGGGGTAGCCGTTGTAGTCCTGGATGGCCACCACGTCCCCGTCGGCAGGGTCGCCCACAATTTCACCGATCTCATTGTCATAGATCCAGGGGCCGCCGGCCTTGAAGGCCCGGCCCTCTCCCCGTCTCAGGCGGATGGCAGGTTTATCAGACATAAGGAAGTTCCTCCCTGTATGGAATGGCCCCGCAGGGGCGTCTGGGCCGCCGACGGTGTGGCAGGCGGAGGGTCGGCATTACACGCTGTGCTTCACCCGGTCATGCTCTTCCGCCCGCTTGGCGTTGTTGAACCGGTCCAGGGTGCCAACCAGGTAGCCGGTGATCCGGCGGATGCGCTCAAAGGGCACGTCGTCCTCGGTGCGGCCGCAACCGGGGCAGCGGTCCCCGATGATGCCGGAGAAGCCGCACACCGGGTCCCGGTCCACCGGGTGGTTCACGGAGCCGTAGCCGATGCCGCTCTCCTTCATGCAGCGGATGACCTTCTCAAAGGCCTCCAGATTGTCGCTGGGGTCGCCGTCCATCTCCACGTAGCTGATGTGTCCGGCGTTGGTGAGGGCATGGTAGGGCCCCTCGATCTGGATCTTCTCATAGGCGGAGATGGGATAGTATACCGGCACATGGAAGGAGTTGGTGTAATATTCCCGGTCGGTGATCCCCTCCAGCACCCCAAACCGGGCCTTGTCCAGCCGGACGAACCGGCCGGACAGTCCCTCGGCGGGGGTGGCCAGCAGGGAGAAGTTGAGTCCCCGCTTTTCGCTCTCCTTATCCATCCGGGAGCGCATGTGGGAAATGATCTCCAGGCCCAGCACCCGGGCCTTTTCGCTCTCTCCGTGGTGGACGCCGATGAGGGCCTTCAGGGTCTCGGCCAGGCCGATGAAGCCCACCGACAGGGTGCCGTGTTTGAGGACCTCCCGCACCTCGTCGTTCCAGTCCAGCTTGTCGCTGTCCAGCCACACCCCCTGACCCATGAGGAAGGGGTAGTTGTACACGTGCTTGCGGCACTGGATCTCGAACCGCTCCAGCAGCTGGGCCACGCACAGGTCCATCATCCGGTCCAGGGACTCAAAGAAGGTGTTCACATCCCCCCTGGCCTTGATGGCCAGCCGGGGCAGGTTGATGGTGGTGAAGCTCAGGTTGCCCCGGCCGTTGCAGATCTCCCGGCTGGGATCGTACACGTTGCCGATGACCCGGGTGCGGCAGCCCATGTAGGCAATCTCGGTCTCCGGATGGCCGGGCTTATAGTATTGCAGGTTGAAGGGGGCGTCGATGAAGGAGAAGTTGGGGAAGAGCCGCTTGGCGGAGCACCGGATGGCCAGCTGGAACAGGTCATAGTTGGGCTCCCCGGGATTGTAGTTGACCCCCTCCTTCACCCGGAAGATCTGGATGGGGAAAATGGGGGTCTCACCGCCCCCCAGGCCGGCCTCGGTGGCCAGCATCACGTTTTTCATCACCATGCGGCCCTCGGGGGAGGTGTCCATGCCGTAGTTGATGGAGGAGAAGGGGGTCTGGGCCCCCGCCCGGGAGTGCATGGTGTTCAGGTTGTGGATCAGGGCCTCCATGGCCTGGTAGGTGGCCCGGTCGGTCTCCTTCACCGCCCGCTGCTGGGCGAACTGCTGGGCCTGCTCCAGCAGGGTCTGATCCCCGTACCGGGCCAGGGCCTCCCGCTCGGCGGCAAAATAGGCCTCGTCCCCCGCCAGGGTGGGGCACAGGCCGGTCTCCTGCTCCAGGGCGGCCATCATCCCCTTCAGCTCTCCCTCCGGGTCCTCCGCCCCGGCCAGCAGCATCAGGGCCCGGGCCAGGTTCTGGCGGTACACCCGCTTAAAGGTCTTGCGTACCCCGTCGGCCATGCCGTAGTCGAAGTTGACCACGCTCTGCCCACCGTGCTGGTCGTTCTGGTTGGACTGGATAGCGATACAGCACAGGGCGGCGTAGGAGGAGATATCGTTGGGCTCCCGCAGAGTACCGTGGCCGGTGGAGAAGCCCCCGGCAAACAGCTTTTGAATGTCGATCTGGCAACAGGTGGTGGTAAGGGTAAGGAAATCCAGGTCATGGATATGGATATCCCCCTCCCGATGGGCCCGGGCGTGGTCGGGGTTGAGGACAAACATATCGTAGAACTGCTTGGCCCCCTCGGAGCCGAACTTGAGCATAGACCCCATGGCGGTGTCCCCGTCGATGTTGGCGTTCTCCCGCTTGATGTCGGAGTCCTTGGCGGCGGAGAAGGTGATGTCCTCGTAGGTCTTCATCAGCCGGGTGTTCATCTCCCGGGCCCGGCTGCGCTCCTCCCGGTAGAGGATGTAGGCCTTGGCGGTCTGGATGTAGCCGTTGTCCATGAGTACCCGCTCCACCAGATCCTGGATGTGCTCCACGTCGGGCTGCTGCTCCCCCTCTACCTCCAGAATGGAAAGCACCTCATCGGCCAACCGCCTGGCCTCGGCCTCCTTCCCCGGCTTATAGGTGGCCCGGAAGGCCTTGTCGATGGCTCCGGCGATCTTATCCTCATTGAACTGGGTGAGCCGCCCGTCCCGTTTTCTGATCTTGGTGAGTGTCATTTGCGCTCCGTTCCTTTCTCCGCAGGGGAAACGATTACGTTTGGTTATAATTGGACACAATATATTGTGTATATAGTCTTCGCACAACCA
Organism: Pseudoflavonifractor phocaeensis; assembly: GCF_016901955.1. Lineage (GTDB taxonomy): Bacteria > Bacillota > Clostridia > Oscillospirales > Oscillospiraceae > Flavonifractor > Flavonifractor phocaeensis_A. Next base: position 7,231 of record NZ_JACJLC010000008.1, read on the forward strand.
CAATGATACCGTATCTTGACAGGCCTCGTCAAGGCGCAAAACAAAAAGCACGTCCCAAATTCAGGACATGCTTTTTGTCTGTTTCGCTGATTTGCGGGCATATGGCTTGACAGCCTTACAGCAGCACCAGACCGTACTTTCGGGCCATGTCCCGCAAAAAGTCCTCCTCCAGGTCCACGGTGCCGTCCCAAAAGGCCCGGCCCTGATAGAGCCGCAGAGCCTTTTCCAGCAGCTGGGGCACGTCGGACCAGAGGCAGAGGGCATCTTTTACAACATACTGGTGTTCGGCAAAGATATCCAGGTCGTCCTCCTCCAGGATAGCGATCTTCAGAGCTCCCTGGGGAGACTCCTCCTCGGCCTCCAGAATGTCCTCCATCAGGTCGGGGGTGCACTCGATGGTCTCTCCCACATCCACGTCGGGAGTAATGAACCGTGCCTCCTTCTCGCTGGCGCAGGGGATCACGTCGGGGTCCCGCTCCACCGGGGGGAAGGCGGAAAAGTCCACCCGGGCCACCGCATGGCTGAGGGCGGCGATGTGGGCGGCGCCGGTGCCGCAGCACCCGCCGAAGATCCGGGCCCCGGCGGCCGCCCAGACCGGCACCAACGCCGCCAGCTCCTCTGGGGTACAACAGGCTCCGGGCAATCCGGCGGATGGTTTGGCGATGAGGGGTACGCTGGCATAGGGGGTGAGGCGGGCCAGCTGCTTCGCCGTGTCCGCCGGGGCGGTGCAGTTCAGACCAAAGGCGGCCACTCCCATGCCCTGCATGACGATGAGGGCGGCCAGCACGTCGGTGCCGGCGGGGGTGCGGCCCTCGTCGTCGCAGGTAAAGCACACCCACACCGGCTTGTCCGACACGCTCCTGCAGGCCAGCACGGCGGCCCTGGCCTGGGCCATATCGGTCATGGTCTCCAGGAAAAACAGATCCACTCCGGCCACGGCCAGGGCGGCGGCCTGCTCGGTATACACCGCCACCATTTCCTCAAAGCTGCTGTCACCAAAGGGGGTAAGCGTCAGACCCGCCGGGGCCAGATCTCCGGCCACCAGTACGCCCGCTCCGGCGGCCTGCCGGGTGAGCTCCACCAGCCGGCAGTTGAGCTCCGCTACCTGACCCGCCAGGCCGTGGGGCTCCAGCATAACCCGGTTGGCCCCGAAGGTGGGGGCCAGCAGCACCCGGCTGCCGGCGGCCACATAGCTCCGCTGGACCTCCAGCAGGGCCTGGGGGTGATCCAGCGCCCACCGCTCGGTGCAGGCCCCGGCGGGCATGCCCAGCTCCATCAGCCGGGTGCCGGTGGCGCCGTCCATCACAAGGGGCAGGGATATAGGGGTGGTGTCCATGGTTCTTCATTTCCTCCTGAGCAGGCATATTTGCGCATTATTATAGCACAGTCCGTCTACCCGGCGCAAGGTGGCGTTCCAGGAAAAATGGCCGCCCATGGCGGCCATTTTTCGGATCCGTTTGAAGTTCAGGCGGTGATAGCCACGAAGCGGGCCAGAATGGTGGCCACCTCGGCACGGGAGGCGCCGTCCTGGGGGTTCACGCGGCCGGCATCGTCCCCCTGGATGATGCCCTTGCCCACCGCCCAGCTCATGGCGTCGGCGGCCCACAGGCTGATCTCCTGGTAGTCGGGGTACTGGCTCATGCTGGTGGACAGGATGGGCTTGCCGGCGTACCGCCACAGCATGGTCACCAGCTGCTCCCGGGTGATGGTCTGATCCAGGTTGGTGCCGTCGGAGACGCCGTTTTCCACCGCCCAATCGGCCCCGGCCTCAAACCAGGTGTCGCCGGTGTCGGTGTCCACGCCCTCATACCGGGCCAGGACGGTGACCACCATGGCCCGGGTGGTGTCCTCAGCGGGGGCGAAGGTGGTCTCGCTGGTGCCGTTGAACAGCTCCCGGCTGGACGCGAAGGCCACGGTGTCCGCGGCCCAGTGGTCGGCGGGCACGTCCTCAAAGGTCTTGGTGTTGTCCACGATCTTCACGGTCTCGCCGCCGGACAGGGTGACGGCCACGCCGTTTTCAGTGGTAAGGGTGGACTTGATGACCTCCTCGGTGCCGTCCTCCTTCACCAGTACCGCCACAGTACCGGCGGTGACGTTCTCCACCGGGATCTCCACCTTGGCGGTGGTGTCCTCGGGCAGCTCCACGGTGACGGTGGAGGCGCCGGCCTTGTCGGACGTCACGGCCACCCGGGGCATGGGCAGGGCCACGGCCTGGTCGTTCTGGGCGGCGTCGTCGATCACCTGCTGGGGCAGGGTCACCTGGGTCTGGGTCTTGCCGGTCTCGTCCACGGTGGTGGCGGAGGTGGAGCCGTCGGCCTGCTCCATGGTGGTGGAGCCGGAGCCGTCGGGGTTGCTGACGGTCTCGGTCTTGTTGCCCTCGGCGTCGGTGGCGGTGGTGGTGACGGTGCCGTCGGCGACCTCCACCACCTGGGTCTGGTTGCCCTCGGTGTCGGTATTGGTGGTGGTGACGGTGCCGTCGGCGGCCTCCACCTTCTCGGTCTGGTTGCCCTCGGCGTCAGTGGTGGTGGTGGTGACGGTGCCGTCAGGCTTGGTTTCCACCGACTCCTTGGAGCCATCCGGGTTCTTGGTGGTCTCGGTCACCGTGCCGTTGGGCTTGGTCACCGTGGTGGTGGTGGACCCGTCCGGGTTGGTGACGGTCTCCACCTTGTCCGGGGTGGTGGAACCGCCGGAGCTGCCGGAGCCGGACCCGCCGCCGGAGGGGGCGTTCTGGGTCCACTGGGCATAGATGGTGGTATTCTGGGTAAAGACAGTGTCATTTGTCACCGCAGTACCGCCGCTCTGCTCCGTATACCAGCCGTTGAAGGTGTACCCGCTGCGGGAGGGAGTGGGCAGGTCGGCCAGCTTGCCGCCGGCTCCGGTCACAGCGGTGGTATCCCCGGTAGTTCCATCACAGTACACAAATGTAATGGTAAAACTCCGCTCAAATACCAGTTTGGTCCCATTGACCACCGACTTGACGTAACCGGTGTCAGCGTTAAACTGATTTTCGGAGGTTCCCGTGTCGCCCAAATCAATGGTGATGGCCTTGGAAATCGTGGTCACCGCTTCACCCTCATATTTTCCCAGCAGGGTCACGGTGTCACCATCCACAGCGGCGGAAATGGCGTTGGAAAGATCAGTGTAGTACTTGCCGTTGACCTCAGCAACCACGGCGGCGCCGGATTCAAAGCCATCCTCCAACGCACTGTTATGCAGAACCAGATAGTTTTCCCCGGCCTTAACGACGGTGTAGTCAACAGGCAGAAACTCACTTAAAGACACCTTTTCGGAAGCGGGCACGCCCTCGGGGCGAATATCAGTATACTGTCTTGTCACCGTATCGCTGGCAAAGCAGCCACCGGTGATGGAGAGCTCGGCGGTGTATTTTGGCGTCGTGGCCGTCGTTTTGTCATAGTAGGTGTGGGCGATCACGCTGTCGTAATTGCCCCCTGTCACAGTGCAGTCGCCGGAGGCGCTTACCTCCAGCAGATCCAGGTCGGCATCCTGGATGGTCACATCAGCCGCCGTGCTGTAAAAGCCGATGCGCAGCCTGTCACCGGAAACATACTTGAGATTGAAGGAGCTGCCCAGCAAATTGAGAAAGTCGCAGTTGTCCTGAATCACAATGCTGCCGGTGAAGCTGTGTTTGTTGGCATAAAGGCTGCGGCCACCGCTGTAAGGCGTGCGGATCACCACATCCTCATCGCTGTCTGTCTGGAGATAGGTCGTGTCTTTATCCGTGGCGTTGACGCCTTCGGTGACTCTGGTGTAGCAGTTGCCGGAGGAGCTGCTGCTGGTGGCCACCACACCCGCCTCCACCTTTTCAGCCATGGTCATCGAGGAAACCTTATAGGTGACGGGCTCGCCGCTCTGCTCCACCGCCTTGTACCACTGGGCAAGCTGGGTATCAGACGGTTTGGTGGAGAAGGTACCACCGGTGATGGTGACGGTGCCGCTGCCGGTGATCTTGCTCAGGTTATAGGTGGCGCCCCTGGTGATCTTGATCGTGCCGTTGTTCTCGATGTCGTAGACCGTGGCGGAGTTGCCGCTGAGGGACATGGTGCCGTTGTTCACGATTTGGGAACTCCCGGCCAGGTCAGAGCCGTAGATGGTGAGCTCCCCGTTGTTGGTCAGGGTGCCGATGTCATAGCCGTAAGGGTAGAAGGTGATCTTCCTGTCCACGGGAATGTTGGCATCCTCTGTCACGTCCGCCATTAGGTAGAGATAGGTTTTGGTTTTATCAATAGCTTCCTGCAGGGAGAAGTAAACCTCAGAGCCATAATAGGCCACAGGAGCGATGTCATCCACGTCCTTTTCAGGATCAGAGCGCATGGGATACAGGGCCTTTACTGTCAGCTTGTCTACCTCGGCGGTGGTGGGGGTTTCGATATAGTTTCCGTCCACCTTCAGCGTAATGGTGTTCCGGTTGATATACCACACGCCGATGGAGCAGATGGAAGAACCGGGATTTTCCGTATCATAAAACAGATTATCCGTAATGGTCAACTCATTGATTTTGTTGCCGGAGAAAATCGCCAGGTTATGCTCCACATGGACATACCTCAGCTGAGTGCTGTCGGTGGCGGTGTGCTGGAACACGTTATTTTTAATCACGATTCCCGCTGTAGTGGCTGCGGGCGTGATCTGGATGGCGTCCCAGTCGATGTTGTCAAAGGTGCAGCCGGTGATGGTGGCGGTGCCGGTGAGCTTGGAGGCGTAGATGGCGCTCTGGTTGCCGATCTTGCTTTTCCAGCCGTAGTATTCGCAAGTATCCTCGTCCACTTCCGTGGTGTTGTGGATATTTATGAAATTTACATTCTTTACTGTGGCGCCTGCCGCGGGGATGTGGACGCCGATGTGGCCGCTGAGGGTGTGGCCTTTCCCGTCCAGAGTGGTGCCGGCCTGCAGGGTGTAATTGATGCCCTTGTCATAGCCTTCCTTGTCCACACTGTTGTCGATGTTCTTCAGCAGCGTGACGGTCTGGCCGTCCGTGGCGGCATTCAAAGCCTCCTTCAGGGTATCATAGTGGGTGGTAGTCCCATCCTTTGTAATGGCCGCCTCATGGGTGCAGGTGTCACCGCCCTGACAGTTGGTAACACCCTCTGCCCCCGCCGTCACCGGCAGCAAGGACAGCACCATGGCCAGAGCCAGGATAGTGGATAGGAACTTTTTCTTCATCTCTTCTACACTCCTTTTCATCTCTCAGTTTTTGGCTAACAGCATTTGGATATGGCCATTATAGTGAATATATTCAGTATAGTCAATACCTTCACTATGTTAACTTTAAACAGGGTGAGAAATGTGATCAGCTATGGGCCGTTTTATCGGACTTTATTGGAAAAAGGGGTCACGGAATATTATTTGATCTATAAGCAGGGGGTGGATTCCCATACCATCCACCGCATGAAGCACGGAAAACCCATCACCACCACCACCCTGAATACCCTCTGCGAGATCCTGGACTGCCGGGTGGAGGACATTCTGGAGTACATTCCGGACGAGGAATAGGCCTCTGCGGCTATCCTGCTTGACCATACCATTCTTTCAAAATAAATGCAATAACCTATGTAAACATAATCCCATATTCCCGATTTTATCGTTCGACAATTTTTTACAGAAAACCGCCTGCCGCAGCAAAACGCACGGCAGGCGGTTTTTTCAGCTTCCCCCCATATCTTTCTACCGGCCGGCAGCGTTGGGTTCCGGGATCTACCCCAGCGCCAGGAAATCCCGGATGATCTCCTCCCCCACCGCCTTGCCCTTTGCAAAGTCCACGTAGGGGTTGTAGCAGGCCTCCAGTTCATCGTGCATGGCCTTGGCCTGGGCCAGGGAGGCCACCGCCTCCTCCAGCAGAGCAGCGGCCACCTTCCCGGCGAACCGCAGCCGTCCCCGGTCCCGGCGCAAAAGCTCCTGGTCCGCCATGGCGTCCAGCCGCAGCCGCCGGTAAGGCCGGTTGGGCCAGCTCTGCCACGGCCCCGAGGTAACAAAGGCCAGGGACAGGGCGGGAATCAGCAGGTGGGCCATCCGGTCGGGGAAGATGGGGTCGGGGCAGGCCACCACGTCGTACCCCGCCGCCATGGCTCCGGCGGCCAGGGCGGTGAGCATGGAGTGGGCCAGGCCATAGCTGTCCGCCAGCTCGTAGACCCGGCCGCACTGAGCCTCCACCGTTTCCCACTCGCACCGCACTCCCTGCCAGGTCACCGCCCCCAGGAAGCGCTGCACCGCCTTGCCTTCTTGACCGCCCACTTTTTTGCACTCCCGGGACAGGATACCCCGGACCCGCTTGGCCATTTTGGCCTCCAGGGCGGGGGTGAGCAGAGTTGCCCGCCCATCCTCCAGCAGCTGGGCCGCCGCCGTCAGGCACCGATAGGCACGGTTATAGCAGGCCTTGTAGCCCTTCATGCACCCCTTCAGCTCTCCGGCTACCTGCCGCAGCCCTGCCGGGTCGTAACAGGCCCCTAAATCCACATAGTGCTCCACCAGTCCGGGATATCTGGGCTCCACCACATGGGGGGCGGTGCCGTCCACCACCGCCGCCCCCAGGGCAGGCACCACCACAGCGTCCAGGGAGTCCGGGTCCCCGGAGCAGCGTATGTACTCCACCGTCAGGCCCGCCGCCTCCATGGCGGCTCCCACCTGCCGCATCAGGGTGGATTTGCCGCAGCCGGGGCCTCCCTTCAGAATGCGCACATCCCGGGCCCCCTCCGGGTCGATGAGCTGGCTGTACAGGGAATAAAAGCCCGTGGGCGCGTTGGCCCCCAAGTAATAACAGATCCTGGCCTCTGCCTCCATAAATGACCCTCCAAGCGTTTGATTTTCACTCTCAGGCTATGCGGAGACAGGCTTTCCGGTGCCTGGGCTCAGTCCTCCCGCCCCCGCCATTTCAGCAGCAGAGCGGAGTTGGAGATCACCAGCACCGAGCCGGCATTGTGCACCAGGGCCCCCACCACCGGGTCCAGCACCCCGGTGACCGCCAGGGCAATGGCCAGGAAATTCAGGCCCATGGAAAAGCTCATATTCACCTTGATGGTGGTCATCATCCGCCGGGACAGGCGGATCAGGTGGGGCAGCTCCTTGACCTCGTCGTCCACCAGGGCGATGTCAGCGGCCTCCACGGCGATGTCGCTCCCCACGCCTCCCATGGCGATGCCCACCTGGGCCCGCTTCAGGGCGGGGGCGTCGTTGACTCCGTCGCCCATCATACATACCGGCCTGCCCTCCCTTTGGCAGGCGTCGATGGCCGCCAGCTTATCCTCGGGCAGGCACCCCGCCCGCACCGCCCGGATGCCCACCTGACCGGCGATGGCCTGGGCTGCCTGGGCGTGGTCGCCGGTGAGCAGCATGGGCTCCACATCCAGCCCGGCCAGCCGGGCCACCATGCCGGCGCTCTGGGGGCGCAGGGTGTCCGACAGGGCCACGTATCCCGCCAGCTCTCCCTCCACCCCCAGGTAGGTGAGGGTGCAGCCTCTGGCCAGAGCGGCCTCCGCAGCCGGAGGCGGAGCTGCCTCGATCCCCTGGGAGGCCAGCAGCTCCAGATTGCCCGCCAGCACCCGGACCCCCTCCACAGTGGCCTGAATGCCCCGGCCGGGCAGCATCTGAAAATCCGTCGCCGGAGCTGGGGAAGCCTTGTTTTCCGCCTGCCAGCACCCCACGATGGCCTTGCCCAGAGGATGCTCCGACAGGCCCTCGGCGGAGGCCGCCAGACGGTACAGGGCCTCTTTGCTCCAGCCCGGGGAGAGGCTGACCACCTCCACCACCTGAGGGACCCCCTGGGTAAGGGTACCCGTCTTGTCAAATGCCACCACCTTTACCCCGGCCAGACGCTCCAGGGCGTCGCCCTCCCGCACCAGAAAGCCGTGGCGGGTGGCGTTACCGATGGCCGCCATGATGGCGGTGGGAGTGGCAAGCACCAGGGCACAGGGACAGAACACCACCAGAATGGTCACCGCCCGCAGGATCTCTGCGGTAAACAGCCAGGTGAGGGCGGCGGCGGAGAGAGCGGCCACCACGATCCAGGTGGCCCACCGGTCGGCCAGTCCCACGATCTTGGCCTTACCCGCGTCGGCAGACTGGACCAGCCGGATCATCCGCTGGATGGAGCTGTCCTCCCCCACCCGGGTGGCCTCCATCTCAAAGGCTCCGAACTGGTTTACCGTACCCGAGGATACCGGGTCCCCCACGCCCTTGTCCACCGGCAGGGATTCGCCGGTCATCACCGCCTGATTGATGGAGGTCTGGCCGGACAGGATCACCCCGTCCACCGGGACTCCCTCTCCGGGAAGCACCCGCAGCCGGTCCCCCACCCGCACCTGCTGGGCAGGAACTATCTCTTCCCGTCCCTCCCGCAGCACCCGGGCGTTCTGGGGCGTGAGACGTACCAGCTTTTCGATGCCCGCCCGGGCCCGGGCCACCGTCAGCTCCTCCAGCAGGGCCCCCAGCTGCATGATGAAGGCCACCTCACCGGCGGCAAAGGTCTGGCCGATGGCCACCGAGGCCACCAGGGCCAGGGAGACCAGCACATCCGCCTTGATATCGAAGGCGGTGATCAGGCCAATGACCGCCTCCAGGATAATAGGCACACCGCACAGGACAATGGCCACCCATGCCATGTCAAAGGGAAAGGGCCGTATCTGTGCCAGGCTGCACCCCACCGCGATACCCGAGAGAACCAGCAGCACCACGTCCTTTTTGATCCCTCCCAGGCCCAGAAGGACCTCCAGTTTTTCCACCATCCTGTCCTCAGCTCCCTCCATATACTATACCAGGTATGGTTTTATTATACCCATAGGGGTATGCCCTGTCAAGAAGAAAACGGATGGGCAGCCTATGGCTGGCCCATCCGCGGCATAGTATCCCTTACACCCCGCTTTGATAAAAGCACAGCAGCTCCTCCAACAGCATGGAGGCCGCCGGGGACAGGGGACTGGACCGGCGGTAAAGCAGGTAGAACTGCCGCTCCAGCAGGGGGCTGTCCGGAGAGAAGGCCAGGATCTTCCCCTCCTCCGCCGCCTCCCGGGCGGCGCATCCCGACAGGATGGAGATGCCCAGGCCGTTTTTCACCCCCTGGAGGATGCTCTCGGTGCTCTCCAGCTGGGCGGCCAGGCAGAGGTTCTTGGGGTCCACCCCGACGCCCCGCAGATACTGCTCCCCCTGCTTCCGGGTGCCGGAGCCCGCCTCCCGCACCAGATAGGGGGCGGTTTTCAGCACCTCCACCGGCATCTCGCCCCCCAGGGCCCGGTACTCCGGGGTGTTGGGGGTAACGATCACCAGCCGCTCGGTAAAAAAGGGCACGCACAGCAGCCCCACCCGCTGGACGGGGGCCCCCACCAGCCCCAGCTCCGCCCCGTTTTCCGCCATCCACTGGGTGACCTGGCTACTGTCCCCCTGGCGGATCTGGAAAAACACGTCGGGATACCGCTGCCGCAGCAGAGGGAGCACCTGGGGCAGCAGGTACTGGGAGGGCACGGTAGAGGCGGCGATGGACAGGGTGCCCGAGATGGCGGAGGCAGAGGTACGCACATCCTGGGCCGCCCGCTGGCACAGGCCCAGAATTTCAGCGGCGTACCGGCTCAAAACCCGACCGGGGGCGGTGAGCCGCAGCTCCTTGGTGGAGCGCACCACCAGCCGGGTGCCCAGCTCATCCTCCAGGGCGGCCACATGGGCGCTGACGGTGGGCTGGGTGAGGTAGAGGGCCTCCGCCGCCTTGGAAAAGCTGTGGAGCTGGGCCACCTGTAAAAAGATCTCCAACTGTTTCAGCTGCATGACTGACCTCCGATTGCTTTTTCTGTCAAAATGGGGTACACTGTGGATACCAAAGTACAGGGGGTGATGAGATGCCGTATGAGAAGCTGCGCCTGACCGCCATGACCACGGCTGGTGGGTGAGGGGCCAAAATAGGACCGGGCGTCCTAAGGAATGTATTGTCCGGCCTGCCCAGGCCGGCCGACCCCAACCTGCTGGTGGGGTATGACTCCAGCGACGACGCCGCCGTGTACAAGGTGAGCGACGACGTGGCCATGATCCAGACGGTGGACTTCTTCCCGCCGGTAGTGGACGACCCTTACACCTTCGGGCAGATCGCCGCCACCAACGCCCTCTCCGACGTGTACGCCATGGGAGGCAAGCCCACCCTGGCCATGAATCTGCTGGCCTTCCCCTCCTGCCTGCCCCTGGAGGCGGTGGGAGACATCCTGGCCGGCGGGGCCTCCAAGGTCACCGAGGCGGGGGCGGTCATCGCCGGGGGCCACAGCATCGACGACCAGGAACCCAAATACGGCCTGTGCGTTACCGGGCTGGTCCACCCCCAGCACATCCTCACCAACAGCGGAGCAAAGGAGGGGGATATCCTGGTGCTCACCAAGGCCCTTGGCACCGGCATTCTGTCCACCGCCGCCAAAGCGGAGCTGCTGGAGCAGGAGGATTATGACCACATGGTGGCCCTGATGACCACCCTGAACAAGTACGCCGCCCAGGCCGCCGTGCCCCTCCACCCCAATGCCTGCACCGACGTCACCGGCTTCGGCCTGGTGGGCCACGTGAAGGAGATGGCGCAGGGCTGCGGCCACACCATCGAGCTGTGGGCGGGCAAGGTACCCATCGTACCCGCCGCCCTGGCCCTGGCCCGGGACGGCATCATCCCCGCCGGGGCCTACCGCAATATGGACTTTGCCCAGGACGACGTCTGTCAGGCCGACGGCATCCCCCAGGAGGTGGTGGACTGCATGTACGATCCCCAGACCGCCGGGGGACTGCTGGTCAGCCTGCCAGAGGCCCAGGTGCCCGAGCTCCTCCGCCGGATGGAGGAGGAGGGGGTGCCCGCCGTGCCGGTGGGCATGGTCCGCCCCAGAGGGGACAAGTGGGTCCACATCAAACCCTAGCATCAGAGGGTCCGCCGGTCTCCGGCGGGCCCTTTCTTTTTCCACAGCATACCACACTTTATCGTTTTTTTCTATGAAGTTCATTGGAATTATGGAAAATTCGTATTTCAAATTTCTGCCCGTCCGGGCTATAATTTGAATAAGGAAGTTTTTTAGCTTCCCTAAAAATTTGTGTGAGGTGTTGTGTGTGTCTAAACTGAAACTGCACCTGCCGGTGATTCTGGCCGGTCTGGTGGTTGGCATTGCCTCGGTGGTGCTGGTTGCCCTGGGCAACCCGGTGAACATGGGCTTCTGCATCGCCTGCTTCCTGCGTGACATCGCCGGCGGCGTGGGGATGCATCGGGCGCCCATCGTCCAGTACATCCGGCCCGAGATCATCGGCCTGATCCTGGGCGCCATGATCATGGCCCTGGCGGGCAAGGAGTTCAAGGTCCGGGGCGGCTCTTCCCCCATGACCCGGTTCGTGCTGGGCTTCTGCGTTATGGTGGGGGCCCTCATGTTCCTGGGCTGCCCCCTGCGGATGGTCATCCGCCTGGGCGGCGGCGACGGGAACGCCATCCTGGGCCTGATCGGCTTCATCATCGGCATTTTTGTGGGTACCCTCTTCCTGAAGGCGGGCTTCTCCCTGAAAAAGTCCCAGCCTCAGCCGGCGGTGGAGGGCCTGCTGATGCCCGCCGTCAATGTGGGCCTGCTCATCCTGGTGTGCGCCGCCCCCGCCTTTATCTTCTTCTCCACTGAGGGCCCCGGCTCCATGCGGGCCCCCATTGCCGCCGCCCTCATCGCCGGTCTGGTGGTGGGCGCCATCGCCCAGCGCAGCCGCCTGTGCATGGCCGGCGGCATCCGGGACGCCATGATGCTCAAGGACTTCCACCTGCTCATGGGCTTTGTGGCCATCTTCGTGGCCGTGCTGGTGGGCAACCTGATCGTGGGCTCCATGGGCCTCAAGGGCGGCTTTAACCCCGGCTTCGCCGGTCAGGCCGTGGCCCACACCGACGGGCTGTGGAACCTGCTGGGCATGGTGCTGGTGGGCCTGGGCTCCGTGCTGCTGGGTGGCTGCCCCCTGCGGCAGCTCATCCTCTCCGGCAGCGGCAACAGCGACTCCTCCGTGGCCGTGCTGGGCATGGTGGTGGGCGCCGCCTTCTGCCACAACTTCGGCCTGGCCTCCTCCACCGACGGCCCCTCCTTCGCCGGTAAGGTGGCTGTCATCATCGGCCTGGTCCTGGTCTGCGCCATCGGCGCGGGCAACACCAAGAAAGCGTGAGGTGAACGGTATGAATCAAGTGGACGCCAGAGGCTACTCCTGTCCTGAGCCGGTGCTCATGACCAAGAAGGCCCTGAAAAACGGCACCCCCCTGGTGGTGCTGGTGGACAACGAGACCCCCCTCCAGAACGTGCGCCGGTTCGCCATGAACAACGGCTACCAGGTAACCTGGAAAGAGGTGGGGGAGGACTATGAGCTCACCATCACCAAGTAAGGAGCAGATCGCCACCTTCCACACCCACTTCGGGGCCCTCAGCTTTCACAAGCGGCTGCGCGCCCTGGGGGATCAGGCGGTGATGATGCCGGTGCCCAGAAAGCTGTCTGCCTCCTGCGGCACCTGCGTCAAGTTCTTCCTCCCCTTCGACCCGGCCTGGGCCGATGAGGACCTGGACAGCGTCTACGCTGTCCAGGGGCAGGATTTTCAGCTCCTGTTCCAGAACGAAGAGGCATGACAAACCCCGGCCCGCCGAAACAACGGCGGGCCGGGGCCTTTTTAGTCCAGGGTCAGCCCGGCAAAGAAATCTGCGTATTCACCTCGGAAAATCTCCTTCAATGCCACCAGTTCGCTTACCTTGATGTTCATCCGGTTGGTCTCCAGCTTGGCATAGGTGCTTTTGGAAATGCGCAGCCCCATGAGCTGGAGTCTGGCCACCGTCTGCTCCTGGGTCATGCCCGCCGCCTTCCGCAGCCGCTGTATATTGTTCCCGATATCCATGTCCGGTCTGATTTTTTGCATATCCACACCCACAATTCGCAATATAGAATTTTAAATATGCTCAATGGCCACCGACCTCAGTAACGCAAAACCGCCCGGCAAGGCATTTCCTTGCCGGGCGGCCGCAATATCGCATCAGAAATCGGCGTTGCCCACGGTGCGGGGGTGGAGCTCCACGTCCCGGATGTTGGAGATGCCGGTAAGGTACATCACCATCCGCTCAAAGCCCAGGCCGAAGCCGGCGTGGCGGCAGGAGCCGTACCGCCGCAGGTCGCAGTACCACCAGTAGTCCTCCGGGTTCATGCCCAGCTCCTTGATGCGGCCCTCCAGCAGGTCCAGCCGCTCCTCACGCTGGGAGCCGCCGATGATCTCCCCGATGCCGGGCACCAGGCAGTCGGCGGCGGCCACGGTCTTGCCGTCGTCGTTGAGGCGCATATAGAAGGCCTTGATCTCCTTGGGGTAGTCGGTGACGAACACCGGGCGCTTGAACACCTGCTCGGTGAGGTACCGCTCGTGCTCGGTCTGGAGGTCGCAGCCCCACTCCACCTTGTAGTCGAACTTGTCGTTGTTCTGGCGCAGCAGCTCCACCGCCTCGGTGTAGGTCACCCGGCCGAAGTCGGAGGAGGCCACGTGCTCCAGCCGCTCCTTCAGGCCCTTGTCCACGAAGGAGGAGAAGAAGTTCATCTCGTCGGGGCACTTTTCCATGACGGTGTTGATGATATACTTGATCATGGCCTCGGCGGTGTCCATATAGTCGTTCAGGTCAGCGAAGGCCATCTCAGGCTCGATCATCCAGAACTCGGCGGCGTGGCGCTGGGTGTTGGAGTTCTCCGCCCGGAAGGTGGGGCCGAAGGTGTACACGTTGCCGAAGGCCAGGGCGAAGTTCTCGGCGTTCAGCTGGCCGGACACGGTGAGGTTGGCCTTCTTGCCAAAAAAGTCCTTGGAGTAATCCACCTGGCCGTCCTCGGTCCGGGGCAGGTCGTTGAGGTCCAGGGTGGTCACCTGGAACATCTCGCCGGCCCCCTCGCAGTCGGAGGCGGTGATGATGGGGGTCTGGGCGTACACGAAGCCCCGGTCCTGGAAGAAGCAGTGGATGGCGTGGGCGGCCACGGAACGCACCCGGAAGGCGGCGGAGAACAGGTTGGTGCGGGGCCGGAGGTGCTGGATGGTGCGCAGGTACTCCACGCTGTGGCGCTTCTTCTGGAGGGGATAGTCGGGGGTAGAAGCACCCTCCACCGCCACAGTGGCGGCCTTCACCTCCAGGGGCTGCTTGGCCTGGGGGGTGAGCACCACGGTGCCGGTGACGATGAGGGCGGCCCCCACGTTCTGCCCGGCGATCTCCTTATAGTTGTCCAGCACATTGGCGTCCAGGACCACCTGCAAATTCTTGAAGCAGGAGCCGTCGTTGAGCTCCACAAAGCCGAAGCTCTTCATGTCCCGGATGGTGCGGGCCCAGCCGCAGACGGTGACCTCTTTGCCGCCGAACTGCTCCTGGTCCGCGAAAATCTGCGCGATCTTGGTGCGTTCCATATAAATCTTCCTCGATTCATAAAAATTGGTCTCAGTGGGCAATAGTATATCATTTTTTGCCGGATTTGCAAGGGGTTGCGGGCATTTCTCCCTCCAGCGCCCCGCCAAAGATCCGCTTTTCCCGTTCCACCCGGGACACCGACCGGTCCCGCAGCCGGTAGAGGGCCGCCCCCAGTGCGGCCAGCAGGGCGGCCAGGCCGTACTCCAGGCCGTCCAGGGCCCCGGGGCTCATGGGCAGCAGCAGGTTGCCCGCCAGGAAGAGGGAGGCCGCCACCCCCAGCACCGCCGTCACCCGCCCCCCGGGCATGGATACCGGACGGCGGAGGTTTGGCCTGGTTTTCCGCAGCCACAGCACCGCCAGCAAAGACATGACCCACATGACCACCGTGGTGAGGGAGGCCACGTTGATGAAGGGGAGGAACAGCAGCTTGCCGGTAAAGGGGGTCACAACCACAAAGGCGGCAGTAAACCAGATGCACCGGGCGGGGGTACCGTATCTGGGGTGGAGCCGGGTAAACCCAGCGGGCACCAGGGCGAACCGGGCCAGACCGTAGAGCATCTGGGCGGAGGAGTAGAGGGTGGAGTTCATCACCCCCACCGCTCCCACAAAGGCGGTGCCCAGAAAGAGGAGCCTCACCCAGCTCTGACCGGTGATGGACACCAGCACGTCGGCAAAGGGGGCGGTGCGGCCCACCGCCTGGGTCCAGGGCATGCACCCCGCCACAGCGGTGGACACCAGGCACAAAATGCCGGTGACCAGGAACAGGCAGGTGATGAGGGCGGCCCCCGCCTTCCGGGCGGCGGGGCCGGTGGCGTCGGCGGCGGCCTTGGACACCGTCTCCCACCCGGCCACCGAGAACACCAGCAGGGAGAGCAGGGCTGCCGAGCCGGAGAAGTCAAAGTCCAGCCCCCCGTCGGCGGCGTACACCGCCGGGTCGAAGTGGGCAAAGCAAAGGGCCAGCCCCACGGCGCACATCACCAGCAGCACCACGGTGGCGATCTTGGCCAGGGAGGCGCACACGTTGGCCCCTTTCAGCTGCACCCACAAAATGGCCCCCGCCAGGGCCAGCTGGAGCACCAGGTTGGGCAGGGTCACCGGAAAGTCTCCCACCTGATAGAGCACCGCCGTCTCCCGCAGAACGGGAAAGAGCTCGTCCAGCAGGGAGATGGCCGCCAGATCCACCCAGCAGAACACGATGGTGTTCATCAGAATCCCCGCCCACCCCACGGCAAAGGCCCCGGTGGGCCCGAAGGCGGCGTAGGAGTATACCACCTCCCCGCCGGGCAGGGGGAGCATGGGGATGGCCTCCATGTAGGCGAAGGCAAAGGGGAGCTCGATGACGACGCACAGGGCGAAGGCCACCGCCAGGTTGAGGGGGCCCCCCGCCGTGTCCAGCCAGGTGCCGGTGAGGAGCAGCCAGCTGGTGCCCAGCATACACCCCACCCCCATGGCCACCAGGCCAAAGTAGCTGATGCCCTTTCTGCCCATGTCCATCCCCCGTTCTGTATGAGATGGTTCTATTATAATGCCCCCGGCACAAAGCCGCAAGCCTTGTGCCGGGGGCGTTTTCTGCGGGCTGCCGCAAAATCATGCAACAGTCTCCGCTTTTTGTCATCCTGAGCGAATGCGAAGGATCTTTGGGGCCGGTTTGCGCTCTGCAGCAAGATTCTTCGCCCCTTTGGGGCTCAGAATGACAGAATCATTCTGTTTTACATCAGTGCATGCCCGCTCAATCGATATAGAGGGGGATCAAAAAGGTCCAGGGGGCGGTGACCACGGCCATGGTCAGGGCGATCACGTGCCGCTGCCGCCCGTCCAGCTGGGGACAGGATCTCATGGCCCGCTTGTCAAAGAAGTAGATGCACACCCCGGCGATGGCCACCCCCGCCAGGGTATAGAGAAAGCCGGGCAGGGTGCGGAAGGGATTGAGGGCGGCGGCGGAAAAGACCCCCTCTACCCAGGCCCCCACCGGGTCGGGCAGCAGGGAGAGATACCAGAACCCGAAGAGGAACAGGGCCCCCACAAAGTCGGCCAGAAAGCCCAGCAGCCAGAGCTTCCACCACAGCCGTTTCAGCACCGCCTTTTTTTCGGCGTGCTTCAATACCGCCAGGGCAATGAGCAGTACCATACAGTCGATAAGCAGGTTGCCCGGCAGGGTAATGATCCACACCTGGGGGAAAAAGTACAAGATCCAGATGGGCAGCAGGATGTTGTACAGCCTCACCTCCCGGTTCATGGGCCACCCCGCTTTCCTTTGCGGCGGGGCAGTCCCAGCTTTGCCCGAATGGCGGCTGCCTCCGCCAGCCACACTGCCCAGCGCATCAGCCAGATCAGCAGGTAGACTCCCGCCAGAAGGGCCAGATAGACCAGCAGCGGGGCCAGCTCTCCCCAGTTCCACCCGCACAGGCACACCATCAGGGTGAGGGCCCCGGCGGTGACGGCAAAGTGGGCCAGAGACCGCCGGGCCAGGGCGACCCCGTCGTCGGCAAAGGGGAGGGTGGACACCCCCACCACCGCCCCCATGAGGAAGTAGAGCCCCAGCTGCACCGCCAGGGCGGCGGGGCCTGCCAGCCGCTCCAGGTCATAGCTCACCAGCCGGAAGGGGGTGCGGATGGACATGGCCAGGAGGCCGCCCGCCACCAGGTCGTTGAACACCCCGCCCACCGGAATGAGGACGGCGATGCCGACAATCCCGCCCAGCAGGATGCGCACCAGCCATTGCTTCTGTCTGTGTGTCATGGTGTTCCCTCCTTTACAAGCCCAAGGCCTCTTTGATCTTCTTCACATACCGCCGGGAGACATAGCACACCGTCTCCCCTGCCAGGGTGATGCGGATGGTGCCGGTGAGGGCCAGGTCCAGGGCGGTGATCTGCCCCAGGTTGACGATCTCTGAGTGGGAGATGCGCACAAAGGCGTGGCGGTCCAGCCTGGCCTCCAGCTCGTAGAGCCGCTCCCTCAGATCAAACACCCCCCGGGTGGTCTGGACTTTTACCCCCTTCTCCTCCCCGTAGCACCGGAGGATCTCCTCCGCCGCCAGGGGCACGGCGGTATCCCCCCGCCAGCCGATGAGCACCCCGCCCCCCTCCAGCCGGGCGGCCAGGGCCTTCACCTCGTGGGTGAGGGCGGGGGCGGTGATGGTCACCGACAGCTCCCCACAGCCGGGCTCGATGCGGATCTCTACCTTCATGCCGCCCCCTCCTTTCACCCCCAATATACCCAAAAAAAGGCCGTCTGTCTACCGGTTTGAGACAGACGGCCTTGGGGGCGGGACAACTGGTTTCGCCCCAAGTTTTCATAACTATTTGTTATATTCTAGCGCAGAAATAACAAAACATCATCGCTTTTTGCCGCCCTTCCGGCGGCGGGGCAGGTGCATGGCCCGGCGGTTCCCCTCCCTGCGGCGGGGCTTCTTCTCCCGGGGCCTGTCCTCCTGCCTGCGCTCCCTGCGCTCCACCGGGGTGCCGCCGGGGAGGATGAGATCCACCTGGCCGCTCACCGGGTCGGCGGCGGCGCACACCACCTCCAGCTCCCCGCCGAAGGTGTACCGGCCCTTGCCGTTGACCTCCACCAGCAGCAGATGGGCCTGGTCGTACTCCCAGGGCCCGCCGGGCAGGGCCTCCACCGGCAGCAGTCCCTCCACGCCCCCGGCCACGGTGACGAACAGGCCGAACCGGGTGACCCCGGTCACCACCCCGGAGAAGGTCTCCCCCACGTGGCCCGCCATGAACTCGGCCAGGTACCGCTTTTCGATCTCCCGCTCGGCCTCCTGGGCGGCCAGCTCCCGCTGGGAGGACTGGACGGCCCCCCGCTGGACGGCGGCGGCCAGGTTCTTCTCCTGCCGGTCCAGGGAGCCCTCCAGCAGGGCGGACAGCACCCGGTGGACCAGCAGGTCGGGGTACCGGCGGATGGGAGAGGTGAAGTGGCAGTAGAACTCCGCCCCCAGGCCGAAGTGGCCCAGATTGTCCTTGTCGTACCGGGCCTTCATCAGGGAGCGGAGCACCATCATGGACACCGCCCCCTCCACCGGCTTGCCCCTGGCCCAGTCCAGCAGCTTTTGCAGGCCGGGGCCGTCGGCGGTTTTCAGGTCGTAGCCCAGGGGAGCCACCATGGTGCGCAGGGCCTCGGTCTTTTCGGCGGAGGGCTCCTCGTGGACCCGGTAGACGCAGGGCTTTTTCTGCCGGTTCAGATGCTCCGCCACGCACTCGTTGGCGGCCAGCATGAAGGACTCGATGAGCTTTTCGCTCTCCCCCTGCTGCCGCTGGCCCACCGCCACCGGCTTGCCCTCCCCGTCGCACACCACATAGCTCTCCTTGGTCTCCAGGTCCAGGGCCCCCCGGCGGCGGCGCAGCCCTTCCAGCCGCTTGGCCAGGGCGGCCATGTCTTTCAGCGTGGGCAGGATGTGGGCGTACCGTTCCGCCAGGGCGGGGTCCGCCCCCGCCAGCAGGGTGTTGCAGTCCTCATAGGTCATCCGCTCCTTGGAGCGGAGCACCGTCTTGGCGATCCGGTGGCGCAGCACCCGGCCGTCCGCCCCCAGGGTCAGGATGCAGGACAGGGCCAACCGGTCCACCTGGGGGTTCAGGGAGCAGATGCCGTTGGACAGGGCCTCGGGGAGCATGGGCACCACCTGATCGGCAAAGTACACCGAGGTGCCCCGCTCCCAGGCCTCCAGGTCCAGCTGGGAGCCGGGGCGGACATAGTGGCTCACGTCGACGATGTGGACCCCCAGCACCAGGTTGCCCTCACTGTCCCGCTCCAGGCTGACGGCGTCGTCAAAGTCCTTGGAGGAGGCCCCGTCGATGGTAAAGATCAGCTTGTCCCGCAGGTCCAGCCGCCCCGCCAGGGCAGCGGGGGCCACGGTCTGGGGGATGGCCTGGGTCTCCGCCATGACGGCGGGGGGAAAGGCGCGGACAATGTCGTGGCTGTACAGAATGGCCTCCACGGCGCTCTCCCGCCGGTCCGCCGGGCCGAACACCTCCCGCAGGATGCCCATGGGGGCGGTCTTGCCCCCGCCGAAGCCGGTCATG
The DNA here is from genome assembly GCF_016901955.1 of Pseudoflavonifractor phocaeensis. Lineage (GTDB taxonomy): Bacteria > Bacillota > Clostridia > Oscillospirales > Oscillospiraceae > Flavonifractor > Flavonifractor phocaeensis_A. Next base: position 26,639 of record NZ_JACJLC010000008.1, read on the forward strand.
GCCACGGCGGCCCGCTCCCCTGCCCGGATGTTTTTCCGCTTGGTGTACACCTGGATGGCGGCGGGCAGCCGGTCATTGTCGGGCCGCAGCCACAGGCCCCGGTCCCGCCGCTCCAGCACGCCGGTGACCGTCTTGTTGGCCCGGGCCAGCACCGCCGTCACCCTGGCCACCCGGCGGCCCTTCTCCCGGTCCTCCTCGGTGACCACGGCGGACACCCGGTCCCCGTTCCAGGCTCCGCCCTCCGCCCGGGGCGGGATAAAGCAGTCCTCCCCCTCCTCCGGGATCAAAAATCCAAATCCACGGCCGCTGGCCTGGTAAATTCCAATCAACTTTTGTAATTCTTTCATAGATAATTCCTTTCTGTGTTCACTCTGATTATTATACCCCCTTTTTCTCCCCGTCTCAACGAAAAGATAGGGTCCTCCGGCAAAGCCTCCGGAGGACCCTCAAACTCAGTCAGACGTTTTCCCGCTACAGCCCCGGACCAGGGCCAGAGTCATGGTGAGGGCCGCCGCCAGGGCGGCGGTCTGTCCGGCGGAAAACAGGCCCTGAACCAGCCCCCCCACCAAACCCGGCAGCAGGATACGGCCATCCTCCCCCACGAAGGGCAGGAAAACCAGGCTGTACAGCCGTCCGGCAAGCAGGGTGGCCGCCCACAGCACTCCCGCCAGCACCACCCTGCCGGGGTTGGGCTGCCACATCAGCCGGGCAAAGCTTCTGACAGTTCCCACCGCCAGGGCCACCATGGCCGCCAGCATCAGCCAGCCCACAAACAGCCGCATGTAATTCATCTCAGGGGTGTAGTGGAGGGTGGTCAGGGTCAGACGCCAGGTAATCCCGGTAGCCATAGTCCAGTAAATCTGCTAGGGCAGGTACACCGCCCAGGCACACCACAGCCCCAAACGCCGGTTTACCCGCAGGCAGAGCACGCCGCACAGGAGGAAGGGCAGCAAAAACAGCAGCCCCAGCGGCAACCCGTCCAGCCCGGTCAAAAACAGGAGCAGCAGCAGGCCCAGCAGGCCCACCCCCAGCAGCACCCCGCCCACCACCTGACGGCTTTGGGCGGGGCCCGCGGACCGGGGCGGTTCCGGCTCCTCCTCCTGCTGCCCGGCCGGTTCCTCTCCGCACACCAGCTGATCCAGGGTCACACCGAACAGGCGGCTCATGACCACCAGCTTGTCCAGGTCGGGCACCGAGCCGTTGGTCTCCCATTTGGACACCGACTGCCGGGACACCCCCAGCCGGTCGGCCAGATCTCCCTGGGACATGCCCCGTTCCTTCCGCAGGCGGCAGATGTTCTCCCCCAATGTCATAGTATCCCCTCCTCGTCTCCTCCAGTATAGCCGAAGGCCCCCGCCTTGTCCACCAAGCCCCCTTGAAAGCCCCGCAACCAGCGGTTGCTTTTGGTCTTTCAAACAACAAAAACGCCCTTTCGAAAACCGAAAGGGCGTTTTTGATCACTTGCTTACAGCAGGCAGATGACAAAGGTGAGGATCATAAATCCGATGGCCACCCACTTGGTCATCTTGGCCAGCTTGGCGTCCCAGCTCTTGGCCTTGTTCTTGGCCAGGAAGGTGTCGGCCGCACCGGCAATGGCGCCGGACAGGCCGGCGCTCTTGCCGGACTGGAGCAGCACCACGGCGATGAGGAACAGGCAGGCCGCCACATCAATAATGCTCAGAATCAGCTTCGTGATATCCACGCTACATCGTCCTTTCGCCCCGTCTACGGGGTCTCTCGCACTCTATTTGGGCGCAGCTGTGCTGCGCCGCATCTTACACGTAAGAAGTATGATAGCACAAAGAAAGGGCGATTGCAAGTGGTTTTCACATTTTTTACGCGGAAGCCCGAAGCATCCGCCGGCTGCCCCAGCAGGTGGCCAGGAAGTAGCCGCCGTACACCGCCACCAACAGCAGGGCGGTGACAGCCCCGGAGGCCCCCACGTCCACGCGGCCCACCTGGGCAATGATCTCATTTGCGGCGGTCATGCCCACCACGGCGTGGATCAGCGCCAGGGCCAGTGGGAGAAAGAAGGCCAGAAAGACCTGCACGTCCACCGACCGGCCCCGGTCCCGCTCCGACACACCCAGCCGGGAGAGGATCTGATAGCGGCCTGCGCTGTCTGCGGCCTGGCTGAGCTGCTGAAGGGCCAGCACCGCCGCCGAGGCCACCAGGAACACCACCCCCAGGTACAGTCCGATGAAGAGCACCAGCACCTTGGTGCCCATCAGGTCCATCCAGGCGGCCTGCTTGGTGGAGTAGGAGTAGCCCCCGGTGTTCGTCAGGTCGCTCACCGCCGCCAGAAAGGCCTCCTCCGCCCCCTGAGGGTCCCCGGCGTAGTCGGCCAGAAAGTGCCACAGCACGGCGGTGTACGCCCCGCCGTCATCATTCGGCAGGACCTCCGCCCCCTGATGCTTCAAAAAGGCCTGGGCCCGCTCGGTGCCCCAGGCGGACTCCAGGGCGGCGTAATCCGCCTCCCGAAGCCCGAACTCCCCCTGGCTATCCCGGCAGAGAGGGAAGGCCGCCCAGGGGCCGCACCAGCGGTCCGGGTCAAAGCCCCGCTCCGCCAGGGCGGCGGGCAGGTCCATGGCCTGCCCCTCCTCCTCCGGCCACACCGTCAGCTCCACGCTCCAGGGCTGGGCCTCCTCCGTCATCCGCTCCACCGTGTTGTTCAGCCCCACCGAGGTGGCGGTGATGCCGATGGCCAGCAGCAGCATCAGGCAGATCACTGTCATGGACCGGTAGGTGGTGTTGATGCCGGCGTTGAACTGCCGGAGGATAAACAGGTTCAGGCCCTTGTAGTACAGCTTTTTGCTGCCCTGGCACAGCCGCAGCAGAAAGCCGGACAGCCCCCGGAAAAACAGCAGGGTGCCCAGGCTGCCCAGGCCGATCATCACCCAGAACAGGGCGTCCACCCGGAGCATGCCCCGGATGAGCAGCATGGCGTAGGCCACCCCCAGCAGGGCGCAGCCCACCAGAAACAGGGCCACCGAGGCCCCCAGGCTCCTGGCCTTCAGCTCCTGGTTGGTGCGGTTGGCCCGCAGCAGGTCGATGAGCCGTTTGCGGAACAGGGACAGGGTATGGCAGACCATCACCAGCAAAAAGATCCCCACAAAGGCCAGGGCGGTGCGGACCAGGGCGGGGACGGACACGCTGAACCGGAAGGCGGTCTGGGGCACGGCAAAGAGCCCGGCGGTAAATACCGACAGGGCCTGGGACAGCACCACCCCCAGAGCCAGCCCTACCGCCAGGGCGGTCAGGGCGGTAAAAGCGGTCTCGGCCAGCAGCAGACCGGCTACCTGCCGCCGCTCCATGCCCAGCAGCAGGTAGGTGCCCAGCTCCCGGGACCGGCGGCGCACCAGGAACCCGGAGGCGTACAGGATGAGGAAGGCCAGCACCACCCACACGAACACCGACAGCATCCCGATGAGCCGCATGATACTGTCCACCAGATCCTGCCGCTGGTTGCCGCTCAGGTATTGGAGCACCGTCTGGGTCTCCAGGGCGTTGAACACATAGAAGAGGCACACGCCGAAGGCCACGGTGAGGAAATACACCCCGTAGTCCCGGAAGCTGCGCCCCACGTTTTTGACCGCAAGCTTAGAGAACATCGCTCTGGTCACCTCCCAGCGTGGCCACCACATCCATGATCCGCCGGAAAAAGTCCCGCCGGCTCAGGGTCCCCCGCTCCAGCTGGGTAAACACCGCCCCGTCCCGCAAAAACAGGATGCGGTGGCAGTAGCTGGCGGTAAAGGCGTCATGGGTCACCATGAGGATGGTGGCCGCCAGTTGGGTATTCAGGGCCTCGAACCGGTCCAGCAGCAGCCGGGAGGCCTTGGAGTCCAGGGCCCCGGTGGGCTCGTCAGCCAGGATCAAAGCGGGCCGGGTGACGATGGCCCGGGCGGCCGCCGTCCGCTGCTGCTGGCCCCCGGACATCTGGTAGGGGTACTTGTTCAGGCAGTCGCCGATCTCCAGCAGCCCGGCGGTCTCCCTGACCAGGCCCTCTACCTGTCCCGCCGGAGTGCCCCGAATGGTGAGGGCCAAAGCGATGTTTTCAAAGGCGGTGAGGGTGTCCAGCAGGTTGCAGTCCTGGAACACAAAGCCCAGCCGCTCCCGCCGGAATTTGGCCAGGGCCTTGGGCTTCAGCCCCGTGATCTCCTGCCCTTCCACCCGGATGCTGCCGCCGGTGGGCCGGTCGATGGTGGCAATACAGTTGAGCAGAGTGGTCTTGCCGCTGCCCGAGGGGCCCATGATGCCCACAAACTCGCCTTTTTCCACCGAAAGATCCACATGATCCACCGCGTGGGTAATACTGCCCTTGCCGTAATCCCGGCACAGGCCCTTGACCTCCAAGATCTGGTCCAATCCGATCCCTCCCTTTTGTTGGGATCAGTATAGCAGGTCTATCTTAAAAATTTCTAAATCCCATCTTACCGATTGATAAAATTGCCCCGGGCCCAGGGGCAAAAAAAGTCCCGGAGCACACGCTCCGGGACGCAATGTACCGTCAGATCAGCCGCTGGAACAGCCCGCAGGCGACCTCCAGCAGCGGGTCGGGAAAATCAAAGTTTTCGCTGTGAAGGGGCGGATGGTCCTCCCCGTCCCCCAGCAGGAAGAGGGCCCCCTCCGCCTGCCGCAGGTACCAGCCAAAGTCCTCCGAGCCCCGCATGGGCTCGGCCATGTCCACCACGGTAAGGCCCAGGGCCTCCGCCGCCAGGCGGACCTTCTCCACCCCGGCGGGATGGTTGGCGGTCTCGGGGAACACGTCCTGCTCCTCCAGGGCAAGCTCCAGGCCGTAATCCGCCGCCTGCCCCTCCGCCAGGGCCGCAATGGCCCGGTGGAGCCCGTCCAGCTCCTGCTGGTACTGGGCCCGCAGGGTGAGCAGCAGCCTCCCCCGCCAGGCGGAGATGCCGAAGGCAGGCTCCCCCACGTCCATCTGCACCACGGTGGCCATCACCAGGCCCCGGTGGTCCTCCCGCCGGGTGAGCCCGGGCAGGGCGGACACCACCGCCGCCACGGCGTAGGCCGGGTTGCGGCCCAGCTCGGGGGTGCTGGCGTGGGTGGGGGCGCCGGTGAAGGACAGGATGACCCCCTTGGAGGCGCAGTTCATGGTGCCCTCCCGGAGGGCCACCGCCCCCAGGGGGTAGCCGGGCATGTTGTGGAAGGCGTATACCTCCCCGATGCCCTCCTCCTTCAGGAAGGCGGCGCAGGCCTCGCCTCCCGCCCCCACCTCCTCGGCGGGCTGGAAGATGAGGTACACGTCCCGCTCCGTCCCGGTCCCGGCCAGGGTGAGCCCCAGCAGGGCCAGAGCGGCGCTGTGGCCGTCGTGGCCGCACTTGTGGGCAACCCCCGGGTTCTGGGAGCGGTAGGGCAGGTCGGTATGTTCCTCCATGGGCAGGGCGTCAAAGTCGGCCCGGAAGGCTACCTTGCCCGCTCCCCTGCCCCGGCACAGGGCGTAAAACCAGGTTCCCCGGTCGTACAGCTCCAGACTGGTATGGGTCCGCAGAAAGTCCACCAGGCAGGCCTTGGTCCAAATCTCCCGGCCGGACAGCTCCGGGTGGGCATGGAGCTGGTGGCGCAGCTCCGTGGCCAGGGCGATCAGGTCTTTTTTCACTGGTCCTTCCCCTTTTCCTCTTCCTCAGGCAGGACCTCCACCCGGATCTCCAGCACCCGGCGGTGGTCCACCTTGGTGACCGTCACATCCAGTCCGTCGGAGGCAAACCGGTCTCCCTCCTCAGGAATGCGGCCGATCTGGTCCATGACCCAGCCAGAGATGGTGTTGGCGTCGCACTCGCCCTTGATGGAGAACAGGTCGAACAGATCGGCCAGATCAGCGGTACAGGAAATGATGTAGCTGCCGTCCTCCTGTTTTTTGAATTCCTCAATGACCTCGTCGTGCTCATCCCAGATCTCGCCCACCAGCTCTTCCACGATATCCTCCAGGGTGACCAGACCCTCGGTACCGCCGTACTCATCCACTACGATGGCCAGATGGCCCTTCTCCCGCTGAAGGATCCGCAGCAGCTCGGAGATCTTGGTGTTTCCTGTGGTGTAGAGCACCGGACCGGTGATAGATTTCAGATCCTCGATGCCCCGGTAGCGGGCGGCGTGGAAATCCTTTTCGTGGATCACGCCGATGATGTCGTCCACATCCTCATGATACACCGGCAGACGGGAGTAGCCGCTCTCGGCAAAGGCCTGGGCCACGTCCTCCATGGTATCGGTGTCCTCCACCGCCACGATATCCACTCGGGGGGTCAGGATCTCATCCACTTCCATATCGTTGAACTCAATGGCGGAGCGGATAAGCTTGCTCTCGTGCTGGTCCAGGCCTCCCTCGCTTTCAGCCTGGTCCACCATGGTGACCAGCTCCTCTTCGGTGATGCCGTTGTCACCCTCCTGGTGGAATACCTTGGACAGCAGCCGTTTCAGCAGGCTGAACAGGAAATTCACCGGAGTGAGGATCACCATCAGCACCCGCATGATGGGAGCGGAAAACATAGCGAAGCTTTCAGGATACTCCTTGGACAGGCTCTTCGGGGAGACCTCGCCGAAGATGAGCACCACCAGGGTGATGACTACCGTGGAGATCACCGCGCCGTTGCGCAGACGCAGTCCCTCGGTAAAAAGAACGGTGGCCAGGGAGGAGGCGGACAGGTTGACGATGTTGTTGCCCACCAGAATGGTGGACAGCAGGTTATCGTAGTTATCCACCAGCTTCAGGGTAAGGGTGGCCCGGCGGTCGCCGGCGTCCGCCTTGCTTTTCAGGCGAATGCGATTGAGGGAGGTAAACGCGGTCTCTGTGGCGGAAAAGTAGGCCGACAGGATCACCAGGACCACCAGAACGGCGATCATGGTCATATTGGAACCTTCTAACATAGAAAAAAGATCAACTCCAAACACTATACATGGCATGGTTTACGGAACACCAAAAGGACACCCCTATTCCCGCCTGCCGGGAAATAAGGCTGCCCTGGTCCATGGGATGTTCTGATGTAACGCAACTGGGCGGAGGTTCGTCCACGAGGATTCACCGTCTCCTTCACGATAGATTGTAGATAAGTATAGCATAGCATACGACAGATTGCAAGAGCCCGGCCAAAAAAGAACCTTTTCTCCACAATTCCAGGGAAAACACTCCCTTTTATACAAAAAAACACACCCTGTCAATGACAGGGTGTGTTGGAAAGCAAAGCGATCACACCAGCTGGATGATGGCCATCTCAGCGGCGTCGCCGCGGCGGGGGCCGATCTTCACGACCCGGGTGTAGCCGCCGTTGCGGTCAGCATACTTGGGGCCCAGCTCGTCAAAGGTCTTCTTGGCCACGTCCTCCTTGGTCAGGAAGGACAGAGCCTTACGATAGTTGGCCAGGTTGGCGTGCTTGGCCAGAGTGATCATCTTCTCGGCCATGGGAGCCACTTCCTTGGCACGGGCATAGGTGGTCTTGATCTGACCATTCTCCAGCAGGTAGGTGGTCATGGCGCGCAGCATAGCCATGCGCTGATCGGTGGGCTTGCCCAGCTTACGATTGTGAGACATGAGACACAACTCCTATCGGATGTTCGCCAAGGCGAACTCCACATTTTAAATTCGTCCGGGGGAAAACTCCCCTGAAAGGGCGCTTGCGCCAAACAGGTCCGGGAGGGGACGTTACGTGCCCCCGGGCCGCCCTTTCCCCTGGCCTTCTCAGGCTTCCTCGTCGGCCAGGTGCAGGCCCATCATGGCCAGCTTGTTGATGACCTCTTCCAGGGACTTGCGGCCCAGGTTGCGCACCTTCATCATCTCGTCCTCGGTCTTGGAGATCAGATCCTCCACCGTGTTGATGTTGGCCCGCTTGAGGCAGTTGAAGGAACGGACGGACAGGTCCAGCTCCTCGATGGTCAGCTCCAGCACTTTGTCCCGCTGAGCCTCCGCCTTCTCCACCACCGTGGACTTGGAGCCCATGGTCTCAGAGAGATCGGTGAAGAGGACGAAGTGATCGCACAGGATCCGGGCGCCCAGGCTGACAGCGTCCCGGGCGGTGATGGTACCGTCGGTCCACACCTCCAGGGTCAGCTTGTCAAAGTCGGTCAGGTCACGGACACGGGTGTTCTCCACCGTGTAGTTGACCTTGCGCACCGGCGTGTAGATGGAATCCACCGGGATCAGGCCGATAATGGTCTGAGCCGGCTTGTTCCGGTCAGCGGGAACATAGCCCCGGCCATGGGACAGAGTCAGCTCCATGTTGAGGCTGGCGTCAGGGCCCAGAGTGGCAATGTGGAGGTCGGGGTTGAGGATCTCCACCTCGCCGTCAGCCTTGATGTCGCCGGCGGTGACTTCACACTCGCCGTTGGCCTCGATATAGACTGTCTTGACCCCCTCGGAGTAGAGCTTTGCGATGATGCTCTTCACGTTGAGGACGATCTCGGTCACGTCCTCCTTCACACCGGGGATGGTGGAAAACTCGTGCTGCACACCGGCGATCTTGATGGAGGTAACCGCCGTGCCGGGCAGGGACGAGAGCAGAATGCGGCGCAGGGAGTTGCCAAGGGTGGTACCGTAGCCGCGCTCCAGAGGCTCCACCACGTACTTGCCGTAGGAGCCGTCGCCGGGGTTCTCCACACATTCAATGCGGGGCTTCTCGATTTCTACCATGTGTTACCCTCCTTTATACGGCGGCGGGCCGCGCCCGCCGCCTGATACAGCTCACCAATAATCGAGGGTACAAGCACGATTACTTGGAGTACAGCTCGACGATCAGGTGCTCCTCGATGGGCAGATCCACGTCCTCGCGGGCGGGGAGGGCCACCACCTTGGCCACCAGATTGTTCTGATCGAAGTCCAGCCACTTGGGAGCGGGACGGGAACCGTTGGCCTCCAGGGAAGCCTTGAACTTGTCCTTGCTCCGGCTGGTCTCCTTCAGGGCGATGACTTCGCCGGGCTTGACCAGGTAGGAGGGGATGTCCACCCGATGGCCGTTGATGGTGAAGTGACCGTGACGGACCAGCTGACGGGCCTCAGGACGGCTCATGGCGAAGCCCAGACGGTAGATCACATTGTCCAGGCGGGTCTCCAGGATGGACAGCAGGTTGTCGCCGGTGACACCCTTGCGGGCGGCGGCCATCTCATAGTACTTGCGGAACTGGCTCTCCAGCACGCCGTAGTAGCGGCGGGCCTTCTGCTTCTCCCGCAGCTGCATGCCGTACTCGGACAGCTTCTTGGCCCGGCCCTGGTTGTGCATGCCGGGGGCAAAGGGACGGCGCTCCATGGCGCACTTGTCGGTGTAGCAGCGGTCGCCCTTCAGGAAGAGCTTCTGGCCCTCTCTGCGGCACTGGCGGCAGACTGCTCCGGTATATCTAGCCATAATTCGTAACTCCTCCTTCTCTTACACGCGGCGGCGCTTGGGCGGACGGCAGCCGTTGTGGGGAATGGGGGTCACGTCCTTGATCAGGGTGACCTCCAGGCCCACGGCCTGCAGGGCGCGGATGGCGGCCTCACGGCCGGCGCCGGGACCCTTCACGTACACCTCCACGGTCTTCAGGCCGTGCTCCATGGCAGCCTTGGCGGCAGTCTCGGCAGCGGTCTGAGCGGCGAAGGGAGTGGATTTCCGGGAGCCCCGGAAGCCCAGGCCGCCGGAGGAGGCCCAGGACAGGGCGTTGCCGCCCATATCGGTCACAGTGACCATGGTGTTGTTGAAGGAAGAGCGGATATGCACCTGGCCCTTTTCAACGTTCTTGCGCTCACGGCGCTTACGGATAACCTTCTTACCCTTGGTAGCGGTAGCCATGTGTCTCTCCCTCCCTTACTTCTTCTTGTTGGCGACGGTGCGCTTGGGACCCTTACGGGTACGAGCGTTGGTCTTGGAACGCTGACCGCGGACGGGCAGACCCTTGCGGTGCCGCATGCCCCGGTAGCAGCCGATCTCAGTGAGACGCTTGATATCCATCGCCACGTCACGGCGGAGGTCGCCCTCCACAGTGTAGCTGTGGCTGATGATCTCGCGCAGCTTAGCCTCGTCGGCCTCGGTCAGATCCTTCACGCGGGTGTCGGGGTTGATACCGGCCTCAGCCAGGATCTTGTTGGCGCTGGTGCGCCCGATACCAAAGATATAGGTAAGGCCGATCTCGACCCGCTTATCCTTGGGCAAATCAATGCCAGCAATACGTGCCATACTGTTTCAGCACCTCCTATTAACCTTGTCTCTGCTTATGCTTGGGGTTTTCGCAAATAACCATGACCTTGCCCTTGCGCTTGATGATCTTGCACTTCTCGCACATGGGCTTCACGGACGGTCTAACTTTCATGTCATTAACCTCCTGTAGAGCCTGATGGCCCCGGCGCGGCGGAGGCAAGGCCCCGCTGACCCGCGCCGGTCATTGATAGGGTGGGCGGCAAGCCGCCAAAGGGGATGGATCACTTGGAACGCCAGGTGATCCGGCCCCGGGTCAAATCGTAGGGGGACATCTGCACGGTGACCTTGTCCCCGGGCAGGATGCGGATAAAATTCATCCGCAGCTTGCCGGAGATGTGGGCCAGAATAATGTGGCCGTTTCCGATGTCCACATGGAACGTGGTATTGGGAAGGGACTCGGTGACGACGCCCTCCACTTCGATCATATCGTCTTTTGCCAAAGCGTCATACCCTCCTTGACTCTTCAACTCGGAAAGCGGCCAGCGCCCTCCGCACCTCTCGGTTGGTGATGGGGTTCCCCGCCCGGAGCCGGTCCAGAGCAGGGTGTTGGCTGTCCCCAACGGGGGCCGTGTGGACGGTCTTTTTCCGCTTGGGGGATTCAGTCTTGCGCCGCTTCCCGTCGCAGAGCAGCAGATAGGGCCCGTCTGTGTCCAGGACACAAAACAGCTCTCCCTTGTCATGCCCCGCCAGTGAGCGGACGATCCGCGGCAGTTCCAGCGTCATGGTCAGGCCTCCGCCACGGTAAGCACTTCCGGCTCCCCGTCGGTGATGAGGATGGTGTTCTCATAGTGGGCGGTCAGGCTGCCGTCGGCAGACACCGTGGTCCAGCCGTCCTTGAGCACCTTCACCCGCCAGTCGCCTGCGCACACCATGGGCTCCACCGCCAGCGTCATACCCGGCTGGAGCCGGGGCCCGTGGCCGGCGGGGCCGTAGTTGGGTACCTCGGGAGGCTCGTGGAGTTTTGCTCCCACGCCATGCCCCACAAAGTCCCGCACCACGGAGAAGCCGTTGGCCTCCACATACTGCTGAACGGCGTGGGAAATGTCAAACACCCGCTTGCCCGGCCGGGCCAGACGGATGCCCTCCCAGAAGCTCTGCTCGGTGACCCGGATGAGCCGCATGGCCTCGTCGCTCACCTCTCCGCAGGGGAAGGTAGCGGCGCAGTCGCCATGGAACCCGTCCAGATAGGCGCCCACGTCAATGCTGACGATGTCGCCCTCATTCAGCTTCCGGGGACCGGGAATGCCATGGATCACCTGCTCGTTGATAGAGATGCAGGCAGAGCCGGAAAAGCCGCTGTAGCCCAGGAAGGAGGGCTTGGCTCCATGGCTCTCGATGAAACGGCGCACCGCGGTGTCGATCTCGTGGGTGGTGACACCGGGGCGCACCATGGAGCCGGCCAGCGCCCGGGCCTGGGCGGTGAGCCGCCCAGCCCGGCGCATGAGCTCAATCTCCCTTGGGGATTTCAGTGAGATCATTTCCATCTCAAATCACTTCCCCAGCAATTCCATGATCTTATCGTTGGTCTCCTCGATCCCGCCCAGGTCGGGCACGCTCTTCAGCACGCCGTGGGCCTGATAGTAACCCTTCAAGGGCTCGGTCTCGTTGTGGTAGACCTCCAGCCGGTGCTTGACGGTCTCCGGCTGGTCATCCTTGCGCTGCTCCAGCACCCCGCCACACTTGTCGCAGATCCCCTCCTGCTTGGGAGGAGCCGCCTTGACATGGTAGGTTGCGCCGCAGCTGTGGCAGGTCCGCCGGCCCGTCATCCGGGCCTCGATGACGCTGTCAGCGATCTCCAGGGAGAGCACCGCATCAAAGTGGATACCATGGGCATCCAGGGCCTGGGCCTGGGCGATGGTGCGGGGCACCCCGTCCAGGATAAAGCCGCCGGCACAGTCGCTCTGGGCCAGCCGCTCCTGAATGATCCCGATAATGACCTCATCGGGCACCAGCTTGCCGGCGTCCATATAGCTCTTGGCCTGCAGGCCCACAGGGGTCTCCGCCTTTACGGCAGCCCGCAGAATGTTTCCGGTGGAGATGGTAGGAATACCCAGTTTCTTGCTGATCAGCTCAGCCTGGGTACCCTTACCGGCGCCAGGGGCGCCCAAAAGGATGATTTTCATAATCTCTCCCCTTTATTACTCCAGGAAGCCCTTGTAATGCCGCATCATCATCTGAGCCTCCATGGCCTTGGTGGTCTCCAGGGCAACGCCCACCACAATGATGACGGAGGTACCGCCAATGGCCAGGCTGTTGACGCCGATAATGGCGCCGGTGATGATGGGAGCGATGGCGATGATCGCCAGGTAAAGCGCGCCGAACATGGTGATCTTACCCAGTACCTTGTGGATAAAGTCGGCGGTGGGCTTGCCGGGACGGAAGCCAGGGATGAACCCGCCATTCTTCTTCAGGTTGTTGGCCACCTCCACGGGGTTGAACTGCATGGTGGAGTAGAAGTAGCTAAAGCCAACGATCAGCAGGAAGTAAACCACAATATAGATGATGCTGGTAGTATCGAAAATTCGCAGGAACACACCCCAGCCGCCCTCACTTTGGGCGCTCTTGCCAAAGAACATACCGATGGTAGCAGGCAGAGAGGCAATGGCCTGGGCAAAGATGATGGGCATAACGCCGCTCATATTCACCTTCAGGGGGATGTGGCTGGACTGGCCGCCGTACATCTTGCGGCCCACCACCCGCTTGGCGTACTGGACAGGGATGCGGCGCTCGGAGTTCTGGATGAACACAATGAGCACCACGATGGCCAGCATACCGATGACGATCAGGATGGCGCCCCACCAGGGCAGGTTGAAGCTGTCGGTGACCCCGTTGAGGTTGTTCTGAATGCCGGTGTACATGGTGGTGACCATGCCGGGGATCCGGGACAGGATGCCGGCAAACAGGATGATGGAGATGCCGTTGCCGATGCCGAACTCGGTGATCTGCTCACCCAGCCACATGACAAAGGCGGAACCGGCAGTAAAGCAAAGGATGATCACGATGGCGGCCCACCAGCCGGGGAGACCGGCGGTGTCCAGCAGGGCGCCGCTGTTGGTGTTGGCGATCAGGGTGTAGTAACCCAGACCCTGGAGGATAGCGATAGCCACAGTCACGTAACGGGTGATGGCCGCGATCTTCTTCCGGCCCTCCTCGCCGCCCTCCCGCTGGAGACGCTCCAGGGCGGGGATGGCTACGGTGAGCAGCTGGATGATGATGGAGCTGTTGATATACGGCTGTACACCCAGGGCAAAGACGGCGGCCATGGAGAAGGCGGTGCCGTTCATGGTGCCCAGCAGGGAGAAGATGCCTCCCATGCTGTTGAGCGTATTGCCCAGCAGGTCACTGTCGATGAAGGGGACAGGGACCACCGAGCCCAGCCGGAAGATGAGCAGCGCGAAGATGGTAAAGAGGATCTTCTTGCGCAGCTCGGGGATCTTCCACGCGTTACGGATGGTCTGGATCACTTAGACCACCTCGTACTTTCCGCCAGCAGCCACGATCTTCTCCTTGGCGGAGGCGGAGAAAGCGGAGGCACGGACGATCAGCTTCTTGGTCAGGGTGCCGTTGCCCAGCACCTTGTAGCCATACTCGCACTTGGAGAGGATGCCCTTCTCCAGCAGGTCGCAGACATTGACGGTGGCGCCGTCCTCGAACTTCTCCAGGGCGGAGACGTTGATGGCCTCCAGACGCTTGGCGAAGATGTTGTTGAAGCCGCGCTTGGGGATGCGGCGGGTCAGAGGCATCTGGCCGCCCTCAAAACCCACGCGGACACCGCCGCCGGAGCGGGCCCACTGGCCCTTCTGACCGCGGCCGGCGGTCTTGCCGTTGCCGGAACCGTTGCCGCGGCCCTTGCGGTAAGCCTTGGGGTTGGAGCCGGCAGCGGGAGACAGATCATGCAGATTCATTTCGCGCACCTCCTTACTGTTCCTCGGACACCTGCAGCAGGTAGCCGATGTGGGCGATCTTGCCGCGGGTGGCCTCGTTGTCGGGCTGTACGGTGGTGTCGCCGATGTGGCGCAGGCCCAGAGCCTCGGCGGTGGCCTTATGCTTGGCGATCCGGCCGTTCAGGCTCTTGACCAGCTTGATGTTCAGATTAGCCATGTTTACGGCCCTCCTTAACCTACGATCTCGCTGACGCTCTTGCCGCGGATGCGGGAGATCTCCTCAGGGCCACGGAGAGCCTTCAGGCCCTCAAAGGTGGCGGAGACCACATTCTGCGGGTTGTTGGAGCGCAGGCACTTGGCGCGGATATCACGGATGCCGGCGGCCTCCATGACGGCGCGGACGGGGCCGCCGGCGATGATGCCGGTACCGGGGGCAGCGGGCTTGAGCAGCACGCGGCCGGCGCCGAACTCACCGATGACCTCGTGGGGAATGGTAGTGCCGGACAGAGTCACATTGCACATATGCTTCTTGGCATCCTCGATGCCCTTGCGGATGGCCTCGGGCACCTCAGCGGCCTTACCAAGGCCGAAGCCCACGCGGCCCTTCTCGTCGCCTACCACCATCAGGGCGGCAAACTTGAAGATACGGCCGCCCTTGACGGTCTTGGACACGCGGTTCAGGGCAACCAGCTTCTCGGTGAACTCGCTGGGTTCTCTTTCAAAACGAGCCATTTATTCTTCCTCCTCCCTTAGAACTGCAGGCCGCCCTCGCGGGCGCCTTCGGCCAGGGCCTGCACGCGGCCGTGGTACACGTAGCCGCCGCGGTCAAACACGACGGTCTCGATGCCGGCGGCCTTGGCGCGCTCGGCGACAGCCAGGCCCACCTTCTTGGCGGCCTCGCAGTCGGAGCCCTTGCCCTCAAAGCCCTTTTCCATGGAGGAAGCGGACACCAGGGTCTTGCCGTTCACATCGTCGATGATCTGGGCATAGATGTTGGTGTTGCTGCGGAACACGTTGAGACGGGGACGCTCGGGCGTGCCGGAAATCTTGCCGCGCACTCTCTTGTGGCGCTTAAGCCGCTGAGCGTTGGTATCGGGTCTGTTGATCATAGTGGCACACCTCCTTATTTCTTCTTGACGCCGGTCTTGCCTTCCTTGCGGCGGATGACCTCGTCGGTGTATTTGATGCCCTTGCCCTTATAAGGCTCGGGGGGACGCTTCTCGCGGACTTCGGCGGCGAACTGGCCGACCTTCTGCTTGTCGACGCCGCTGATGACGATCTTGTTGGCGCTGGGCACCTCGATGGAGATGCCGTCGATCTCCTCGACGATCACCTGATGGGAGAAGCCCAGGTTCATGACCAGCTTGTTGCCTTCCTTGGCCACACGGTAGCCGACGCCGTTCACGTCCAGCTCCTTCTTGTAGCCCTCGGTCACGCCCACCACCATGTTGTTCAGCAGGGTGCGGGTCAGGCCGTGGAGGCTGCGGTTCTCCTTCTCGTCATTGGGACGGGTGACATGGATCACATCGCCCTCCTGGGCAATGTTCATGTTGGGGTGCAGCTGCTGGGTCAGAGTGCCCTTGGGGCCCTTCACGGTAACCAGGTTACCGGCTTCGATCTTCACGTCCACACCGGCGGGGATGGAGATCGGCATTCTTCCGATACGAGACATATTCTACTCTCCCTCCTTACCAGACAAACGCCAGGACCTCGCCGCCGACATGAGCCGCGCGGGCGGCCTTGTCGGTCATGACGCCCTTGGACGTGGATACGATGGCAATGCCCAGGCCACGGAGGACGCGGGGCAGCTCGTCAGCACCGGCATAGACACGCAGGCCGGGCTTGGAAACGCGGCGAAGGCCGGTGATGACCTTCTCCTTGCCGGGGTTGTACTTCAGAGTTACGCGGATGACACCCTGAGTACCGTCGTCGATCAGCTGGAAGTTCTTGATATAGCCCTCGTCCAGCAGGATCTGCGCGATGGATTTCTTCATGTTGGACGCGGGAACGTCCACGGTGTCATGCTTCGCATTGTTCGCGTTGCGGATGCGGGTCAGCATATCCGCAATGGGGTCTGTGATGTGCATGAGTTTACCCTCCTTCTTGATTTACGGACCCGTGAGAAAGCCCGTTAAGGCGGCAAGGTATCGGAGTTCGCGAGGCTCCGACCTGTTAGCCGTCTGCCAAGGAAATATTATATCGTGAAAACCCCGCTGTGAAAAGTAGAAAATGTCGTATTCCAAAACTTTTGGAGGAATGCCCTAGCCACCCCCCAGCAGAGCGGCCCGGTTATTCACTTTTCACAGTAAGATCGCCACAATCAACGGGTTTTTCTCCTATACGGAGAATTTTACTTTTTGAACTTTTAGACAAATTCAAAAAGGGCGTAACGCAACGCAAGCGCCTGACGTGTGTTCCACGTCGGGCGCGGGCGCTTGCGTAACTGTTACGGTTCCTGCTTACCAGGAGGCCTTCTTCACACCGGGGATCTGGCCCTTGTAGGCCAGCTCGCGGAAGCAGATACGGCAGATGCCGTAGTCCCGCAGGTAGGCGTGGGGGCGGCCGCAGATCTTGCAGCGGTTGTAGCGGCGGGTGGAGAACTTGGGCTCCGCCTGCTGCTTCAGGATCATAGACTTCTTAGCCATTACGTTCTCCTCCTTTACCGGGCAAAGGGCGCGCCGATGAGGGTCAGCAGCTCTTTGGCCTCTTCGTCGGTCTTGGCGGTGGTGCAGATGACCACGTCCAGGCCGCGGATCTTGTCGATCTTGTCGTACTCGATCTCGGGGAAGATCAGCTGCTCCTTGATGCCCAGGGCATAGTTGCCGCGGCCGTCAAAGGAGTTGCCGTTGATGCCCCGGAAGTCACGGACACGGGGGAGGGCCACATTGAACAGGCGGTCCAGGAACTCCCACATCCGGTCGGCACGCAGGGTGACCTTGGCGCCGATGGGCATACCCTCGCGGAGCTTGAAGTTAGCCACGGACTTCTTGGCCTTGGTGATGATGGCCTTCTGACCGGTGATCTTGGTCAGGTCGCCCACCACAGCCTCCAGCACCTTGGAGTTGTCCCGGGCCTCGCCGCAGCCACAGTTGACCACGATCTTGTCGATGCGGGGGATCTCCATGGAGCTCTTGTAGCCGAACTTCTGCATGAGAGCAGGAGCGACCTCGGCCTGATACTTGGCCTTCAGATTGGGCATTTTCTTCTCAGACATGTTTCACTCCTCCTCTCTCAGATCTCGGCGCCGCACTTCTTGCAGACGCGGACCTTCTTGCCGTCGGCCAGCAGCTTGTGAGCGGGCCGGGTGGGCTTGTTGCACTTGGGGCAGACACGCTGCACCTTGCAGGCGTAGATGGGGGCTTCCTTCTTGATGATGCCGCCCTGCTCGCCCTGACGGCGGGGCTTGGTGTGACGGGAGACCACATTGACCTTCTCCACAACCACCTTGCCGTCCTTAGGCATAACCTCCAGGACCTTGCCCTGCTTGCCCTTGTCCTTGCCGGACAGAACGATAACGGTATCGTCCTTACGAATGCTCATCTTGTTCATGTCTTCTCCTACCCCCTTACAGCACTTCGGGAGCCAGGGACAGGATCTTCATATAATCCTTGTCGCGCAGCTCGCGGGCCACGGGCCCAAAGATACGGGTACCGCGGGGATTCTTGTCGTCCTTAATGAGAACGGCGGCGTTCTCGTCAAAGCGGACATAGCTGCCGTCGGCACGGCGAACGCCCTTGGCGGAACGGACGATAACGGCCTTGACGACCTCGCCCTTCTTCACGGTGCCGCCGGGCTGAGCCTTGCGCACGGAAGCCACCACAACGTCGCCGATGTTGCCGAACTTACGGCTGGAGCCGCCCAGCACACGGATGGTCTTGATCTCCTTGGCGCCGGTGTTGTCGGCCACCTTCAGATAAGTTTCCTGCTGAATCATACCGACACCTCCTTACTTCGCCTTTTCGATGATCTCAACGACCCGCCAACGCTTGTCCTTGGACAGGGGCCGGGTCTCCATGACCCGGACGCGGTCGCCGATGCCACACTCGTTCTTCTCGTCATGAGCCTTCAGCTTGTAGGTGCTCTTGACGATCTTCTTGTACAGGGGGTGGGCCACACGGTCGGCAATGGCCACCACCACGGTCTTGTCCATCTTATCGGAAACCACCAGGCCGACTCTGGTCTTACGGGAAGAAGTTCTGTTTTCCATGTTCTAGCTCCTCCTTCTTATCGGCCTGCGAGCTGCTGCTCACGGATGATGGTCTTTACACGGGCGATGTCCCGCTTGACCTCGGCGATCTTCACCGGGTTCTCCAGCTGATTGGTGGCATGCTGAAGACGGAGCTGGAAGAGATCCTTCTTCAGGTCGCCCAGCTTGCTCTCCAGCTCGCTGGCGCTCATCTTACGGATTTCAGTAGCCTTCATCTTCATTCACCACCATTCTCGGTCTCGGCGGTCTCTTTCGCCACGATCTTGCACTTGACAGGCAGCTTGTGGGAAGCGAGACGCAGGGCCTCGCGGGCGACCTCCTCGGAGACGCCGGCGATCTCGAACATAACACGGCCGGGCTTGACCACGGCCACCCAGTACTCGGGGGAGCCCTTACCGGAACCCATGCGGGTCTCAGCGGGCTTCTCGGTGATGGGCTTATCGGGGAAGATCTTGATCCAAACCTTACCGCCACGCTTGGTGTAACGGGTCATGGCGATACGGGCGGCCTCGATCTGGTTGCTGGTGATCCAGCTGGGCTCAACGGCCTGCAGGCCGAACTCACCGTAGGTCACGGTGTTGCCGCGCATGGCCTTGCCCTTCAGGCGGCCGCGATGCACGCGGCGGTATTTCACTCTCTTCGGCAGCAGCATTAGTTGGAGCCTCCTTCCTTGGGAGCAGCAGTGCGGGCGCCGCCCTGGGGACGGGCACCGCCCTGGGGACGGTTGTTGTTGAAGCCACCCTGGCGGTTGCCGCCGTTGCGGTTGAAGCCGCCGTTGCGGTTAAAGCCGCCCTTGCGGTCGCCGTCGCGGCGATCCCGGCGAGGACGCTGATCCCGCTCCTTGAAGTTCTTGGTGTCCAGGGTACGGGGGGTGGTACGCAGGGTCTGAGTGAGCACCTCGCCCTTGTAGATCCACACCTTCACGCCGATGCGGCCGTAGGTGGTGGCAGCCTCAGCAAAGCCGTAGTCGATGTCGGCCCGCAGGGTCTGCAGGGGGATGGTGCCGTCGTGATAGTGCTCGGTGCGGGCGATCTCAGCGCCGCCCAGACGGCCGGACACCTGGGTCTTGATGCCCCGGGCGCCCATACGCATGGCGCGACCCATGGCGTTCTTCATGGCCCGGCGGAAGCCGATGCGCTTCTCCAGCTGCTGGGCGATGTTCTCGGCCACCAGCTGAGCGTCCATATCGGGGCTCTTGACCTCAACGATGTTGAGGGCCACGGCCTTGCCGATCATCTTCTCCAGCTTCAGGCGCAGAGCCTCAATGGCCTCGCCGCCCTTGCCGATGACCACGCCGGGACGGGCGCAGTGCAGATAGATGCGCACCTTGGCGTTGTCACGCTCGATCTCGATCTTGGGGATACCGGCGGAATACAGGGTCTTCTTCAGGTAGTCCCGGATCTTCTTGTCCTCCACCAGCAGGTCGCCCACCTTCTCATTGCGGGCATACCAGCGGGAGTCCCAGTCCTTAATGACGCCCACGCGCAGGCCGTGGGGATTGACTTTCTGTCCCATATTCTTCCTCCTCCCTTAGCGCTCAGCCACAGCGATGGTGATGTGAGAAGTCCGCTTGTTGATCCGATAGGCGCGGCCCTGGGCCCGGGGCATCATCCGCTTGATGATGGGGCCGGGGCAGGCGAACACCTGGGAAACATACAGCTTCTCGGGATCCATCTGGTGGTTGTTCTCCGCGTTGGCGGCGGCGCTCTTGAGGAGCTTCAGCAGCAGCTCGGAGGCGGCCTTGGGGGTGGTCATCAGAATGGCGTTGGCCTGGGCCACGCTCTTGCCGCGGATCAGGTCGCAGACGATCTGGACCTTGCGGGGAGAGATACGGGCATATCTCAGATGTGCTTTAGCTTCCATGTTCTCTCTCTCCTCCTTACTTACCAGTCTTGCTGCCGGCGTGGCCGCGGAAGGTACGGGTGGGGGCGAACTCGCCCAGCTTGTGGCCAACCATATCCTCGGTGACGTAGACGGGCACATGCTTGCGGCCGTCGTGCACGGCAAAGGTGTGACCGACAAAGGAGGGGAAGATGGTGGAGGCGCGGCTCCAGGTCTTCAGCACCTTCTTCTCGCCAGTCTGGTTCATCTCATCGACCCGCTTCAGCAGCTCGGGGGCGCAAAAGGGGCCTTTCTTGATACTTCTGCTCATCTTTTACTGCCTCCCTTACTTCGCGTTGCGGTGCTTCACGATGAACTTCTCGGTGCGGTTCTTGCCCTTGCGGGTCTTGTAACCCATGGCGGGCTTGCCCCAAGGAGTCACAGGGCCGGGACGACCGACGGGGCTCTTGCCCTCGCCGCCGCCGTGGGGGTGGTCATTGGGGTTCATGACGGAGCCGCGGACGGTGGGCCGCCAGCCCATGTGGCGCTTACGGCCGGCCTTACCGATCTGGATGTTGGCCCAGTCGGTGTTGCCAACCTGACCGATGGTGGCCTTGCACTCCTCACGGACGTAGCGGACCTCGCCGGAGGGCAGACGGACCTGAGCCATGCCGTTCTCCTTGGCCATGAGCTGAGCGGCCTCGCCGGCGGCGCGGACCAGCTGAGCGCCCTTGCCGGGGTAGAGCTCCACACAGTGGATCATCTCGCCCACGGGGATGTTGGCGATGGGCAGGCAGTTGCCGGGCAGGATGTCGGCCTCGGGGCCGGTCATGATGATGTGGCCGGCCTTCAGACCCACGGGAGCCAGGATATAGCGCTTCTCGCCGTCCTCGTACTGGATCAGGGCGATGTTGGCGGAGCGGTTGGGGTCGTACTGCAGGTTGATGACAGTAGCGGTGCCCTCTTTGTTGCGCTTGAAGTCGATGATGCGGTACTTCTTCTTGTTGCCGCCGCCGCGATGGCGGACGGTGATGCGGCCGTAGCTGTTGCGGCCGGCATTCTTCTTCAGGTTCTCCAGCAGGCTGCGCTCGGGCTTGGCCTTCTTATCGATGCCCTCGAAGGCGCTCACGGTCATGTGGCGGCGGGAGGGCGTAGTGGGCTTATAAGTTTTGATAGCCATTGTTCCTTCTCCTCCTTACACCATGCCCTCGAAGAACTCGATGGTCTTGGAGTCCTCGGTCAGGGTAACCATAGCCTTCTTCCAGTTGGCCCGGCGGCCGGCGGGGAAGCGGCCGGTGCGCTTGGCCTTGCCCTGCATGTTCAGGGTGTTGACCTTGGCCACCTTCACGCCGAAGATCTCCTCCACGGCCTTGGCGATCTCGATCTTGTTCGCGTCCTTGGCCACCTCGAAGGTGTACTTCTTGGCCTCGGTCTCGGCCATGGACTGCTCGGTGATGATGGGGCGCTTGATGATATCATAAGCGGTGGTAGCCATTACGCAAACACCTCCTCGATGACGGCCAGGGCCGCCTTGTCAACGATAAACTTGCCAGCGTTCACGATGTCGTACACGCTGAGGATCTTGGCGGTGGTGGTCACCACGCCGGGAATGTTGCGGGCGGACTTGAGCACGTTCTCGTTCACCTCGGGGGTGACGACCACGGCCTTCTTGGCGCCCACGGTGTTCAGGAAGCCCTGCATGGTCTTGGTCTTGATGGCATCCAGGTCCAGGCCGTCCACCACGATCACGTTGCCCTCAGCCGCCTTGGCGGACAGGGCGGACTTCAGGGCCAGGCGCTTGACCTTCTTGTTCAGCACGTAGCTGTAGTCCCGGGGCTTGGGGGCGAACACGATGCCGCCGTGGGTCCACTGGGGAGCCCGGGTGGAGCCCTGACGGGCCCGGCCGGTGCCCTTCTGGCGCCAGGGCTTGATGCCGCCGCCGGAGACCTCGGCGCGGGTCAGAGCACTCTGGGTGCCCTGCCGGCAGTTGGCCAGGTGGTTCTTGACCACCTCGTGGACGACGGTCTGATTGGGCTCGATCCCGAACACAGCTTCGGAGAGCTCCACTTCGCCGACCTGGTTGCCGGCCATGTTCACAAGAATTGCCTTAGGCATTTGAGTTCTCTCCTTTCTTACTTGTTACGGGCGGAAGCCTTCTGGGGATTGACGCGGGCGGAAGCCTTCTGCGGGTTGACGCTGATGGCGGCGGCGGCACCCTTCTCCTTGACGTTGATCACGGAGTTGCGCAGGTACACGATGCCGCCCTTGGGGCCGGGGATAGCGCCGCGCACGGCGATGATGCCCAGCTCGGAGTCCACCTTGATAACGTCCAGGTTCAGAACAGTGACCTGCTCGTTGCCCATCTGGCCGGCGCCGATCTTGCCCTTGAAGATACGGGAGGGATCGGTGCTGGAGCCCATGGAGCCGGCGTGACGGTGCACAGGGCCGGTACCGTGGGATTCCTTCAGGCGGGCGGCGCCATGGCGCTTGATGACGCCCTGGTAGCCGTGGCCCTTGCTGATGCCGGTCACGTCCACCCGGTCGCCCTCGGCGAACACATCGGCCTTCACCTCGTCGCCCACGTTGAGGGCGTCGCAGTTGGCCAGCTTGAACTCCTTCAGGGTCTTCTTCCGGGCCTCGCCGGCCTTCTTCAGGTGACCCAGCTCAGGCTTGGTGAGCTTCTTCTCGGCTACGTCCTCGTAGCCCAGCTGCACGGCGTTGTAGCCGTCCTTTTCCTCGGTCTTCTTCTGCACCACGGTGCAGGGGCCCGCCTCAATGACGGTGACCGGGATGACCTTGCCGGCTTCGTCGAAGATCTGCGTCATGCCGACCTTCTTGCCGATAATGGCCTTTTCCATGTTTTTTCCTCCTTATTAAGGTTATTGGTCGGGAGAGTTACCCATCGGGCCGGTATTGCTCTCGCGACTTGACCCGCCTGTCTCAAATAACGCGACAGGCCGCGGTACTAACAAAGGAATGGTCGCTGTTATCACGCTTCGCCTGTTCGCAACGCGGTCACTGTTCACCGCTCCGCGAAAAATGCCGCTCCGCCTTCGGCGTCGCCTGTTTTTTCGTCTGCGCGGTTCACTGTGCCGCTGCTCACGACGGCTCAGGCGCTTACAGCTTGATCTCGATCTCCACGCCGGCGGGGAGCTCCAGGCTCATCAGGGCCTCGACGGTCTTGGGAGAGGGCTTGAGGATGTCGATCAGGCGCTTGTGGGTGCGGCGCTCGAACTGCTCCCGGCTGTCCTTGTACTTGTGGACGGCCCGCAGGATGGTGACGACCTCCTTCTTGGTGGGCAGAGGGATGGGGCCGGACACGGAAGCGCCGGTGCGCTTGGCGGTCTCAACGATCTTCTCAGCGCTCTGGTCGATGAGCTGGTGATCGTAGGCCTTCAGACGGATGCGGATCATTTCTTTCTGAGCTGCCATGGTGTTTGTTCCTCCTTAAACATACGAAGTGGTGCGCTCTGGCCGGGTCCACGGGGCCTCGGCGCGGTGTTTTCCTCGCTTCGTACGGTGAGAGATTTCAGTACACGTTTCCGTGCGTATCACTCCGTGACATGAAGAAAACCGGCACAAGCAGGCCGGTTTACTCCATGCATGGCGATATACGCCGCGCACAGATCCCTCAGCCGCCCGATTCTAGCTCGGACATACTCCGCGGAAGTTACCTCATTGCTGAGCAATCTCCCGCATCATCGCACAATGCGCCCCAAACAGGCGCTTGATAATGATACACTCAAACCGAGGGACTGTCAAGGGCTTTCCCGTTTTTTTCGCAAAATTTTTCTCCAGTCCAGGGCGGGGCTCATGAGCACCGGCTGGGCCAGCAGCAAAAGGGCAGGCAGGATGGAGTAGTGGTACCGCCCCGCCACCTCCACCAGCATCTGGGCGCAGGTGAGCCCCAGGATATACAGGGGCAGCAGCAGCATGGCGGACCGGTCGTTCCGCCGCCACAGTACCACCGCCCCCGCCGCCCCCAGCAGCAGGACGGCATAGTAGAAGGTATTGCACAGCAGGGAGAACGCCTCGTGGTGGCGGAGCACCGCCCGGGAGTAATTTACGCAGGCGTCGTCGGTGCCCATCAGATTTTTCATCTTCTCCTTCATCAGGGCGGGGAAATTGATCTGACCGGAGGTGATGCGCTCCTTGGCGGCCTCCATTGCCTTCTCCTGGGCCTGCTGGGCGGTGGCCCCCGGCTCATTGCTGAAGGAGAAGAGCAGGTCGCTGTCCCCCTGGTTCCACTGGCCGCTGTAGTTGTAGTTGAACCCCACCAGGAAGCTGTAGCCCGAGCTGGTGGCCGGCTCCTCCCCGATGCGGGCGGCCAGATGGGCGTTCCACAGGGGACCGGTGACCAGATAGGCCGCCAGCGTCAGCCCCACCAGGGGCAGCCAGTACCGCCGGCCCTCCCGGCGGCCCAGCTCCTCCGGCTTCAGGCAGAACCGCCAGATCACCAGGGCAATGAGCACCACTGCGGCGATGGGCCGCACTCCCTGGAACAGCCGCAGCAGCACCCCCGCCGCCAGGCCCACCACTACCGGCAGCTTCTTTCCCTCCTCCGCCCAGGCGATAAGGGTCAGCACCGCCAGCAGCAGGGTGGTGTACAGGGGCTCGGACAGGGCAAAGACGTTATACATGGTCTGGGAGGGGCAGGCGATCCACAGCAGATAGACCGAGATCCCCCCGGCCAGGCCCCACCACCGCTTGCCGATGAGGAAGAGGAAGCTGCCCGAGATGGCAGTGAGGACCACGTTGACCCACTGGGCCACCAGCTCTCCCTCCCCGAACAGCCGGATAAACCAGCTCAGGAAGGAGGAGTAGCCGAACACATGGGGAAAAAGGGCCATATACCGGCCGTAGGCCAGCGTATCCTGCTGGGCCAGCTGCTGGGCGTAGGACCAGAAGGTGGCGTAGTCGTAGGCCTGGGGCACCCGCACCAGCAGGATCCAGGCCCCCTTAACCGCCAGGCACAGCAGGGTGAGAATCACCCAGGCCCACAGGG
Source organism: Pseudoflavonifractor phocaeensis (assembly GCF_016901955.1). Lineage (GTDB taxonomy): Bacteria > Bacillota > Clostridia > Oscillospirales > Oscillospiraceae > Flavonifractor > Flavonifractor phocaeensis_A. The sequence continues at coordinate 51,728 of NZ_JACJLC010000008.1, forward strand.
GCCCCAGCCTGGCCAGCAGCCGGGACAGCAGAGGCAGCACCAGCACCATGGCGGCCAGGGCCAGCAGGCCCAGCCCGAAGGCTTTTTGGGTCTCGCCGTTTTGAAACGCCCCCAGATACAGGGTGCAGGCCATCAGGGCGATAAACAGGGCCAGCATGATCCGGGTCAACAGAGCGGGCAGAGCCCCCAGACAGGTTTTCATGGTGTACGCTCCTTTCCGTTTCTCTGTGACAGAAATTCTATCCCCCACCCCTCCTTCTGTCAAGTCCGGGTCGATGCGCCCGTTGGCCGCCAGTCCCGTTCATCCGTCCAAAAGCAGCCCCGCCGGCGGTTCCAGCGGGGCTGCTTTGGAAAGAAATCGTCCCAAACCGTGTGGGGCCACCCATCAGGGCAGCTTGTCCGCCAACAACTTTTTCATCTCCGCAGCGTCGATGGGCTGCCCGGTGAAGTACTCCAGGGCCAGCACCGCCTGATTTACCAGCAGACCCAGCCCGTTCACCGTCTTGTGGCCCCGGTGTCTGGCCTGCCACAGCAGCTCGGTCTCAGCGGGGGCGTAGATGAGATCCACCACCGCCGTACCCGTTTTCAGCCCGTCCAGAAAGGTGAAGTCCTCAAACTGCCCGGCGGCCCCCTCCATGCCCAGGGAGGTGCAGTTTACCAGCAGGTCACAGGCGGTCGCCTCCTTATATAAGGTGGCCCGGTCAAATCCGGCGGGGCGCATATGGAGGGGGTCGAAGGCGCACAGCTCCTCCGCCTTCTCCACCGTGCGGTTGCACACCGTCAGCTGCGCCCCCGCCTGGACCAGCTTGAGGCACACCGCCTTGGCGGCGCCTCCCGCCCCCAGGATGAGGATCTTCATCCCCGCCGGGTGGATGCCCTCGTCGTCCAGGGCCCGGAGGAACCCCTCCCCGTCGGTGTTGTAGCCGTAAGCCTTTCCATCCCGGATGCACACCGTGTTCACCGCTCCGATGAGCCGGGCGTCCCCGTCCAGCTCATCCATCAGGGGCACCAGCTCCTCCTTGTGGGGCATGGTGGCGTTGAACCCGGCGTAGCCGGCGAACTTGGCGCAGTCCAGCCACTGCTTACACTGCCCCCGGGGCACCGGCTGGCACAGGTACACATAGTCCAGCCCCAGGGCCTTCAGCATGGTATTGTGGAGCAGGGGGGACTTGGAGTGGCCCACCGGGTCCCCGATGACGCAGAGCTTTCGGGTGGAATTTTTCACTTCTACCTTCATATCGATCTCTCTCCGTTCCTCTACCGGCCGGTGGTCAGGGAGGGCGGCGTTCACCGCCAGGGCAATGAGCAGGCCCACAATGGTCTCGATCATCCGGGCAATGGCGTAATAGTACCGGGTCACTCCAGTGACCCCGGTGATAAGAATGACGCAGGGCAGGATGCAGGCCATACCGCAGGCGGTGGGCCGCTTGATGAGCAGGCAGAGCCACACCCCTGCCACACACACCGCCCCCAGCACCAGGGTTTTGAGCCAAAAATTCTCCAGGGCGGGGCCCAGCAGCAGGGTGGCGGTGCCCAGCACGCCGCCCACCAGCACGCCGATGAGACGGGACAGACCCTGATGGAAGGTCTGGCCCAAGGTGCTCTGGGTGCAGATGATGCAGGCGATGCAGGCGTACAGGGGCCCCATCTGGCCCAGCACACCCCCCAGCTCCTCCCGATAGGTGAGCCCGAAGGGGAGGAAGAGGGCGTAGGATACCATCACCGCCACGGCGGTCTTGATGACCCGCATACCGATGCGGGGCAGGGGTACAGAGGGATGTTTCATGCTTTCTCCTTATTTATGATGGAAGCTCTCATGGATTAGTTTCTCTGGAGAGAAAGTAACCAATGGCCGCCTCGTAGCCGTAGAGTCCCAGGCCACAGATCTGCCCTACGCAGGCGGGGGCGGTGACGCTCTTGTGGCGGAACTCCTCCCGCTGGTGGACGTTGGAGATGTGGACCTCGATGCAGGGCGCGTCCACCGCCTTCAGGGCGTCCAGGATGGCGTAGGAGTAGTGGGTGTAGGCCCCGGGGTTCATGATGATGGCGTCGTACACCCCATCGGCCCCGTGGATGGCGTCGAGGATGGCCCCCTCGTGGTTGGACTGGAAGCAGTCCGCCGTGGAGCCGTGGGCAGCGGCAAAGTCCTTCAGCCGCCGGCACAGGGCCTCATAGGTATTCTGCCCGTAAATACCCGGCTCCCGCTTGCCCAGCAGGTTCAGGTTGGGCCCGTTGATGATGAGGAATTTCATACCCTCGCCTCCTGTTCATAAAGAGCGGCGATCTGTTCCGCCGCCGCCTGGGCGGTATCGGTGTTGGAAATGGTATACTGAGCGTATTTTCGATAGAGCTCGATCCGCTCCGTATACAGTTTTTTCAGCTTATCCGGCTGGCTGCCCACCAGGGGCCGACCGCTGTGGTCCTCCCCGATGATAGCCTCCAGGGCCCGGTCCCGGAAGAAGATCACCCCGGTGGCCCCCAGGGCCTCCATGTTCTCCGGCCGGAGGACCATCCCCCCGCCGGTGGCGATGACCGTCCCCTCCAGCCCGGCGGCCTGCCGGGCGGCGGCAGTCTCCCGGTCCCGGAAGGCCAACTCCCCCTCCGCGGCAAAGATCTCCGGGATGGTGGCCCCGGCGGCCCGCTCCACCAGCTCGTCGGTGTCCACCAGGGGCAGGTCCAGCAGCTGGGCCAGGATGCGGCCCACGGCGGTCTTGCCGCAGCCGGGCATGCCGATGAGCACGATGTTCTTCCTCATGGCCGCTCCTCCCAGGCCCGGTAGTTCCCCAGGATCCGGAACTCCGCCGCCAGCTGGCTCAGCTCATGGAGCACCCCGTCCATGCCGTCGGCGGCCAGATCGCCGGTGAAGTCCAGAAAGAACAGGTACTCCCAGCCCCGGCCGGGAATGGGCCGGGACTCCAGCTTCAGCAGGTTCAGGCCCTGGACGGCGAAGATGGTGAGGATCTCGTGGAGGGAGCCGCTCTGGTGGGGCAGGCGGAACATGGCGCTGATCTTGTTCCGGCCGGGCCGCAGCTCGGGAACAGGGGACACCACGGCAAACCGGGTGTGGTTCATGGTGTTATAGTTGACCCCTTCTGCCAGGATATGGAGGCCATAGAGCTCCGCCGCCCGGCGGGAGCAGATGGCGGCGGCGGTCCGGTCCCCGGTCTGGGCCACCAGCTTGGCAGACCCGGCGGTGTCCAGGGTGGGCACCCGCTTCCACTCCCGGTGACTGTCCAGGTACTTTTCGCACTGCATCAGCCCCTGCTCATGGGAGTACACCGTCTGAATGTCCTCCAGAGCCACCCCGGGCAGGGCCATAAGGCAGTGTACCACCGGCACCTGCCACTCCCCCACGATGGAATAGCGGTACTGGGCCAGCAGATCGTACACCTGGCGGATGGAGCCGGTGGAGGAGTTCTCCACCGGCAGCACGGCGTAGTCGGCCTCGCCCCCCTCCAGGGCGGCGAACACGTCGGTGAACCAGGCCTTGCCGGCGCTGTTCACCTCCCTGCCGAAAAAGCCCACGGCGGCCTCCTCGCTGTAGCACCCCGGTTCCCCCTGGTAGGCAACCCGGGGATTGGCCACCGGCTGGCGCGCCCGGGCCAGGTCGGCCAGCCAGGAGGCGTAGCCCGGGTCCTCCGCCCCCTCCTTCACCAGGTGGCGCTGCTGGCGGCGGGAGATGGCCATGATGCTCTCATACAGGGCGGCCAGATCGGCCTTCCGGGCGGGGTCATCGGTGAGGGCGGCCCGGGCGGCAATGACCTCTTTTTCCCGCCCGGCGTCCAGCACCGGGATACCCTGACCCTGCTTATATTCCCCCACTTTCCCGGTGACCTCCATCCGCTCCAGGAAAAGGCGGACCAGTTCCCCGTCGATGCGGTCGATCTCCCGGCGGTATTGCTCCAGTTCGGTCATATCCATTCGCTCCTTTACAACCCCAGCACCTGGCAGGCGGCCAGGGCGGCGGCAGCCTCGATCACCGGCACCGCCCGGGGGACGATGCAGGGGTCGTGCCGGCCCTTGATCTCGATCTCCACCTCTTCCCCGGTGCGCAGGTCCACGCTCTCCTGGGGCAGGGAGATGGAAGGCGTGGGCCGGATGGTGACCTCAAAGGTCACCGGCATGCCGTTGGTGATGCCCCCGTTGACCCCACCGGCGTGGTTGGTGCGGGTGACCACCTTTCCGTCCCGTACCTCAAAGGGGTCGTTGGCCTCGCTGCCCCGCATGAGGGAGAAGGCCACCCCGGCGCCGAAGTCCACCCCCTTGACGGCAGGGACGGCAAAGAGGTACTGGGAAAAAACCCCCTCCACGTTGCAGCCGAAGTCGGGGGCACCCAGCCCGGCGGGCAGGCCGGTGACGGCGCACTCGATGGCGCCTCCCACACTGTCCTGCTCCTCCTTGGCCTCCAGAATGGCCTGGCGCATCTCCTCCCCCTTGCCGTCGTCCAGCACGGGGAAGGCTTTGGCGGCCACCCCTTTCAGGTCCTCGGTGTCCTCCAGGGAGGCGTCGCAGATGCCGTAGATGGAGCTGATGTGGGCTCCCACCCACACGCCCCGACCGGCCAGCACCTGCTTGGCCACCGCCCCGGCGGCCACCAGGGGGGCGGTGAGCCGGCCGGAGAAGTGGCCGCCCCCCCGATAATCCAGGCAGCCCTGGCTTTTGATGAATCCGGCGTAGTCCCCATGGCCCGGCCGGGGGGTGTAGCGGATGGATTCATAATCGCCGGAGTGCTGGTCGGCATTGCGGATCACCATGGCCAGGGGGGCCCCGGTGGTCTTGCCCTCAAACACCCCGGACAGCACCTCCACCCGGTCGCTCTCCTTGCGGGCAGTGGCGGTGGGGTCCTGGCCCGGTTTGCGCCGGTCCAGCTCCTTCTGCACCTGCTCCAGGTCCAGGTCCAGCCCGGCGGGCACCCCCTCCACCACCACGCCGATGGCAGGGCCGTGGGATTCGCCAAAGATCATATGTCGCATAATCGTTCCTCCAATGGTCGGGCGGTCCGGAGGCCCGCCCCTACGTCCTTTTCCACAGGGGGCGGCGTCCCCGACGCCCCGTTATCCCCGGGCGATCCTCCCGCCCAGGGCCTCGTAGTCCCGCCAGAACTCCGGATAGGATTTCTGTACGCACTCCGCCCCGTCAATGGTCACCGGCTCCTCGCACCGGATGGCGGCGATGGCGGCCATCATGGCGATACGGTGGTCGTTGTGGCCGGACACCTCCACCCCGCCGGGAAGCCGGTCTTTTCCAGTGATGGTCAGGGCGTCGGGGTGCTCCTCCACCTGGCCCCCCAGGGCACCCAGCACCTGGGTGACGGTGGCCAGCCGGTCGCTCTCCTTGATGCGCAGCCGTCCGGCGTTGACAATATGGGTGACCTGCCCCCGCCGCAGGGCGGCCATGGCCGCCAGAGGAGGCACCAGGTCGGGGCACTGGCTCACATCCAGCTCCACCGGCCCCTCTCCCTGTAATTTCATATAATAGGGCACGATGCACATATCCCCCTGGGTGGAAAAGGCATTGAGCCCTTGGATCTCCAGATCACAGCCCAGGCTGATGGCGGCATACCAGAAAGCAGCGTTGGACCAGTCGGCCTCGACGGTCAGGTCCCGGGCCTGATAGGTCTGATTTCCCGGCACCCGGAAGGTACTCTCCCCGTCGTAGTCCGCCCGCACCCCGAACTGCTCCAGGGCGTCCAGAGTCATGTCCACATACCCCCGGGATTCCAGGGGGGTGGTCAGTAAGATCCGGCTGTCCCCCGGCAGCAGGGGGAGGGCGTACAGCAGTCCGGTGATAAACTGGGAGGACACGTCCCCCGGCAGGACATAGTCCCCCGGCTCCAGCCTGCCCTCCACCGTCAGCATTCCCTCCGCCTGCCGGTAGGAGATCCCCCGCTCTCGGAAAAGAGCGAAATAGGGCTCCTGGGGCCGCTCCATCAGCCGCCCGCGGCCGGTAAAGCGGCCGCCCCCCCGGAGTGCCAGGGCCACCGGGATAAGGAAGCGGAGGGTGGAGCCGCTCTCCCCACAATCCAGCAGGGGCAGGTCCTCCCCCGGCTCTTTCAGGGCGGCCATGCACCGGAGAGTAGCGTCGATGTCCTGGGAGTGCGTAATGTGCCCGATATGGCTCTCCCCCGCCCCCAGGGCGGCGGCAATGATGAGCCGGTGGGCCTGGGATTTGGAGGAGGGCGGCGTAATGGTCCCTTTTAATAAGGTAGGGGTAACGGTGATCCTCATGCCAGCGCCTCCAGCAGAGCAGCCTTGTCCATCCGCCAGGGGATGGCATGTCCCAGCTCCTCCAACACGATAAGGGAGATCTGCTCCCCCGTTCCCTTCTTGTCCAGCCCCACAGCAGCGGCGTACTCTGCCCCGGTACAGGGGATGGCGGTGGGCAGGCCCAGGGCCTCCAGCAGACCGGCGATCTTCTCAGCCGTTCCCGCCGGTGTAACCCCCAGGGAGGTCCCCAGCCGGGCGGCTTTTACCATCCCGGCGGCCACCGCCTGGCCGTGGGTCCAGGTCTGGTAGTGCCCCGCCAGCTCATAGGCGTGGCCCAGGGTGTGGCCGAAGTTGAGCAGCATCCGCTCCCCGGTGTCCCGCTCATCCCGTTCCACTACCATCCGTTTAATATTACAGCAGGTATACAAAATGTGTTCAATTTCTCCCATCAGGGCAGTTCGATCCGGACGCTGGGCCAGGAAGGCAAAGAAGGCCCCGTCCTTGATGCAGCCGTACTTCACCACCTCGGCCATGCCGTCGGCAAAGGTGGCGTCGGGCAGGGTTTCCAGCACCTCCGGGTCCATGAGCACCAGCCGGGGCTGCCAGAAGGCCCCGGCCAGATTCTTCCCGGCCTCCAGGTCGATGGCTACCTTGCCTCCCACGGAGGAGTCCACCTGGGCCAGCAGGGTAGTAGGGATCTGGACAAAGTCCACCCCCCGGAGGATGGTGGCGGCGGCAAAGCCCGCCAGGTCCCCCACCACGCCGCCGCCCAGGGCCACCACGGCGTCGGTGCGGGTGAGGCGGGCGGCCATCATGGCCTCCCACAGTCCGGCCAGCTGGCCGGCGCACTTGGAAGACTCTCCGGCCGGGATCACGTGGCTGCTCACCTGGAACCCGGCGGCGGCCAGGCTGTCCGCCGTTGTTTGCAGATACAGCGGGGCCACGTTGGCGTCGGTGACCACAAACAGCCGCCCGGCCTTGGGGAGGGCCTTGCGGCAACACTCCCCTGCCCGGGCCAGCAGCCCTCGCTGGATGAGAATATCATAGCTGCGCCCCGGCAGGGACACGGTGAGAGTTTTCATAGCCGCTTCGTCCTTTCCCGCGCGGTGGGCCGTCAAGCCGCGAGCCCTTCGCGCCTCGTTTTATTTTACCAGTGTCTTCCCCACCAGGTCAACCAGAGCGGTGACCTTGTGCATCAGGGCGTCAAAGTTCTGAGGGGTGAGGGACTGCTGTCCGTCGCACTTGGCGTGGGCGGGGTCGTTGTGGACCTCGATGATAAGGCCGTCGGCGCCGGCGGCCACAGCGGCCAGGGCCAGGGGCTCCACCATCCAGTACATCCCGGCTGCGTGGGAGGGGTCCACGATGATAGGCAGGTGGCTCATCTGCTTGATGGCGGGGATAGCGGACACGTCCAGGGTGTTGCGGGTGTAGGTCTCAAAGGTGCGCATCCCCCGCTCGCACAGGATCACGTTCTCGTTGCCCTCGCTCATGATATACTCGGCGGACATGATCCATTCCTCGTAGGTATTGGACAGCCCCCGCTTCAGGAGGATGGGTTTGCTCATCTTACCCACCTCTTTGAGCAGCTCGAAGTTCTGCATGTTCCGGGCCCCCACCTGGACCACATCCACCTCCCGCTCGAAGAGGTCGCACATCCGGGGGTCCATGATTTCGGTGACGATGGGCAGGCCGGTCTTGGCCCGGGCCTCCATCAGCAGGTCCAGCCCGGCGGTCCCCATGCCCTGAAAGGAATAGGGGGAGGTGCGGGGCTTGAAGGCGCCTCCCCGGAGCAGGGCGGCGCCGGAGGCCTTCACATCCTCAGCCACGGCGCAGATCTGTTCCTCGCTTTCCACCGAACAGGGGCCGGCAATGACCGAAAAGTTTCCGCCGCCGATCTTGGCCTTGCCTACGCTCACCACCGTGTCCTCCGGGTGGAACTTCCGGTTGGCCTTTTTATAGGGCTCCTGGACCCGCATGACCCGCTCCACGTTGGGATCAATGGAGATCTTGTCCATATCCACGGCGGTGGTATCGCCCACCAGGCCCAGAATGGTGCAGCCCACGCCGTTGGTGACGCCGATCTCCAGGCCCTGCTCCTTCAGCTTTTCCACCAGACGCTGGATACTCTCCTGGCTGGTACCGGGCTTCATGACGACTACCATAACAAACATCCTTTCAAACAAAAAATAAGAAAAGGGCGCCCATTGATGAACTCAATGAGCGCCCAGCATACAAACAGGCTCTATGGGGCCTTCGCCCCACCCATTTCATTCATCCCTCTGATTTCCCCATGCCAAAAAAGCCGGCGCCCATAAATCGAGCCCAGCCAAAGGAAAACAGGAAGGATGCGGTTGTGAGGGAGCGGTGTGCCATGGTACGGTTCCTCACTTCTCAAAACAGGTTGGAGTCATTATACCCCTTGGTTTTTCAAATTGCAACCGGGATTTTGTACAAAGCCCCGGGCCATTTCGGCCCGGTCTCTCTCAATTCTGAGCCTCTACCGCCGGGATATGCCGCAGCAGCCGCCACAGGCAGAGGGCAAAGAGCACCGAGCTGATGGACCAGGTCAGAGGGTAGGCCCAGTACACCACCCGGATATCGGGGATGAGCCGGACGGTTACGGTGATATAGGTGATGCGCAGGGCACACCACACCGACAGCATGATGGCCATAGGTACGATAGGCCGGCCCATGCCCCGGAGGATACCGGCGGAGCAGTGGGAGAAGGACAGCAGGCAGTAAAACAGGGATACGGTGCGGGCGTAGGCCACCCCGAAGGCCACCACCTCGGGCTCGCTGTTGAAGGCGGCCACCAGCACCGGGGAAGCGGTAAAAATGATGACGCCAATGACCTCGGCCAGCAGGGGACTGCACAGCAGGCCGAACCGCATTCCCGCCCGCACCCGGTCAAACCGCCGGGCCCCCAGGTTCTGGCTGACAAAGGTGGACAGGGCCAGGGCAAAGCAGGTCACCGGCAAAAAGGCAAAGCCCTCGATGCGGCTGTAGGCCCCGCAGCCCGCCATGGCCGCCGAGTCAAAGGAATTGATGTTGGCCTGGACGATGACGTTGGCCAGGGAGATCACCGAGTTCTGCACCCCGGAGGGCAGTCCCAGAGTGATGATCTGCCGGAAGGCGGGTCCCTGGAACCCCACCCGCCGCCAGGTCACCTTGTAGCATTCCCCGGTGCGGGTGAGCTTGCGGAAGGCCAGGAAGGCGGACAGGCACTGGCTGAGGATGGTGGCCAGGGCGGCGCTGCCCACCCCCAGATTCAGCACCGCCACAAACAGCAGGTCCAGCACCACATTGGCCGCCGAGGCCGCCAGCAGATACTTCATGGGGCTGCGGCTGTCCCCCACCGACTGGAGGATGCTGGCCCCCATGTTGTAGAGCACCACGGCGGAGGAGCCCAGGAAGTACACCCGGAAGTAGAGGATGGAGCTGTCGATGACGTCGGTGGGGGTACCGATCCACCGCAGCAGCTGGGGAGTGAGGGCCACCCCCAGCACGGTGAGCGCCGCCCCGGCGCACAGTCCCAGGGCCACGGTAGTATGGATGGCCCGGCTCATGCGCTCCTCGTCCTCCGCCCCGTAGTACCGGGCGATGAGCACTCCCGCTCCCAGGGACACGCCGTTGATAAACCCGATGAGCAGCATGATCATGCTGCTGGAGGAGCTCACCGCCGCCAGGGCGGGCCGGCCGATAAAGTTTCCTACAATAAGGGAATCCACGGCGTTGTACAGCTGCTGGAACAGGTTGCTGAAAAAGATGGGCAGGGCGAAGGTCAGCATTTTTTTGGGGACGCTGCCCTCCGTCAGCCGGTTGTGCCCGGTGTGGTCCACTGGAAGTCATCTCCGCTCTCATACTCATGTCCCTCCATTATCCTCGCCCCCGGACGAATTGTCAAGGCCGGGGCAATCACCCTTTGGGCCGGATGGAATAGGATGGAGCAGTCACGGAGAACGGAGGAGCGGGTCATGAGAAGTGAGTTGAACATCTGGGTGGCGGGAGGCGACCTGCGCCAGGCCAAACTGGCGGAGCTGCTGGCCGCCGACGGTCACACGGTACATACCTATGCCCTGGACTGCGGGGAGCCCCTGTCCGGGGTGCTGCCGGAGTCCGGGCCCGCCGGAGCGGCTCTGGCGGACTGCGTCATCCTTCCTCTGCCGGCGGAGGAGGAGGGCGGGCTGCTCCACGCCCCCCTGTGGAAGGAACCGGTGCCTCTGACCTCCCTGCTGGCCCCCCTGCGGCCCGGTCAGCTGGTGTGCGCGGGAATGGCGGGCCCCGGCCTCACTGCCCTGGCGGAAGCGCGGGGGCTGATCCTCCGGGACTATTTCGCCCGGGAGGAGCTGGCGGTAGCCAACGCGGTGCCCACCGCGGAGGGCGCCATCCAGCTGGCCATGGAGGAGCTGCCCATCACCCTCCACCGGGCCCGGGTACTGGTACTGGGCTGCGGCCGAATCAGCCGGGCGCTGGCCCCCCGGCTGGTGGCTCTGGGAGCCAGAGTCAGCGTGGCCGCCCGGAAATGGGCCCACCTGGCCTGGGCGGAGAGCTGGGGATGCACCGGGGAGCACATCGGCCAGCTGGAGGGCTGGCTGTGCGGCTATGACCTGGTGATCAATACCGTTCCCGCCCCGGTGCTGGGTGAGGTCCAGCTGGCCGACCTGAAGCCGGGCTGTCTGGTCATCGATCTGGCCTCCAAGCCCGGCGGCGTGGACTTCCAGGCCGCCGCCCGCCTGGGGGTCAAGGTGATCTGGGCCCTGTCCCTGCCAGGCAAGGTGGCCCCGGTCACAGCCGGCCAGTGCATCCAGACCACCATTTACAACATATTGCATGAAATGGGAGTGTGAGCATGGATACGACTAAGGTGGGATTCGCCTTTTGCGGCTCCTTTTGTACATTGAGCATGGCCATGGCCGCCCTGGAGAAGGTAAAGGCCCGGTTTGGGGACGTGACCCCCATCGTGTCGGAGCATACCGCCGCTTTCGACACCCGCTTCGGCCCCGCCCACGAGTTTATGCGGGAGATGGAACGGATCTGCGACAGGCGGGTCATCGACACCCTGGTGAAGGCGGAGCCCATCGGCCCCAAAAAGCTGCTGGATGTGCTGGTGATCTGCCCCTGCACCGGCAACACCCTGGCCAAGCTGGCGGGCGGCATCACCGACACCACGGTGACCCTGGCAGCCAAGGCTCATTTGCGCAACGGCCGGCCGGTGGTCATCTGTCCCGCCACCAACGACGGTCTGGCAGCCTCCGCCAAGAACATTGGCCAGCTGCTGGACAAAAAGCACGTCTACTTCGTGCCCTTCCGTCAGGATGATCCCCAGGGCAAGCCCACCTCCCTGGTGGGGGAGTTTTCCCTGGTGGTGCCGGCAATCGAAGCCGCCCTGGAGGGCCGCCAGCTCCAGCCCCTGCTGCTGGGCAGTTAAAAAACGGGCCTGCTGCGCAATCGCAGCAGGCCTGTTTTGCTTGTCTGTCAAATGGTTCAGCCCTCTTCCAGGGGGATCAGCCCCCGGTTGATCTTGAAGGTCAGGATCCGCTGGACGCTCTTGTCCAATCGCTCCTGGGAGATGAGGCCGTTGTCCACCGCAGCCGTCAGGGCGTCGATGGTGCCGTCCAGATCGCCGGGGCACAGGAGCACATCCACACCGGCCTGGATGGCCATCACCGCCGCCTGGCCGCCGGTATAATACTTGGTAAGGGCGGACATCTGCATGGCGTCGGTCATGACTAGGCCGTCGTAGCCCATCTCCTCCCGGAGCAGACCGGTGACCATCTCATAGGACAGGGGGGCGGGGACGTCGTCCAGGTCGGGCACAATGATATGGCCCATCATCACGGCGTCGGCTCCCGCCTCAATGCCCGCCAGGAAGGGGACCAGCTCCCCCTCCCACAGCTCTTCCCGGGTGCGGTAGAGGTAAGCGGCCCCATAGTGGGAGTCAGTGGAGGTGCCGCCGTGGCCAGGGAAGTGCTTGAGCACCGACCCCACGCCGCCGGCGTGGAAGCCCTCCACCGCCGCCGACACCAGCTCTGCCGCCGTGTCAAAATCGGTGCTGTAGGCCCGGTCGCCGATGACGGTGTTCTCCGGGTTGGTCCACACGTCGGCCACCGGGGCCAGGTCGGTATTGAAGCCGCACCGGCTCAGGTCGGAGGCAATGGTGTAGGCGTTCTCATAGGCCTTCTCCGGGCCCTGGTCCTCATAGTCCAGCATGGCGTCCACCCAGGTGGTGCCCACGGTGCTCATCAGCCGGGTGACCCGCCCCCCCTCCTCGTCACAGGTGAGGATCAGGGGGATCTTGGCGTAGCTCTGGGTTGTGGTGAGCATTTGGGTGAGCTGGCTCTGGCTGAGCATGTTGGGCCCCCGGTACAGGATGCCGCAAATGGGGTATTTCTCCAGCCCTTCCCGGGTGGCCTCCCCCGCCTGGGTGGCGGTGCCCACGCCGGTGATATCCTCGGGCGCCACAATGATGAGCTGGCAGATCTTCTCATACTGGCTCAGCTCCTCTGTCATGGCCGCCGCCCGGGCCGCTGTCCGCTCCTCCACCGTGGGGGTGGGCGTAGGGGTGGGGGTTGGAGTCGCCGTGGG
>NZ_JACJLC010000071.1 GCF_016901955.1 Pseudoflavonifractor phocaeensis
TGAATTGCCCCGGCATCAAGGTTTTGCTAGAGGCAAAACGCTTGGTGCGGACAAGCTCAACGCACTTATCTTGGCAATCAGTAAGTGCAGTGGTTCAGCTCGCCCCACAACTTCTTGGCCTGCTCCATAGTCCAGGCGTTGATCTTGTCCTCATCAATGTTCACGAACTCCCGGTCCTTGTAGAGCACCTTGCCGTTGATGATGGTGGTGCGGCAGTTCTTGCCCATCATGCCGAAGAGCATGTGGCCGTCGATGTTGGCGTCGGAGAAGGGGGTGAAGGGCTTGTAATCCATGACGATCACGTCGGCGGCGGCGCCGGGCTCCAGCACACCCAGAGGCTTCTTGAAGTAGCGGGAGCAGATCTTGGCGTTGTTCTGGAAGAGCATCCCGGTGGCCTCGCACCAGCCCACGTTGGGCAGGGCGGCGTTGTGGCGCTGCATGGGCAGCAGCACCTTCAGGCTCTCCAGCATGTCGTGGGTGTAGGCGTCGGTGCCCAGGCCGATGAGGATGCCCTTGCCGTACATCTGCAGCACGGGAGAGCAGCCCACGGCATTGCCCATGTTGGACTCGGGATTGTGGCAGACCATGGTATTGGTCTCCTTGATGATATCCAGCTCGGCGGGAGAGACGTGGATGCAGTGGCCCAGCATGGTCTTCTCGCCCAGGATTCCGTTGTACAGCAGCCGGTTCACAGGACGGCAGCCGTAGTTGCGCAGGGAGTCGTACACATCGTTCATGCCCTCGGCCACGTGGATGTGGAAGCCGGTCATGCCGTTGTTGGCCTCCACCATCTTCTCAAAGGTCTTGTCGGAGATGGTGAACAGGGCATGTCCGCCGAACATGGCGCGGATCATGTCGTCGTCCTGCTCCTGGGCCCACTTGGCGAAGTCGGCGTTCTCCTGGATGGACTGGGCGCACTTCTCCTCGCCGTCCCGCTCGGACACCTCATAGCACAGGTTTGCCCGGATGCCCAGCTCCTTGCACACGTCCTTGATGGCAAAGAGGGAACCGGGGATCTCCTTGAAGGAGGCGTGGTGATCAAAGATGGTGGTGACGCCGTCCCGGATGCAGTCCAGCACGGTGGCGTAGGCACAGGCGCGGGTGCCGTCCAGGGTCAGGTGGCGGTCAATGTTCCACCAGGTACCCTCCAGCACCTCCAGGAAATTGGTGGGGTTGTTCCCCTCGATGGACAGGCCCCGGGCCAGGCCGGAGTAGATGTGGGTATGTACGTTGATGAGGCCGGGCATGATGACGCCGCCCTGGGCGTCCACAAACTCAGCCTGGGGATACTTGGCCTTCATGTCGGCCAGGGTACCTACCTCCTTGACCACCTCGCCGTCCAGCACGACGGCGCCATCCTCCAGATAGGGGGTCGTCTGGCTCCGGGTGATCAGTCTGCCATTACCAACCAACAGCATATTCAGTTCCTCCTAACAGCAAAATATATTTTTGAGCAAAAAAAGATCCATTCCAGCCGGAATGGACGGGACAACTCCGGCTGACGGGGTACATTGTTCAACATTTAGCCGAATTTTAGGTCCATCCAGCCCGTGCGTTTTAGCACTCCGTTACAGCCGCAGCATTTGTGGTTCAGTTTTGTGCACTTTGTATAGATTCGTTCCTGTTACTTTTATATATTACCACAATTTGCCCGGAGTTGCAACACTTTTGTTAGAAAAACTAAAAAATTTTTAGGTGCATAAATGAGTTGCATCTTCCGTGAAATATGGTACAATAGATCGGATAATGATGGTTCATCATTCCATGTACATATTTTCGCGGAAAGGAGGTAATTTCGTGCCAGATGCATCTTCTCTCCAATTTCTCCTGAAGCTGGCAAAAGGCATCGCCAGCCAGTTCGGCCCCAACTGCGAAGTGGTCGTCCACGACCTGGCCACCAACGATCCGGAGAGCTCCATTGTGGCCATTGAGAACGGCCATGTGACCGGCCGCAAGGTGGGCGACGGGCCCTCCCATGTGGTTCTGGAGGCGCTGCGGGGCAACCAGGTCCAGCTTCAGGATCATCTAAGCTACCTGACCCGTACCAAGGACGGCAAGATCCTCAAATCCACCACCATGTATATCCGGGACGATGACGGCACCCCCATCGGCATCTTCGGCATCAACTATGATATTACGCTGCTGCTGGCCATGGAGAATATGCTCAAGCAGTTCACCGCCACCGAAAAGGATGAGAAGGAACCGGAGTCCATCTCCCGCAATGTGTCCGATCTGCTGGACGAGCTGCTGGAGCAAAGCGTGAAGATCGTGGGCAAACCCGTAGCCCTCATGAACAAGGAGGACAAAGTCAAGGCGGTCCAGTTCCTCAACGACACCGGCGCTTTCCTTATCACCAAAAGCGGTGACAAGGTCTGCAAGTACTTCGGTATCTCCAAGTACACTCTGTACAGCTACATTGACGAAGCCAAGGAATGATCCAATCTCACCGTTTCATCCCAGGAAAGGGCCCGGCTCCTGAAAGAGCCGGGCCACTTTTCTTTCCCGGAGGAAAGCTTATTTCTTGGCAGTCTCCTTTTCCTTGGGCAGGACCAGGTTGAGGATGATGGCCATGATGGTGGCCACCACCACGGAGGAGGAACCGAACACGGTGTTCACCCAGTCGGGAAAGCCCTCGCCGGCCAGGCAGCCGGACACCTGGGTGATGCCCACGCCCAGAGCCACGGACAGGCCCACCACGGAGCTCTTGCGGGAGGTGAAGCCGCCCTCGGTGATCATGCGGATACCGGTCATGGTGATGGTGGCGAACACGGAGATGGTGGCGCCGCCGATGACGCACTGGGGAATGGTGGTGAGGATGGAGGCGAACTTGGGCATCAGGCCGGCCACCAGCAGGATCACGGAGGCCAGGGTAAAGACCGCCCGGTTGATGACCTTGTTGACGGTGACGATGCCCACGTTCTGGCTGTAGGAGGCGGTGGGCAGGCCGCCAAAGAAGGCGCCGATGATGCTCATGATGCCCTGACCCACGATGCCGCCGGACAACTCTCTGTCAGTGGGCATGCGGTCCATGCCGCCCATGGTGGTGGAGGACAGGTCGCCGATGGTCTGCACTGCGTTGACCACATACACAATGGCCAGGGAGACGCAGGCGGAAGGAACGAACTTGATCTCAAAGGGCATAACCTCAGGCAGAGCGAACCAAGAGGAGCCGCTGACGCCGGACAGGTCCACGATACCCAGGAAGTAGGCCAGGATATAGCCCACGATCATGCCGCACAGGATAGCGCCCAGCTTGAAAATGCCCTTGGTGAAGTTGGACAGGATGACCACCACGGCCAGGGTGATAAGGGCCACCACCCAGCTGCGCACATTGCCGAACCACTCAGTGCCCGCGCCGCCAGCCATATACTTGACAGCAGTGGGATAGAGGGACAGACCGATGGTAAAGATCACGGTACCGGTAACCAGCGGGGGGAACAGGGGGCGGATCCACTTGACAAACACGCCGAAGACGATAGCCACGATGCCACCGATGATCTCAGCGCCCAGGATGGTGGAGATATCGAATTGCTCGCCGATGGCCTGGAGGGTGGGGATGTACGCAAAGCTGATGCCCATGATGACAGGCAGGCCGGAGCCGATGCGGTGGAAAATGGGGAAAAGCTGGAGCAGAGTGGCAATGGCCGTGAGGATCAGGGAGACCTGGATCATCAGGGTCTTTTCCGACTCGCTCAGCCCGCAGGTGTTGGACACCAGGATGGCAGGGGTGATGATGCCCACCACGGCAGCCACCACGTGCTGGAGTCCCAACGGGATCAGTTGTCCCGGCTGGGGGATACCGTTCCACTGGAATACGGTATCGGTACTGTTGTTCTTAGGGGTACCCATTCCATTCACCTCTCAAAAATATTTTTGTGTGCTAATACTTTTTTATCCAACGCAACTATAACCGATTTTCACCCCCTTTGCAAGTGGAAAGTGAAGTATAGCTGTCAAAAAACTAACGAGTTTTTTATGCAAGTTGCAGAATGTTTCCCAGAGATTGGCATATGTCTGTCTCCTGGCCGCCAGAGGTGGACTTTCCTCTCGGTATGTGGTACAATGTGCCCCGACGCCAGGGCCCCCAAGGCCCAAAGGATGCATAATTATGGTAAAAGGATGGATGGGCATGGGTACCACTCTCAGCACCCTGAGCAATCTGGCAATCTATATCGCTTTGGTGGTGTTGGGGGCCTTCATCGGCTCCCGAAACGCTGTGCGCCGCCACCCCTTGGTGTGGGTGGGGAAGCTGCAGTTTGTGGCTCTGATGATCCTGATCGTCACCTTGGGGGTTAACCTGGGGGCCAATGACGAGGTTATTTCCTCTCTGGGACAGATCGGTCTGGCCGCCTTCCTCATCACCGTACTGGCCCTCTTTGGCTCTGTACTGGCCCTCACTCTGCTGCGCCGTTTCGTGTTGAAGCTGGACCGGTTTGGTCTGCCCCGAGGCGCCACCGAAAGCGCCCGGCAGGGAGGCTCCGCTGGTGGAAAGGCGGACAACGCCCTCACCAAATGGATCATTATCGCCGTGGTGCTGGGGATGCTGGCCGGCCGTTTCCTCCTCCCCCCTTCCGTCACCGCCCACTGCGGCACGGTCATCAACTTTGGGCTTTACCTGCTACTGTTCATGGTGGGCATGGATATGGGCAAGCAAGGCACCTTCCTTAGCGATATCAAGACCGCCGGTTTTCAGGTGCTGCTGGTTCCGGTGGCGGTGTGCGTCGGTACCCTGGCCTTCGCCGCTCTTGCAGGACTCTTCCTTCCCCTGGGGGTAAAGGATGCTATGGCCGCCTCCGCGGGCATGGGCTGGTACTCCCTGGCCCCCACCCTGTTGGCTCCCTATTCCGCCCTGGTATCCGCTATAGCCTTTCTCTCCAATGTCATGCGGGAGATCTTCTCCATCCTGCTCATTCCCCTGGTTGCCAAGCACCTGGGCTATGTGGAGTGCGCCGCCCTGCCCGGGGCCGCCGCCATGGACACCGTGCTGCCTGTGGTAGTGGGTGCCACACACGAGCGTATCACTATTTATTCCTTCACCTCCGGCGTGGTGCTCTCCCTGGCGGTACCCATTTTAGTGCCCGCCCTGGTGGCTCTGCCCTTTTAAAAGGAGGTTTTTCGTATGGAAATCGAGCGCCGTTGGCTGGTGGATCGCTGGCCTGATGCAGCACCTGCCGCCGTGCTCCACATGGATCAAGGCTATTTTACCACAAATCCAGCCATCCGTATACGACGGGAGGCTCCGGATGGTGGGGAACCCGCCTATGTGCTCTGTTTCAAAGGGGGCGCCGGACTGGTCCGGGAGGAGATCGAAATTCCTCTGGATCTTGACCGGTACCGCCGGCTGCTGGCCATGCTGGGCAAACCTATGATTCAAAAGGAGCAGCGCCGCTATCCTCTGCCCGGTGGGCTTACCCTGGAGGTCAACCAGGTGGACCCCCAGCTGGATACCGACTTCTTCTACGCCGAGGTAGAATTTTCCACCGAGGATGCCGCCATAGCCTGGACCCCTCCGGCGGAGTTGGCCGCCTACCTGTCCCATGAGGTCACCGGCCAGCCCGGCGAGAGCATGGCTGCCTACTGGGCCAGGACCCGCTGAATATCAGGGGCTGTTGCAATCACGCAGCAGCCCCCTCTTATTTTCTTTCCTTCCCTTCTGTCATCCTCTATTAAGGCATAGAATGGCACAAAGGGGGGTTTTATTTATGGGAAAAATCATTTTGCTGCGCAGAAAGACCTTGGCGGTGCTGGCCTGCATACTGGCTGCCGCCGCCATTTTTTATGTAGTGAACTATCCGGCAGCGGTGTCCACCGCCGCTACTTCCCGCCAGCTGCCCATCTATTGCGTCCAGCGAGACCAGAAGATGCTGTCCATTTCCTTTGACGCCGCCTGGGGTGATGTGAAATAGCGGCGCCCGGGAATTACCCCGGGCGCCGCATAGGCTGTCAAAAAGCCTCCCGCACAGAAATCCACACAGAGTCCCGCAGTTGCTGTGGTCTGTGCCAGCAATGTGCTGTCGGTACATTGTCTTTAGGCTGCGGTCAATACAGGCTTTTCAGAAATACCCGATTCAGCTGCCATAAATCGCTCCAAGCACAATGGCCAGAGAGAAGATATCCATATAAGTTTCCCCATTATATGTTACGCTGCTTATGCTGGCATAGACATAGTCATCGGTATACTCTACGTCAAAGGTGGCCTCAAATTTTGCAAACAGATCTGGCTGAAATCCGCTCAGTGTGACGAGATAATGGGTGTTATCCACCTTTTCAGAACTCCACCGTGCATTCTCTACAGTAGAATCAACCGCCTCACCCAACGTCATGGTCCCATAATCCTCAAAGACTATGTCCTGGAGGTCGCTGACCGGGTTGCGGATCAGGCTGGGCACAAGGGTCGCGACGATCACATACCCTACGAAAGCCACAATCATCGCAGTAGCGACACGCCGGTAGGTCTTGGTTTTCTTGACTTCCCGCTCGTCCTGAGTGCGCTGCTCCACATAGTCAGGAAGGAGCTTGTGGAGTATGCTCTGATAGAGTTCATCCGCCTCCAGGTAATCTTTTGCAACTTGAAAGCCCCCCTCCAGTTCCCATTTGGAGGTGGAAGAGCCTTCTAGAACCAGTTTGAGCGTGTTCGTACTGTCTGGAACCAATTTCAGCTTGAACTGGACCCCACCTTTGATGGCGGCTTCAACAAACCCGATCTGTTGACCAGTCTCCGTCTCCATAAGCCCTTCGCTTTTTATGATGACCTTATCGGAGTAGGGTTCGTCCCTCAAAATGGATGAAATAGTACTATATTCAATTTGATTTGGGATCGCAGTGCCTTCGACCAACCGTTTTTTTACGCGGCGGGCAAGCGTTCTGGGCTTTATGACCAGTGCATACACACAGAAGGCAAATGCCAGGATCAAAAGAGTCCCCTCAAATTCCATTCCTATTATCATTGCAACGGCCAAAAAGATGGCTACCGCAACCAGTACCGGCAAAAAGCGTCGGGTTCCCCCGTGATGGATCTCGGCTGCGGATGGGTTTTGCTCCACAGGAGTGGAAACCGCCTGACCACAATTAGGGCAAAAGGAGGCATCCTCTGGAATTTCCGCGCCGCAGTGCCTGCAATGCATGTCTCTCACATCCCCTATTTGCTATTTTTATATGTATTTGGCCAAATCGACTTTACAGCAGGACAAATCACCCGGTATAATACGGATTCTCGTATGGATATTCTGCAGGATCTGCCGGTACGAATTTGAGATCATATGAGATGTCAGGATCAGCGTAATAAATATAAGCCTCCAGCCAATAATTATTTCGGACAATGTCGAGTGCATAGATTGGTTCACTTCCCACACCGGTATCTGCACCACTTGCACTCAAGCCGTCATCCGTTTTTAGTTCGACCTCAAAATCTCCAGCGGCAGTAGCTATATATGCGTATGCCTGCTGCTTTGTTTCATCCCTGTAGCCAATCATAATCATGAAGCCGCTCCCATTCTCGTCCTGCCAACTACCAACAAAATTGTCAAATCGGCCCGTTACGGTATTGAGAGAATCATTATCTTCTTGGTCATTGGAATAGGATGAAGCGGCACCGGGCTCTTGTTCGTAATTTTCCGTAGGAGGAAGTTCCTCATTGGATAAGGAACCATCCTGGGTTAAAGAGTAATCCTCATCTTGATCGTTGCTGTCGAAATCGATATCTGACAGCGCCGCCCCCCAAAAACTGTTTACCACAACCGTTGCAATTCCCATGCAGATTGCAACAGCGGCAACCCAAGCGGCCAAAAACAGGATCAGCGATTTCAGCGTTACCCCCAGCGACTTTTCTCCCACAGAGCTGCTCATTTTCTGCTTGCAGACCGCGCAATACTCGCGGTTAAACTTCAAGCCAAAGCGGATGTCGGCAATCAGAAGCCAAAGCCCGGACACAATGGATAAGACAGTACCCGCCAGCATGGGCACAGGTTCAATGATGCCGGTTCCAATGGCGGAGAGCAGATAGCCGACCAGGAAGAGAATAAGGGGGAGCAAGAAGTACTTTCGGAACAACCCGCCGCATTTGCGGTAGAAGCACATCGCCGGACCAAGCAGCAGAGCTGCCCAGTTGAAGCGGAACTTTTCTCCCACTTCGATTTTCTGAAATTCGGTTAAATAATACGCCGCGTTCTTCCCCACGGCGGTCCCCACGGAACTTCTGTCACTGCCCCCGCCCGGAGCCGGCGTCCTCTGCGGCACAGGTTCCCCCGTTGGTGTGCCGCAGCCGGGACAGAACCCAGCGTCAGGCGGTAACTTCTTTCCACATTTCGCGCAAAACATGGTTCATGCCTCCTTTTCCTTTATCTATCCTATCCTTTGATTCTGCTAGGCCTTAAATTTTTTGAGGTACTTTCCGTGTTTTTTATTCTACCCTATAAGTTCTCTTTTTTCAACCCTAATAGTTTATTTATAAATAGAACTCTCCGGGATAGACTGAATGAAAACGCTGGAGGGTTTCGCATGGAATGGGCAGAGATTGGCGGCAGGATTCGCAGACAGCGGGAGTATCTGGGCTATACCAGAGAACAGTTTGCCGAGCTGCTGGAGGTTACGCCCAAATTTTGCTCTGATATTGAGCTGGGAATCAAAGGGATGTCCGTCCCCACCCTCTGCAAAATCGCCCATATCCTGCGTCTGTCCACAGATTTTATTTTATTCGGAACATTAGAAGATGACTGCTCTGAGCCCTTGGAACTTCTGCTGAAAAGCTGCTCCACCGCAGAACGCGGCTATGCCGAACAGCTTCTGAAAACCTTCCTTCTGGCCATGAACAGCAAAAAAGATTCGCCCAAGTAACGGGCGAATCTTTTTTGCTATATCACCTCTCAACGCACTATGCTGAGATATTTATAGATCGTAGTACGGCTCACACCGCAGACACGGGCAAATTCGCTGATATTGAGCTGGCCGGACCGGTAAGCCGGATAATGCCGGTAGAAAATCGCCGGAATCGTATCCGCAGTGACTTGCGGCCGCCCGATCAATTTCCCCTTCGCTTTCGCGTTTGCCATGCCTGAGCGCACACGGGCCCGGATCATGGCCAGCTCCAACTGGCCGAATACCCCTGCCATCTGGAGAAACGCCTCCGTCATGGGGTCCGCACGGCCTTTCCGACAGTCCATCGTAATACTGCCTACGATCATCAAACAGAGGGACTTGCTTTTTATCAAGTCAATCACCTCACAAAGCTGTTTCGTACTTCGGGCCAGACGGGAGACCTCCAGCGTGATGATGGTATCCCCTTCCTGCGCCAGCGCAAACATACTCTGCTGGACTTGTTTCATGGCACTGTCCCCGTGCTCGTACTCCAGGTAGACCTTCTCCGCCCCGGCAGCTTTCAGCTCCCGCACCTGGCGGTCAATATCCTGCTTGCTCTCGTTGGTACTGCATCGGGCATATCCAAAGTTCATGTTCACCACCTCCCGCGGTGTCCAGAAAACCAGTTGTTAGACTGAACACCACAAATCTATCCACCAGCGCTGCAAAAATACGTTTTTTCTGCTGATTTTGTTCAGGAAATTCCGATGGCCCTTTTGCGGACCGATCCTCGGCATCAAAGCTCGCCGCAATACAGGAATTCTTCCAGTTCTTCCGGGGAAAAGCCATCTGCCGCCAGCCTGTCGATTTCCTCCGGGGCATATCCAAAAGCAGGAGCCACTGATTTCAGCTCGTCCAAATAACTGAGGGCGGCTTTCACCGGAACGGTAGGCCGCAGCTCCCATGGGGCACAGAAACGCCGCCAACGCGGATCGGGCCAGGCCGGGAGCAGCCTGGAGTCGTCGAATTGGCCTCTTGTAATTTGGCCCGCAGCGGCGATCCGTAAGATATCCCCGCATTGTGTTGGGATTTTGACGGCCTCCCCCAGCCGGAATCGCAAACGGCAAATCGCCCGCCGCAGGATCTCCTCAGTCGAAGCATAAAGGTAAAGCCCTCTGTTTGGGAAGTGATACAGACACATGGGATTGTCGCCCTTGACGATATACAGATCATCCGCTCCGCTGAGGACGGTAAAGGTAAACGAGCCCTCCAGCTGTTCCGCCATACGGCGCAGGCTCTCAAAGCTCAGCGTATGGGACTGCTCCAGCAGCTGCACCCCGATATAGCTGTCCGTCTCGATTTTCGCTGCGGGCAGTCCCAGTTTCCTGCGCAGCGTCTTATCGTTCCGAATCACGCCGTTGTGCGCCAGGGAGAACATCCCATCGGATACGGTTCCCCGGAACGGGTGGTTATTGTAGTTTCTTTGCTCACTCCCCTGGGTCGTCAGCCGCGTATGACCCATAATGGTCCACACATCTCCGGGGACATGGAAGCGCATCTGATGGGCCGGAAGAGGGCGCTTGTAAATACAGAGCCTGCCATGACTGTGGTAAGCGATTCCCGTGGCATCTGTCCCTCTGACCTCGCAGGAGACGGATAAGACCGCGAGTATGTGGTTTCTCTGCTTTTGGGTCAGAGAGTGGCCGTAGTCGATGACTCCAAACAAGCAGCACATCACAGCTCCTCCTCCCCGGAAACGGGGTCATTGACATAGATCCGCCGCTCCTTGAGGTACCGCACCAGCTCCGGGGCCTGGCAGCCAGAGACAAAACTGGTCCAGGACAGAGCTTTCAACTCGTCATCGGACAAATAAATTGCCACATCACAGACTCGGTCAACGAGCTGTAATGTGGCAATCAATGTATTGTAGTTCAGTGTCCCGCGAAACATACGAAATTCAATCGTATCGCTATTTTGGAGGTTCACGCAGGAATATCGCCCCCCTCCGTGCCCTTTTTTCGCATGGTCCAGAATGTCCATTGGATGATCTTTTAAACCATAGCGGGCAGCCCAGCGTTCCAACTGACGCGGCGTGCGGCGGCTGAATTTCAGCAGTTCCTCCCAATGTTTCTCAAAGAAATACAGGACCCGGGCCATGCTCGTCTCTTGCTCCCGGTGAGTGGAGCCGAATGCTGCCCGGCTTACATGGACGTGGAGGCCGCATGTTCCGCACTGGTGACTCCGATAGCCCATCGTGACCGCCTCGCGCATGACTGCCTTCCAGGGCATCTCCTTCTGGTGGAATTCCAGAGTCATGGGGTGCGTAACAATTTCAAAGCCTTCGTCCAAAGAGCCGTCGTGCTTGCAGTAAATCAAATCTTCCTTGGCGTTTGCCAGGGCCAAAATCGTTTTGGCGTTCCCAGAGGATTCTCCGGCTCCGTCGATCTCCAGTTCCACGCCCAAATATCGATTTCCATGCCCGTAAAAGATTGGCTCCGGCTTGTACGAGTAGTCCTGTATTGCTCTCCGCCGGGCACTTCTGATATAGCAGTCGTAGCACAAAGGCTCCTCATTATCTTCATCGTCTCTGGAGTAATAAGCGCTGTCATCACGAAGTAAAGCTCCGCAGCGGATACAGTTGATGTAATCCCGCTCGTAACACCGCTGGCAGAGCGGAGTGCCATCGCTGCCGGCATTCTCATCCGCCCAGATACGCGCTCCGCAAACCGCGCAGAGTACGGTTTCCTGCTCAAAGCAGTCAGAACACAGCTCCTGGTCCCCGAAGGTTTGCCTCTGGCCGCCGGAATATGCGCGCCCGCAGATCCCGCAAGTAAAAACTTCGTCTCTCATGGTTCATTGTCCTCCTGTTTCACAAAATAGTCGATGGCCGCGCACAGCAGCGCCGCCGCAGCCGCCAGAAGGACTCCGAGAAACTTCTCCCGGAGCTCCTGGCGCTGGTCCATGGTCACCCCATGGTGGCGTAAACCCGCCGAAACAGCTGATTTACCAATTCCACAATGACGGCACGAATCACAGACAAAAGCGCTTTCAGCATGGCGTCCTACCTCCTTCTCCTATAAAATCAAAAATACCGGGAACCGCAGATGAGGCGCAGGCCTCAGCGGTTCCCGGCATTCTATGGAAATGATATTTGTTTGAGGGGGACAGAAAAACCAAACAGGGTGTTAAATAATCAATGGGAGGTTTTTTACCATGCGAGAGGAAGCGTATCTTGACTGGCGGGAAAATGAGCTGCTGGAGCGGCTGCCCGTGGTATTGACAGCGCAGGAGGCTATGGACGTTCTAGGCGTAGGAAAAAATACCATCTACCGTCTGCTGGACTCCGGAAAGCTGAGAGGATTTCGGGTTGGGCGAAGCTGGAGGATTACAAAAGATGCGATCTTGGAGCTGACCGGATTATGATCGTTCTGGACAGATGGGCAGATCAAAGCAGTAAAATAAAAACGAAGAAGCGGTATAGGGTGATTCCGATACCGTTTCTTCGGCAAAGCTCAAATTTAATCTGTCCATCTGCCCGAAATAAAAATCTCGAGAGCGTATCAGATGAGTAAATTGATTAGGTCTGGGAGGTCTTTTGTGATCATTTTCATTTCATCTTCTGTTGGCTCTCGGTTTTCATCCTCGTGCTCAGAATACCATAATTCGCTTCTGAATAGATACAAAAAGCGGTCATACGGAGATATTATATCATATCTCTGTAAATGCTTCATTTGGAATTGCTCGATAAGCATGAGCAATTCTTGCTTACAGGGATCAAGATTACGGCGAAATGGACCTTCACTTTTTCCCGCAGTATGGATAGGAAAATCTTTGGTAATAAGCGACAAAAGGCCTGTTAAATCCTCAAAGGCATCCATCGTCATAGTTACATTGCACACATCCTGCAGATGATGGGTCAATGTGCTAAACAGCAGAATTTTCCCAAATATCCTGCGAATTTGACCCTGTTTCTGCTCATTCTGCAATGAATTCAAAGTGAGCTTTGAATATTCGCAACGCCAATTTTTAAGATTGAATAATTTTTTTGCTCGATTCAGGAGAGGGTCTTTTCCGCTGCGTGTTATGGCATAATCTTGCCATGCATTCGTTTTTAGGTCAACATACAACTTGGCAGTGCCTTGCAGAGATACCTCGTCAATGGGGTAGCCATCGGCATCGAATTGTGCTTTCCCCTGTTTTTTGCGATTCAAAAAATAGCTGTAAATCAAGATTGGAAGCATCGCTGCGACCAACGGATTATCCCTAGGGAGCATGGTATCTAATTCAATAGAAACCATAGCCAGATCGGTGTTAACAGCGCTGGGGAGACTAAATTGACGGTGATATTTCTGCTGTGCCTCCGTGCTTTTTGTACCTGACCCGCTTTGTATTTTGCAGGCGCAAAGAGGTTCCAACCATGACTTCAGATCTCCAAACCATGCAGGCCTACGGTTCTCCACGCCGTAGGCCTCTTCACAATCAATGGTGGAACCTTCATGGAGAAGACTTCTCCAATAACGGCCAATTTGTTCCACTGCCTGATGATACAAAGCGGCAGACATAAAGGGGCCATTTTTAAATTTCTCAGAAATTGGAAACGCCTCCAGATTTATTTTTGTGAATCAGGCCTCACCCGGCAGACTCTGGTATGATTCTAATGGCAGGAGGCCCTGCCAGAAAGGAGAAAGTCAAGATGAACAACGTAAACACCAGGGACTACCAGACGAGGGAGATCATTGACGCAATTAACGCCGGGCAGCCAGACGTTTATGCCGTCATGCGCAACCCTGATACCCGCCAGCTGTGCCTCATTTACATGCACCGCTACCTGCCGCTGGCGCGCTTCGAAATGAGCTTGCAGCGGGATGACGGCGAAGTTTTTGAGGCAAATGCAGACACAATGGGGTGGAAGCTTGGCCTGAGTACCGATCCGGACAAGCCGACAAGTGCCCGCCTTGTTCTCCTGGATCAGCAGGATACAATCATTTTGACCTCCGTTTGCGACTGTTTTTCAGGACAACTCTGGCTTATCGGAGAAGGACACCCTAGTTGTCATCGTCCCGCCATGCATTGTGTCTTTGGCTGGGAGAAGTCCAATACAGTCGGGTCATTGCAGCTCGACAGATCTCCCATTGTGGCGGAGCATTGGAGACTGTCCGCCCAATACCTGCGGCCAGCCTGGCATCAGGAGGCGATAAATGCATCTCAACTTTGATTTTGCGGCGTCCAAATTTTGGCATGAAGACCACTCTGACGATCCAAAAGAATCCCGTTCTGAAGTACCCACCCTCATGTTTCCGCAGTCGTCCTGGGACTACCAGGACGACCGCGGTTTGGACTGCAGTATCTCCCAGGGCATACAAACAGGGCCTGAACTGCAATGCCCCACGGAACTGCTGGATGCATCCGCATTAAAACCAACGAAGAGGATCTCTGAGCCCTGTCAATTTGACTGGAAGTGGCCAGAGAAGCCATTTCCAACAAACATGTGTGGGATACAAAAGCCGGATATCAGTGTTGGCATAGGGAAACGTCAGGTGAGCCGGGACCTGGTCCATCTGGAGGAGTTCCTGCCCCAGAAGCTAATATTGATGTACTATCAGGATTGTCTGTGTCAATTCGATAGGGTGTGTTGGAAAAAATTGAGTGCCCATCAGGCGGCGGTACTGTTTAAGGCAACGCTGCAAGAGGCTGACCTTGCAGATTGCCTGACAAACAGCGATTATCGGAAGTTAATAAAAATGGTGAGTGAGAGCCCTGAAATTCAGCAGGAGGAAGAGCTCGAACCGCCTCCCTACACAATCAATTTCCTCGATGGTACGCTTGACCTGGGAACGGGCGTGCTGTATCGGCATAACCCAGACGACGGTTTTTTCCGTGTGGTAAGATTCTCTTATCAACAAATTCGGAACAGTCAGGAGCAAGGAATCGCTTTCGAGTCATTCATCCGACAGGTCAGCAACGGCAATCCGGAGATCCGTCAACAAATTCTGGAATTGATTGCCCTGATCCTTTCAGAAACTAACCTGAAACGCTTCTATGTGCTGCTGGGGCCTAGTAACACAGGAAAGTCTCAGATCGGTAAATTTCTGGAGAAGTTGGTCGGTGAGGAAAATGTAGTCGCAGTCCGAGGAATGCACGATTTCTCCAATCAGTGGACTACCGGCAGTATGCAGGGGAAGCGCCTGGCTTCCTGCCTGGACTTGCCGGACAAGCCCCTTCCCAAAGACGCAGCCGGGATTATCAAGCAGATGGTGGGCGATGACACTGTTAAGATCGAGGAAAAATATAAGTCCCCCGGTCTCATGCGGAAAAAGCCCATCCTGTTTTTTGCAGGAAACTATCCGCTTCATGGAAATGCGCTGGACGAAGCGCTCCTGAACCGCATGGTGATCATCCCCTTTACAAATCCCTGCCCAGTTGAAAAAATGAAACAGGAA
Source organism: Pseudoflavonifractor phocaeensis (assembly GCF_016901955.1). Lineage (GTDB taxonomy): Bacteria > Bacillota > Clostridia > Oscillospirales > Oscillospiraceae > Flavonifractor > Flavonifractor phocaeensis_A. Next base: position 15,234 of record NZ_JACJLC010000071.1, read on the forward strand.
CTGTTTCAGGATTTTTTTGCAGAAGCCCCTTATATTATAGAACAAGCCATCTGTGCGTTTCAAGCATTGATGGACAGAAACTTCCAGGTCACATGCGTTCAGGTTCCTGAAGAATACTCGCCTCAGATTGGGAGTGACAAGATATTGCTTCTGGGGGAGTTTGTAGATCACTGCTGTGAGCTTCAGAGCGAGTGCGAGACTGAGACTGGCGATCTTTTCTGCGCTTTCTGCCACTTCTTATTCTTGAAAGGTCACCCACCGATGTCAGAAATTGATTTTTCCAGGCAGTTCAACGATTGGATCCGCAGGGAACATCTTTCGGTCAGACCTGTAAAGCGGGTTAACGGATGCGGTTCCAGAGGGTACCAGGGCATTCGGGTCTTACCAGAGTACCAGGCGAGCCCATATCAGGTATGTTAATCCCCCCGACCACATATTATTTTTATAGAATATGGAATAAATGAGTCCTGCAATAAAAGTCAATAGTTGAAATGAAAAAAGTCCCGCAAAATTTGTGTGACTGAAAAAGAGCATAACAAAACAGACTGGAGAAAAAGATTCGCCAGC
>NZ_JACJLC010000072.1 GCF_016901955.1 Pseudoflavonifractor phocaeensis
CCACCAGATATGATAAGCTAGATGCCTCGTTCTTAGCTTTTGTGTATCTTGCATCTGTGGCTATTTTGGTGATGTAGCACATTAATTCTGATTTTTCAAACAGGACCTAACTTCCTTTCTGGTTTTTCCAATCGCTCGATGAGCTGCCGGTGACAGTCATCAATTTCCTGCTCGGTTTCCTCCATAGGCAACGGAGTGTAAAATCTGTCATACAGTAGTTTCAGCGTGTCATTCATGTGCCTCGCCTCCTTATAGCAAGACACAATAGCACAGGTTCGAGGAAATATCCACTATTATATTTTTCAATAATTTAGTTGTCTTAGTCTTCCAAAGGTTCCGATTGATATAATCAGGCTTAATACTCTCTTGTTTTCAAAACCGTCAGCCCCTTGCCATAACCAGAAGTTACATGCCCGGAATTGCGTGTATTGTACTTATAGGTTTTTTACAAAAAGAGCCCGGATCGCATTGAGAACCGCCAGAATCATGACACCTACATCAGCAAAAACCGCCAGCCACATATTTGCAAATCCCAAAGCGACCAACACCAGGCAGAGCAGCTTGATCCCGATGGCCACCACGATGTTCTGATACACTATGCCCAAGCACTTGCGTGAAATTTTGATCGCCTTGGCAATCTGCATGGGATCGTCATCCATCAGAACCACATCTGCAGCCTCGATAGCGGCGTCAGAACCCATGGCACCCATGGCAATACCGATATCGGCGCGGCCCAGCACGGGGGCGTCGTTGATACCGTCCCCCACAAAGGCCAGCTTTTCCTTGCCTCGCTTTCTGGCAAGTAGCTCCTCTACCTTTTCCACTTTGTCAGCTGGGAGCAACTGGCTGTACACCTGATCCACCCCCAGCTCCTCCGCTACCTGATCGGCCACTTGCTTGGCATCCCCGGTGAGCATCACCGTTTTGTATACACCAGCGGACTTCAATGCCTGGATAGCCTGCCTGGAGGTGGGCTTTATCAAGTCGGAGATGACAATGTGCCCGGCATATTGTCCGTCAATCGCCATGTGGATGATGGTTCCCACGCTGTGGCAACTGATGTAAGGAATACCCAGACGATCCATCAGCTTATCATTGCCGGCCGCCACGGTGTGGTCGTCCACCACGGCGGTGACTCCGTTGCCGCTGATTTCCTGGATTTGGGATACCCTGCTGCGGTCGATTTCCTTGCCATAGGCACGCTGCAGGCTCTTGCTGATGGGATGGCTGGAGGCTGACTCCGCCAGCGCAGCATATTCCACCAGTTTGGCGTTTTCAATTTCATTGTGGTGAATTCCGTTGACCTCAAAGACCCCTTGGGTCAGAGTGCCGGTTTTATCAAACACCACAATGCGAGTTTGTGACAGAGATTCCAGATAGTTGGAGCCCTTTACCAATACACCGGCCTTGCTGGCTCCGCCGATGCCGGCAAAGAAGCTCAGGGGAATACTGATGACCAGGGCGCAGGGACAGCTGGCTACCAGAAACGTGAGCGCCCGGTAGATCCAGGTCTCCCAGGCGGGAGATTGTCCCAATCCCAGCATGAGCACCAACGGCGGGAGAATGGCCAGCGCCAGGGCGGCATAGCACACAGCAGGGGTATAGATCCGAGCGAAGCGGGAGATAAAGTCCTCCGACTTGGACTTACGGGAAGAGGCATTTTCCACCAAATCTAGGATTTTAGACACGGTGGACTCCCCAAACGCCTTGGTCGTCTGGATCTTTAACAGCCCGGTCATGTTGATGCATCCACTGATGATGGCATCTCCCGTCTGCACCTCCCGGGGCAGAGATTCTCCGGTCAGGGCGGCGGTATTCAAAGTAGAGGCTCCTTCCACCACCGTGCCGTCGATGGGTACCTTCTCCCCAGGCTGCACCACGATGATGGAGCCGATGTCCACCTCATCCGGATCCACCTGTTCCAGTTTGCCGTCCCGCTCTACATTGGCGTAATCGGGCCGGATGTCCATGAGGTCGCTGATGTTCCGGCGGCTCTTTCCCACAGCGTAGCTTTGGAACCACTCACCCACCTGATAAAACAGCATCACCGCGATGGATTCCAGATAGTCCCCGTTTTCATAGACCGCCAGGGCCAAGGCCCCCAGTGTGGCCACTGCCATCAGAAAGTTTTCATCAAACACCTGACCATTACGGATGCCCTTATAGGCCTTCCGCAGGATATCATAGCCAATGACCAGGTAGTCCACTAAATAGAGAGCCAGCCGCAGCCAACGGCCTGAACTGCCCAGCGAATCAAAGACAGATGTCCCCAAAGACTGGAGGCCCAACAGCAAGACCGTTGCTGCCAGAATGCGCCAGAGCATGACCTTTTGTTTTTTTGTCATACCGCTGCTGGACTTCTGGCCAATGAGCTGCAGCACCGCCGCCAGAAGGGCTACTGCAGCCAGCAGGATATTCACGATCAGTTCCTGCATCGTCTATACTCCTTTCTACCGGTCTCCTCACAGAAAGATCTCGCAGTCAGGCTCTACCTTTTTGCAGGCCTTGACCACGTCCTGCATGACGCCGGCAGGCTCATGACCCTCTTCAAACTCCACGATCATCTTCTGAGTCATAAAGTTTACGGTGGCAATCTGAACGCCAGGAGTCTTGCGGGCAGCCTCCTCCATCAGGTTGGCACAGTTGGCGCAGTCCACTTCGATCTTGTAAGTCTTTTTCATCTTGAAAACTCCTCTCTGAATTCCTTGCTTTCGCTATTACGATTAAGCAAGCATTTAATTGTAGTGTCATCATAGCCGGTGAACCTCCCGCCGTCAATGTTTCAGGACGATATCCTTCCGTTTGGGCAAACGGTTCTTCTGTTTGGGCAAATAGTGAGTGTTTTCTTAACATATAAAAGGACTGGAGTCATCCATGACAACTCCAGTCCTTTTCTTCAATCTATGGTTACAGTCTGTTTCGCTCTCCCCAGTCGCACATCTGGTCCAGAATGGGAATCAGAGACTTTCCACGCTCAGTGAGACTATACTCCACCTTCGGGGGAATCTGCGGATACTCCTCCCGGTGGACCAGCTGATCTGCCTCCAGTTCCTTCAGTGTGGAACTCAGCGTCTTGTAGGAGATCCCCCCAATATACTTTTTCATCTCGTTGAAGCGAACCACCCCAAAACACATGAGGGTATAGAGAATAGTCATTTTATATTTGCCGCTGATCAGAGATAAAGTATAGCTGAACCCGGTATCGGCCAGATTGGCAGATGAAATGCAGGTTTTATATTCCTTTAACTCGCTCATAAACACTTTCCTTTTCGTAAGTATTAAACCTCTACGCAAGTATCGCACTTTGATGTGCGTACTTGTTCTTTTTCCCATTCTTGCTATGATTGTACTATCAGCAGGTGAGAAAGTCAATTTCTCAAGGACAAGGAGGAAATTTTATGAGTAAGAACATCGTAGTCATTACAGGTAGTCCCCGAAAAAATGGCAACAGCTTTGCCATGACGGATAGTTTCATCCAGGCAGCGGAGGCAAAGGGACACACCGTCACCCGCTTTGACGCAGCCATGATGAAGATCGGCGGCTGCCATGCCTGCGAGACCTGTTTCAAAACTGGGAAGGCCTGCTCCTTTGACGATGACTTCAATATCATCGCACCGGCTATCCTGAAGGCTGATGCCATTGTCTTTACCATGCCCGTCTATTGGTACTCCATTCCCGCCCAGATCAAAGGCGTTATCGACCGGATCTATTCCCTGGTGGTGGGTGGCAAGGACATTGCCGGGAAAGAGTGCGCCCTCATCGCCTGCTGCGAGGAGGAGGATCTGTCTGTACTGGACGGTGTGCGCATCCCCATGGAGCGAACAGCTGCCCTCAACAAGTGGAAGATGGTGGGCGAAGTGCTGATTCCCGGCGTCTTGAACGCAGGCGACATCAACAAGACGGACGGCTGCCGGCAGGCCGCAGAGCTGGTGGATAAGATTTGAAAGGAAGAAAAGGAATGGGCAAGCAGATCGTAATTCTCAATGGCAGTCCCCGGCGAAAAGGAAACACTTCAGCCCTGGTACGCGCCTTTACAGAGGGTGCGGAAAAGGCCGGGCATATCGTCCGGGAATTCTTTTTGAGCGATATGAATATCCACGGCTGTAAGGGCTGCTTCAGTGGACACAGTACAAAAGAATGTCCCTGTATCCAGAGAGACGACATGGATCAGATCTATCCGGCGGTGCGGGAGAGCGATGTGGTCGTATTGGCATCGCCGCTGTATTACTGGAACCTGAGCGGCCAGCTTCGAACAGCCATGGACCGTCTTTTTGCGCTGGAGGAGAACGATGGAAATCTGCTCCGGGGACATGACCGCTTTGGCGTGCTACTGATGGCTGCGGAAGGCCACGATTTTGAAGATGTACAGGCATACTACAGCCACCTAATGAAGCATCTTCGATGGACAGAACTTGGTCATGTTTTGGCCGGCGGAAACGCAGATGTGGGGGATATTGACGGAAAACCTGAGCTTCAGCAGGCTTATGCACTGGGACAATCCATTTGAGATTCCTGCTCTCACGAAACGGCCAAACAAAATATCAAAAGGAAGGCCGGAGCGGTGTTGCTCCGGCCTTCCTTTTGCCTGCGACATCAGGTTCTTTTTCGTTTCCCCGTATTCTCCGACCCCCTGACCTCCTCGTGGTAGAAATAGTCCACAATCACCGGGTGGCCCGGCTCCGCCAGGCTATAGGGCAGTTCGTTATCCACAAAGGGACAGCCACTTTCGATCGCCAGCTGCTCTGCTTGCTGCTCAAGGTCACGGAAATAGCTCCGATCACCCTTTTGATAGATGGCCTGATACAAGTTGATCAAGTGTGGATACTTTTCATGGATGTAGTCTAAAATCTCCTGCTTGAATCCGCCCCGCAGGTTCAGGTTCTCCAGCCAGACCAGGTCGCACTGATTCTTCACTCGATGGAAAATGGCCTTAAAATCCGTGATACCGGGAAATACCGGCGCGATAAAGCAGATCGTACGGATACCCGCGTCGTAGACCTGCTTCATGGCACAAAGCCGTCGCTCAATGCTCACTGCCTTGTCCATATCCCTACGAAAATCCTCATCCAGTGTATTGATGGACCAGGAGACGGTCACCTTTCCCATCTCCCGGAGCAAGTCAATATCCCGCACCACCAGGTCGGACTTGGTACAGATGAGGATCTCCGCCCCGCTGCCTTTCAGCTGCTCTAACAGCTTGCGAGTGTTTTGAAACTGCTCCTCTTGGGGGAGATAGCCGTCGGTCACCGAGCCGATGACCACCCGCTGTCCCCGGTATTTTTGAGAATTTTTGATCTCCCGCCAGTGCTTTACATCCAGAAAGGTCCCCCAGGGCTCGGTGTGCCCGGTAAAGCGCTTCATAAAGGAGGCGTAGCAGTACTTACAGCCGTGAGTGCAGCCCACATAGGGGTTTACGGAGTAGCCTCCTACGGGCAGATTGGATTTGGTCATGATGTTTTTTGTCTCCACATCCCGGATCAGGATATCGTTTTCCATCATTTCTGCCATTTGGCTTGTTCCTCCAGTACCTTATGAAATGCGGTGGGTAATTCCTGCATCATCTGTTCCTCTCCCATAATGGGAAGCAGGTCTTCCTTCATAAAGACCGGGATACCCAGGGTATGGGCTTGGTCGGTCAGGTTCCACACCCACTCCGGCTTGGATACAGATTTTCCTTTTCGGCGTCCAGTTTCAGTTCCGATGACCACCCACTCGATCCCTGTGAAATCCACTGGCCCGATGTCGTCAAACATGGGCTCAAAGGTGGCGTGATAATGTCCGCCGCGGATATGCTCCCGCAGTGCCGGGATCCGGTTCTTTTCCTTACAAGAGGTAACGGTCACGCCGAACCAGGCGTTATCCAGATGGGTAGAGAAATCGATTTTCTCCGGCCGCTTGGTCAGGAACAGATACTGGTGCTGGGGATTGCGCTCCATTTTGGCAAATACCTCATCCCGCCACTCTGCTCTCCAGCCGGAAAAGTCACTCATTCCAGTAAGCAGAAAAATCTGGGGGCGAGTTTTCTCCATAAGCCGCAATTTTCCGGGGAAGTACTCCGGCTTCTCAAAATCATCAATCATATGGAACCGTCGTACATTATTTCTGGCATAACAGTAGCTGCAGCCGATGGTACAGCCAATGACCAGATTCATGTTCTGAATCTGGGATTTGATGCACACCGCCATTGGAATCTCCCCCAGTCATTTCTGCCTTAGCCTTCCACTGCCGGGGCGACTTTTCCAAAGCCATTCCAGGCATAGAGACCCTGTTTGCTCTCGTCACCCAGGAACTTGTCCACCTGGCAGATATGCATGATATGGTCGCCCACCTCTACAGTCTGCTGTAAAGTAGCTACCATGGCAAGGCGGGTATCCGCAGGAATCTGAATGTCGCTGCCCTCTACGGAGGTCATCTCAATGTGGTTTTCCTCCACCTTGTGGCTGGTGGCACCGGTGGAACTGCCGCAGGCCACCACGGCCTGAGTCAGACTCTCCCCCGGAACTGTCACGATCACCTTGCCGGTTTCCCGCACCCGCTTGCCGGTATGGGACTGCTTGCCAGCGGCAAAGCCGACCATGGGCGGGTTGAAGGACAGGTAGGACACAAAGCAGATGGGGGCCAGGTTCGTGGTGCCGTCTTCATTCTGGGAACAAATCAGGGTCAGGGGATTAGGGGAGGTCAGGACAGTGGCCTCCATGATGTTCAGTTCTTTCATAAATCAATACCTCACTCTCAATTCGTTCTGTCATTGACATCCCATTTTGATGTCGATATAATTATTATACTTAGAAGAAATAACGGTGCAAGTACGCAGATTATTTGTACTTGGTACGAAAAACCATACCGATGGAGAGAGTGCTGCGTTATGAATCAATCCATGACCTATGAGGAATTTCAAGCCCGAGTGGGCAGTGTTATCCTGACCGAAAACGGAAACTGCCCGGTGACCCCGGTGGTTCAGATGCTCCAGGGGAAATGGAAGCTCCAGATCATCTACGAGCTCTGTATCCAGTCTCCCATGCGGTTTGGGGAACTGAAAAAGATGCTCAAACCTATCACAAACACCATGCTCACCAACGCATTGAAAGAGCTGGAGGGGGATGGTCTGGTACACCGGGAGCAGTATAATGAGATCCCGCCCCGAGTAGAGTATTCCCTGACAGAAAAGGGAACGGATTTGCTGCCCATTTTCTACGCCATCTCCCAGTGGGGCATGAAATATATCCCTTGAGCAAGTGGCTTTCCAAGAGTTCTCCAAAACAACAAGAGACGCCGGAATGGTTTGACAATCGGTCAAATCATTCCGGCGTTTTTTAAAAGGAAACGGTACGCAAGTCGAGCTTGTCTGCCTCTGTAACCGGTCTTAAGGGACGGCAGGGCGTTCCTGCGGCAACAACGCCCGCGGGGATGTCCCGGGTCACCACGCTTCCAGCCCCAATGATGGAACCCTTCCCGATGGTGACTTCTCCGCATATCACAGCATTGGCACCAATCCACACATCCTCCTCCAAGGTAATAGGGGCCGATGTGGTAATCGTCTCTGCCCGCTGTTGGGCATCCATGGCGTGGCCCACACAACTGATACATACGCCGGGGGCAATAAAGGCGTTGGCCCCGATATGCACCGGGGAAGTATCCAGAATCACACAGTTATAATTGATAAACGCCAGTCCGTGAGTATGGATATTGAACCCATAATCGCAACGAAACCCAGGCATGACAAAGGTTTTCGGATCACATGTACCAAACAGCTTTTTCAAAATCTCTCTGCGCCGCTCCTCCTGCCCGGGCGGCAGCTGATTATACTCCCAGCACAGCTGCTCGGCATTTTTCTTCAGACTTTGAGGAAGATGAAAGTTATAGACGCTGTACGGAGTGCTGCTTGTCAAAAGTTCCATTGGTTCCATCGTTTGTTTCACATACCTTTCCTCTGCTAATGCTCATTTATGGTCAAATACTCAGAAATTCCAACAAATCGTTTTTCCATGCGGCAAAATCCCGCAACCCCAAATCATATAGGTTTCGTTCCGCATCCTCTTTCATGGAGTAAGTCCCCACGCGGATGGGCTCACTGGCAGCAAAGACAAAGGCAGTCCCATCCCGTTCCAGGGAAAACACATCCTTCCAATTTTCGTTGTACACTACATGGCGACGATCAATAGCATCCACAATGTTGGGGTAACTGCGGCAGGCCCGCCGATACAGCCTGCGCATACCCTGAGGCTTTCGTACATAGTCCCGGTTCTTGGAGAGAATGACCACCAGCTTATCACACCCCTGCTCCAGGGCGCGGCGAACCGGGATGGCATCGGTAAGGCCTCCGTCAAAGTAGGGCACTCCGTTGAGTTCCACCGGATGGCAAGCAACCGGGATGGCACTGGAGGCCATGATCAGGCGGTAATCGTCCTGCGCCATCATCTCCCGCCCATAGTACTCCGGCAATCCTGTCAGCGCGTTTGTGACCACAATCTCGTACTCCGCCGGGTTGTTCATCAGAGCGGGAAAATCCAGAGGATCTTCTCCTTCTTTGCGGGTCAATTCACCATAGATGTACTTCAATCCAAACAGATCTCCGGTTTTCAGCAGGCTTCTCAAACCGAAGTAATTCTGCGAATGAATATGCTCCGTAAAAAAACGAAGATTCCGGCCTCTTTGCCCCGCCAGATAGGAAGCCAGATTGCCAGATCCACCGGATACGCCAATGCAATAATCAAACGTAATCCCTTCGTCCAGAAAGGCATCCAGAATCCCAGCGTTATAGGCGCACTTCATCCCGCCGCCTTCCACCACCAATCCGATCTTTTTCTGCGTGTTCGTTGTCAACATCTCCTCATGGGGTAAAGTCCCGCTCTGCCTTCTGCTCCAGCTCGTCCAGCTTTTTACCGTACCGGTCTATGATGTCTTGCAGGGTGATGGTCTGCATTTTTTGTTCGGCAGCCTTCTGGATCTCCTGGTAAAAGTCCGCAATGCTCAGCTGCACATAGATCCCCACGCCACATTCCGGATTGGTATCAATATCCCAGTGAAGTAGGGGCTTATTGCCCTCAATTGCCCGGTAGACATCCAACACCGTGATCTCATCCGGGCGCCTGGTCAATTCAGCATTGGCCTGTCCCTGTGAGCTGGTAATCATGCCGGCACTCTTCAGCTTGGCCATTAGCTGCCGGATATAGGCCGGGTTCGTTTTTACACTTTCTGCGATCTTAGCACTTGTGATCCGCTGACCGGCTCCCATACTGAGAAAGGCCAATATATGAAGTGCGTCACTCAACTTGGTAGAGTATTTCATGGGCTCACCTCAAAAATTTTTAATTGCCTGCTTGTAATTTATAAAATAACATGCTATGCTTGCAACATGTAATTATTATAATAACAGGTTGGAGGAATCATGTCAACTATGCTACTGAACCACAAAATATTCATTGATTCCGCCGTCCACCGCCAAAATGTGCAGGTCTTGGTAGACAAAATTAGTGGGGCCGATGCAATTTTGGTGGGCGCTGCGGCGGGTATGTCAGCTTCCTGCGGCTTCAACTTCTTCTATCAAAACGATGCGATATTTGAGCAATACTTGGGAGACTTCCACCGAAAATATGGATTTACCGGTGCCTTCAATGGATTTTACTACCGTTATCCGTCCCCGGAGGCCCACTGGGCCTTCCTTGCCCGAATGGGTTACATGGAGTATGAATGTCCCACAGGTCAGCCCTATTATGACCTGATGAAGCTGCTTCAGGATAGGAATTACCACATTATGACTACAAACCAAGACTTTCAGTTTACCCGCGTGGTATCAGAAGATAAGCTGAGCGCCATCCAAGGGGACTCCCGTTATTATCAGTGCAGCCGCCGCTGCCACGACGAGATCTACTGGAACAAAGAGATGGTTTATGAAATGAACGATGCAATTGATGAAAATCTCTGTATCCCGGCAGAATTGATCCCTCGGTGTCCCAAATGCGGTGCGGAAATGGAACCTTGGGTGCGAGGCTATACCTTTTTGGAGGGTAAGAAGTACAAGGAAGAATACAGAAAGATCAATGAGTTCCTGACTGCTAATCAGAATAAAAAAATCCTCTTCCTGGAGTTGGGGGTGGGGCGCATGACCCCCATGTTTATTCAGGAACCCTTTTGGAATCTGACCTATTCTCTCCCGCAGGCATATTACATCACCATCAACCCAAAAGACGCGCTCCTGCCCCAAGCGTTATCTCAAAAGGGTTGGGCCATCAAAGAGGATATTGCCGCTGTCTTGCAGGATGCGGCAGCACATATGTCCGGAAAGGAAGACTCATCATGTATGATCTAAGACCAGTCGCAGAGAAAATCCAAAAAGCGGATGCCATCTTGATTGGAGCCAGCAATGGCCTGTCCATGACTGAAGGACTGCACCTCTTTGCAGATAACCAGGCATTTGAGAATTTGTTCGGCGACTTTAAGGACAAGTACGGCCTTCGGTGCCTGCTGCATGGGATGGGAACCCGCTGGCCTTCAGAAGAAGTAAAATGGGCCTTCTGGAGCAGGCTCATCCACCACTACTGCGGACAGTATCAACCCACACAGGTCATGCAGGGCTTGAAAGCCATTGTGGGCAACAGGGACTATTTCGTCCTTACCTCCAACGGAGAATGTCACTTTGAACGCAGCGGATTTGCACCGGAGAAGATTTATGAAATCGAGGGGACCTGGCTGGCCATGCAATGCGCCCGCCCCTGCCATGATACCCTCTATCCCATTTTGGAGTTGGCAGAGCAGATGGCAGCTGCGGAACAGGATGGCAGAATCCCCTCTGATTTGGTGCCCCGGTGTCCCCGATGCGGCGGCCCCATGGAGGTTCATATGGCAGCAGGGCCGAATATGGTTCCGGACCACGGCGCCACGCAGAGATTCCAGAGTTTTCTGAACCAATATCACGAAAAAAAGCTGGTCGTGTTGGAGTTGGGGATCGGATGGCGCAATCAACTCATCAAAGCGCCTCTGATGCGTTTGGTGGATCAGGAGCCCAACGCCACCTATGTTACCATCAATCTGGGCGAGGTCTACATTGCAGACAGTATCAAACGCAAGTCATTTGGTCTGGACGGCTCGCTGGGCGAGATTTTATCCGCCCTTCGGGAGGCGGATCAACGATGAACATATCAGGAAAGGAGACACTAAATATGAAATTGGGAATTATTCGTTGTACGCAGACAGAGGACTATTGCCCCGGAAGTGGGGATTTTCAAACCATCCGTGAGCGGAAAGGCGCTTTTGCAGGTGTGGAGGATATTGAGCTGGTGGGTTTTATCAACTGCGGAGGCTGTCCCGGAAAGAAAGTAGTGCTGCGGGCGAACTCTCTGGTTAGCCAGGGGGCGGACACCATTGCGTTTGCCTCCTGTATCCAAAAGGGCACGCCCATCGGCTATCCCTGCCCCTTTGCCAAGCGGATGAAGGATCTGGTACAGAATGCCGTTGGCGACAAGGTTCAAATCCTGGACTATACCCACGACGCAGGACCGAAACAGGAATAAGTTTGCACCCGCACCTACCTGTGGTATGATAAATCAAACAGGAGGGTGATCCGATGCAAACCACTTCTTTGCCTCACGACCATGGACAGCCCATGGAGCAAGAACTGCAGAATATGCCCAGCGTGGAGAATTTTCAGACGCTGTCAGATATTTTTAAGCAACTGGGGGACGGCAGTCGCCTGCGTATTTTCTGGCTGCTGTGCCACTGCGAGGAATGTGTGGTCAATCTCTCCGCCATGGTAGGGATGAGCAGTCCGGCGGTATCCCATCACCTCAAACTACTGAGAGCCGCCGGTTTGATTGTCAACCGCAGGGCGGGAAAAGAAGTATATTATACCGCGGCAAACACACAGCAGGCTCAGCTGCTCCATCACATGATTGAAGACTTAGTGGTAATTGCCTGCCCATCAAAGCAAAATTTGTGAGGAAGTTCGCATGAAACAACAGGAACCCACATATGTCACACAGCAATTACAGGATGTTCCGGCCGGAGGCCTGACAATCGTTCGCAATTCTCCATCCGGTCAGGAGTATGTCCTTCTAACCGGGCAATTTTCTGCAAAAACAGTTGGAAAAGGGAAAATAGAAGCCTACCATGTATTCCCCGGCGTCGACGCTTCCTACAACCTGCTGTCAGCTGCGGAAATCACCGTACACCACGCTGCTTCCTCCTCTGTTCTGGAGCTGTTCTACTGCCGTAACGGCCGTGTAGGCTGGAATATGCGGGGTGGCACAGCGGTCTATTTGGGTGCCGGAGATCTCACCGCTCACAGCTCCGCTTGCTGTGCGGACTCGGCCATGATGTTTCCGTTGGGCTATGCGGAGGGCATTTCTCTTTCCATCGATTTGCCGGTCCTGGACGCAAATTGCCCGGAAATTCTAAAAGAGTCCGGCTTGGATCTTCCAACCATACAAAGCACCTTTTGCGGTGAAAAACCGGTAGCTATCCCGGCCTGCCCGGAACTGGAAGGGATCTTTGCGCCCCTGTATTCAGCCCCCTCTTTCCGGCGCAGGGCTTACTTACAGCTCAAAATCCAGGAGTTGCTGCTCTATCTCTCGGATGTGGAGCCCGAAAAGCATGCACTGACGCAATACGGTTCTCAACAGACGGAACTGATCAAGGAAATCCACCGTCAGCTGACAGAACATTTGGATCAGCGGTTTACCATTGAGGCACTCTCCAAGCAATACCTCATCAACACCTCCACGCTGAAGGAAGTCTTTAAGACCGTATATGGCCTGCCCATTGCCACTTACATGAAAGAATACCGCATGGCACAGGCCATGAAACTGCTGAGAGAAACCAGGATTCCGATCTCCGAAATCGCAGATCGGGTGGGCTACGAAACCCAAGGGAAATTTTCAAAAGCATTCAAAGATGTGACACAGATACTCCCAACCGAGTATCGTCGTACCCAGGATTCCAATTGGAACGATTAAAACAGGCAAAAGATTTTAGCCACAACCGCTTGAAGGGCACCCCTTTTGCAAGGAGTGCCCTTCAAGCGGTTTTTTGTAATCTCGTTGATTGTTCAGATAATCTGATTGCCGGTAGACCAGACATGGTCCTTTTTCGCTGCAGCAATCGTGTTCTGGGCCATGACACCCACCAGCGGATGGGGGGTGTAAAGCTCCTCCAGATAGGCACACTCCTCCACCGTCAGGGCGAGATCCACCGCCTTGGCGGCCCCTTCGATGTGATGGAGTTTTGTAGCTCCAACCACCGGAGCGGTAACACGGGTCAGCAGCCAGGCCAGGGAGATTTCTGTCATGGAAACGCCCCGGCGGTCCGCCAGCTCCGCTACCCGGGTCAAAATGGGAGCGTCCTGATCGTGAGCCGCGCCGTATTTGAGTTGGGCGTAGCTGTCCTCCTGAAGCCGCTTGGAGGTCTCACCGGAGCGCTTGGAAAGCCGCCCGCCGGCCAGAGCGCTGTAAGGGGTCATGGCAATGTTCTCCTCCCGGCAGTAGGGTGCCATCTCCCGTTCCTCTTCCCGGAAGATCAAGTTGTAGTGCCCCTGAACGGAGACAAATTTGGTAAAGCCCTCTTTCTCCGCCAAGGCGTTGGCCTTGGCGAGCTGCCAGGCAAAGCAGTTGGAAATGCCGATATACCGAGCCTTGCCCGCCTTTACAGCGTTGTTCAGTCCCTCCATGATGTCATAAAGGGGCGTCTGGTGATCCCACATGTGATAGATATAGAGATCTACATGGTCCATCCCCAGGTTCTGAAGGCTCTTGTCCAGCATCCGCCGAATGTGCTCCTGGCCGCTGATGCCGGCCTCAATTTCCTCATTGGTGCGGGGCAGGAACTTAGTAGCTACCACCACCTCGTCCCGCTTGGCAAAGTCCCGCAGGGCCCGGCCCACATACTGCTCGCTGGTGCCACTCTGGTAGCCAATGGCGGTGTCAAAAAAATTAACCCCAAGCTCCAGTCCTCGCTTGATGATCTCCCGGGAATGCGCCTCGTCAATGGTCCAGGAGTGCTGACCGTTTTGGGCGTCTCCGAAGCCCATGCACCCCATGCAGATACGGGAGACATTCAAATCAGATTTGCCCAGTTTTGTATATCTCATATCGATTCACCTCAGAGTTTCAACCCGGACACCCATGTTTTCAGTTCGTCCGCGTTCAGCCGTCCGTTGAGTAATCGTCCATCCACGATCCTGGCACCGGGGGCACTGGCCCGGAGCCCTGCCGCCGACTTACCCAGTCCGCTGCCGCCGGAGGTGGCAAAGAGAACGATCGTCTTGCCGGAAAAGTCGTAACTCTCCAGGAAGGTGTTAATGATGGTGGGAGCTGTGTACCACCAGATGGGGAAACCTAGGAAAATTACATCATACCCAGCTACGGGGGCATCCGTATCGGCCAGGGCCGGACGGGAGTGCTTGTCGTTCATCTCCACACTGCTGCGAGAGCGCTTATCCATCCAGTTGAGGTCGGTGCTGGTATAGGGAACAGCGGGCTTGATTTCATAGAGATCCGCCCCTGAGGCCTTTGCCAGGGCCTTTGCCGCCTTTGCAGTGGTACCGCTGGCGGAAAAATAAGCAACTAATGCATTCATAGATGAAACCTCCTTTGGCCTCATTGTAAATCCAGCGTCTAAAAATGTAAAATGCTCATTTCCTATTTAGAAATATTCTCGTAAAGCATTTTTATATTGCCGGATGGGGGTGGATATGATACGATGGGCTCAAGGAGGCGGAACCATGGAACTTCGTGTTTTGAAATATTTCCTGGCGGTGGCCAGGGAGGAAAACATTACTAAGGCAGCAGCTCTGCTTCACCTGACCCAGCCCACCCTCTCACGGCAGTTGATGCAGCTGGAGGAGGAGTTGGGGGTACAGCTTTTTCGCCGCAGCCGTTATCACATTGAACTGACGGAAGACGGAATGCTGCTGCGCCGCCGTGCGCAGGAGTTGGTGGATCTGGCAGAAAAGACGACCAGGGAGTTTACCATGCGTGAAACAGAGCTGATGGGAGAAATCGCCATTGGTGCAGGAGAGACCCGAAGCATGTCCTTCCTCTCCCGCGCCACGGTTTCTTTCCGGGAACGCTATCCCAAGGTCACCTTCCGAATTTTCAGCGCCACCGCCGACGATGTGAAGGAACGGTTGGACACGGGCCTTTTGGATATGGGCCTTCTGACAGAACCAGTGGATGTAGGGCGATATGCGTTCTGCCGAATGAAAGAACGTGATCGTTGGGGGGTATTGGTGCGCCTGGACTCTCCGCTCGCCGGACTGGATTCCGTCACACCCGATGATCTGGAACAGGTTCCGTTGATTATCAGCGGCCGTGAGCGTGTCCAGAGGGAGTTAGCCAACTGGTTTGGTGACCGATGGGAGCGGCTGCAGATTGCCGCCAGCTTTAATCTGATCCTCAACGCAGCCAACATGGTACGCTATGGTGTGGGAACCGCGCTGAGTTTTGATTTGAATTTTTCTTTTGATGATCTCCGATTCATACCGCTTTCTCCCACGATGGACACAGGAACCGTCCTGGTCTGGAAGAAGGATCTGGTACTGACACCGGTGGTGGAGGCCTTCCATCAGCATATCAAAAATGTGCAATAGGCATTTTTGGAAAAAGAAAATAAGCATTAGACATAGCAAAAAGTCTGATTTACAATGCAGGTGTCCGAGGAAGGACGCCTGCATTTTCATTTTGGAGGTTTTAGTGTGAAAGCAGGTAACGGTTCAGGACAGATGAAAAAGGGTGCACGAAACCGGCCCTGCCAACATCGAAGTTTTCAGGGCAAAAGGCAAAAGAGAAGAAGCTG
>NZ_JACJLC010000073.1 GCF_016901955.1 Pseudoflavonifractor phocaeensis
ACCGCTTGGCACCAAAGTAGTACCGTCGAATCGCTCGCTCTATCATCTGATTGCTTTTGCCGGTCTGCTGTGACCGCTTTTGCGTGAGTTGTCCCGTTGCCAGATAACGATAATACAGCCGAAGGATGCGGCGTGTTGTGGTCTGATGCTGCTGTGCCGCATCTGCTGCCATCCGATAGCGCAAAGATTTATCCGAAATGCAGTTATCGCAGTCGAGCAGTGGTTGGATCATATTCAGACGGGCTATCTGAGCCGGGGTGGCTTGCTGGTTCCTCATCCAACAGTCCGGTGCGGGCACACGCTCATATCTGCTGATGTCGGCAGCAAAAAATGGGGGAGAGGGGCCGTTACAGTCAATGAGCCAGCAACCGACTGGAGTCTCTATCAGAACCCGGAAAACGGCAGCCAATCGGCGAACAAAGCGCAGTGGTCTATCCATCCATGATCACCACCATCCACTCCGTGTCGGTTACCGCCCAGTATCTGCGAGAGAGTTCCAAGCGCTCGACATAGGCCTTCTTTTTTAGCTGTTCCCGCAAGATTAGCTCCCGTACACCTTTGTGGCCGTCTGCATACCGGAGTACAAAATCAGTAGCCCATCCGGCCTGCAGATAGTCCGTGCGTATGCCTGCCCGTGATATGCGGCCCATGATGTCGGCATCAAAAGGGCAGCCAGCTTCGTAACTCTGCACCCACGGCTGCTCCTCCAGCCATTTGGCATAGTTCCTGGCCCACTTACTGTGCAGGCATACGATATCTCCGTTCTTGCTGCTGTAAAATCGGATGTCCCGTGTACGCTCTCCCGTCCGTTCCATGTATCTTGCCTCCCTAAATAGTTACTCCTCCAGCTATTTCTGTACCAGCAATTTTTGCTTATCGCCTTGAATTAACTCAAAATTTTGATGATGCCACGGAATTAACTCAAAATTTTGCACCTAAAAATTGAATTAAATCAAAAATCTGATGATGCCACCTGCAAATTTTTCATTTAATTCAGTTTTTCACGTCAATTTTTTGACTTAAATGCCATTTCTCTTAGATACCATGTGATCGTCCCATCTCAACCTGGTCGTTTGTCCGACCATTTTGACCACAAGCTGCTGGCCCAATCTTTTTCGAAAAAAGTTCCAAATTAGTTCCAAATCAATCCAAAACCCGGGCTAAAAACAGAAAACAAACAAAAAAGAGCCCGAGGAAACGAATTTCCTCGGACTCTTTTGTGAGTCATTATTTAGGGACAATGTGCTTGGTTGCGGGGGGATGAGCACAAAATTACTTGCCCAACTGCTTGGCGATCTCCTCGGCGAAGTTCTCCTGCTTCTTCTCGATGCCCTCACCCTTCTCGAAGCGGATGGCGTTCTTCAGGGTGATGGTGCCGCCCAGGGCCTTGGCGGCGGAGTTCATATACTGCTCCACGGTCATGGAGTTGTCCTTCACAAACTCCTGCTGCAGCAGGCAGTTCTCCTTGTAGAACTTGCCCAGCTTGCCAGACACGATGCCCTCCTTCACCTTCTCGGGCTTGGAAGCCATCTTGGGATCGTTCTCCATCTGCACCAGGAGGATCTTCTTCTCCTCGTCCAGGGTGGCCTGATCCACCTGGCTCTTGTCCCAGAAGCGGGGATTCAGAGCGGCGATCTGCATGGCCACGTCCTTACCCACGGTCTCCACCTGCTCGGCGGACAGGTCGGTCTCCAGGTTGACCAGCACGCCGATCTTGCCGCCGGCGTGGATATAGGGCACGCTGACGCCCTCGGCAAAGAAGGCAAACCGGCGGACCTTGATGTTCTCGCCGATGACCAGCACCATCTCCTGCTGCTCCTCCTGCACGGTACGACCGTTGCCGTAGGGAGCGGCCATCAGGGCATCCAGGTCGGCGGGCTTGTTGGCAGCCACAACGGCGGCCACACCCTTGACGAAGTCCACAAACTTCTCATTCTTGCCCACAAAGTCGGTCTCGGCGTTGACCTCGACCACCACGCCCATGCCGTCAATGACGCCGGCGTAAGCCATGCCCTCGGCGGCGATGCGGCCAGCCTTCTTCTGGGAGGCAGCCAGGCCCTTCTCCCGCAGGATCTCAACGGCCTTGTCCATGTTGCCCTCGGCCTCGGTGAGGGCCTTCTTGCAGTCCATCATACCCACGCCGGTCATCTCGCGCAGGGCCTGTACGTCTTTCGCAGTGATTGCCATGATCACATTACCTCCATACCTTTATCAATCAAGAGAGCGCCTGCCCGCGCGGGCGGGCGCTCTCCTCGGTTCAAAACAAATTACTCAGCAGCCTCAGCCTTCTCGGTCTCCTCGGCAGCGTCCTGGCCCTGCTTGCCCTCCTGGATGGCATTGGCCATGACACCGGAGATCAGCTTGATGGCCCGGATGGCATCGTCGTTGCCGGGGATCACGTAGTCGATCTCGTCGGGGTCGCAGTTGGTGTCCACGATGGCCACGATGGGGATGTTCAGCTTGCGGGCCTCATTGATGGCGTTGCGCTCCTTGCGGGGATCCACCACGAACAGAGCACCGGGGAGCTTCTTCATCTCCACAACGCCGCCCAGGTACTTCTCCAGCTTGGCGATCTCGCCCAGGTGCTTCATGACTTCCTTCTTGGGCAGCATGTCGAAGGTGCCGTCCTCCTGCATTTTCTTCAGCTGGTTCAGACGCTCCACGCGGCCCCGCATGGTCTTGAAGTTGGTGAGCATGCCGCCCAGCCAGCGGGCGTTCACGTAGTACATGCCCACGCGCTCAGCCTCTTCCTTGATAGCCTCCTGGGCCTGCTTCTTGGTGCCCACGAAGAGCAGGGTCTGGCCGGACTCGCCCAGGGAACGGACGAAGTTGTAAGCCTCCTCCAGCTTCTTCACGGTCTTCTGCAGGTCAATGATATAGATGCCGTTGCGCTCGGTATAGATATAGGTGGCCATCTTGGGGTTCCAGCGGCGGGTCTGGTGACCAAAGTGGACGCCCGCCTCGAGAAGCTGCTTCATAGATACGACTGCCATGGTAAAATTCCTCCTTTAATTGTTGATTCCTCCACCCGGTTCATCCGGAGCCGGCCAACCTCCTTCCGGAAGCACCTGGCCCCCCGTCCGCGGGTGTGCGTAATCACATGCCCAAGTATAATACCACAACGTCCTCTGTTTTGCAAGGTTTTTTTCCTTTCCAGACTGAAAAAACTCCCCCGGCAAAAAACCGGGGGAGTCCAGGTCAGATAGGATGGGCTCACTTGTCCATCTGTGCGCTCATGGCCTGATCGAAATGGGCGTTGATCTGCTTGGTGAACTCCAGAGCGGCGTTGTAGCCCATCTTCTTGTGGCGGTTGTTCATAGCAGCCACCTCGATGATGACAGCCAGGTTCCGCCCCGGCTTCACCGGGATAGTGAGAGAGGGCACCTGCACGTCCAGAATGGTGGTGTACAGGTTCTCCAGCCCCAGCCGGTCATACATGGCCCCGTCCTTCCACTGCTCCAGGTTGATGACCATGTCGATCTCGCTCTCTTCCTTGACGGCGCTCATGCCGAACAGCCGGCGCACATCGATGACCCCGATGCCCCGCAGCTCGATATAGTGGCGGATGAGCTCAGGAGCGGTGCCCACCAGGCCCCGGGTGGCGGTCTGCTTGATCTCCACCGCGTCGTCGGCGATGAGGCGGTGGCCCCGCTTTACCAGCTCGATGGCGGTCTCGCTCTTACCCACGCCGGACTCGCCCAGCAGCAGCACACCCTCGCCGTACACCTCCACCAGCACCCCGTGGCGGGTGATCCGGGGGGCCAGGTAGGTCTTGAGGGAGGCGATGATGGTGCTCATGAGCACGCTGGTGGTGTCCTGGCTGCGGAGCACCGTCCGGTCGTACTTCTCCGCCATCTCCATGCACTCAGGGTAGGGCTCGATACCCCGGGAAATGATGAGGGCAGGGATCTCCTGGCTGAGGAGCTGCTCAAAGCTCTCCCGCCGCTGCTCCGGCATCAGGCCGGACAGGTAGGTGTCCTCCACCTTGCCGATAACCTGGAGGCGGTGGGGATCGAAATAGTCGAAAAATCCGGTGAGCTGGAGGCCGGGGCGGTTCACGTCCTCGGTGCGGATGTCCTGGTCCTCATACCCGGCGGCCCCCCGCAGCACCTCCAGGTTGAACTCCTTGATGAGCTTTCCCAGCTTGACGGTATATAAACTCTCCATATGGCTACCTCCTGTTTTTGGTAAAAACGGGCAAATCCATTTGTTTTATTATACCATCTCCCCCGGCCGGATTGCAACAAGCAAGGCGGAGGGCAAATCGCGGGCGCGCACCTTGACAGAATTACTCTATTATTGTAGAATAATATTATACTATAATTGTAGAGGAGGGATCACATGAAGGAGATCCGCCGACTGCCTGACGCTGAGCTGGAGATCATGCAGGCCCTGTGGGCCTGTCCGTCTCCCGCCTCCCGTGCCGATGTGGAGGCCCGCCTTCCCCGCCCCCTGGCGGTGACCACCCAGCTGACGGTACTCACCCGGCTGGAGGAAAAAGGCTTCCTCCGGGTGGAAAAGCAGGGTCGCAGAAGCTATTACACCCCGCTGATCGCCCAAAAGGACTACCTGGCTGCTCAGAGCCGCTCCTTTGTCCAGAAGGTGTGCGGCGGCAGCCTGCCCGCCTTTGCCGCCGCTCTGTGCGATAGCGGTCTCACCCGGGAAGAGCTGGACCAGCTCCGGGATCTGCTGGAGCGTGATGCCCTGTGACCATACTTGAACAGCTCCGCCTGCTGGTCAATCTTACCTTCTGCGCCTGCATAGCCCTCTGCGTCCTGTGGGCGTCCCGCCGCCCGCTGGGACGCAAACACGCCAGGACCTCCGATCTCCCGTTTTTTCTGACCTGTTGGTTCATCCCCCTGTATTGGCTGCTCCTGCTGCTGGATGTGTTCAGCCGGCCTCCCGGAGACCTGCTGGCCGACGCCGCCTTTTCCCTGTGCGTCCAGTTTGCGGGGCTGCTCAGCCTGTACTACCTGCTGCTCTTGGTGCTGCTGCCTCTGCTCCGCCGGTGGGTCCTGCCCCAGACCTGCGCCCTGCTGTGGCTGCTGCCCGTCTGCCTCTATTTTCTCCGGCACAGCGTGAAAGCCGCGCCCCGGCTCGTCCTGGAGGCCCCCGACCTGCCGGTGGGGCCCCTGCTGCTGCTCTGGCTGGCCGGATCTGCCGGAGTGCTGGGCTGGAAAATATTCTCCCATCTGCGCTTCCGCCGGTGGCTCCTGGCAGAGGCCCGGCCGGTGGAGGACGACGCCGTCCTGGCGCTGTGGTGGCAGCTGAACAAGGAGCTGGCCCCGGACCGGACAGAGTGCTATCCCCTGGTGTGCTCCCCCCGGGCCAAAAGCCCCCTGTCCGTGGGGCTCTGGAGCATCCGGGTGGTACTGCCGGAGCGGGACTATCCCCCCGACCAGCTGGCCCTGATCCTGAAGCACGAGCTGACCCACATCCTGCGCCGGGACAGCGTCTCCAAGTTCTGCCTTACCTTTTGCACCGCTCTGTGCTGGTTCAATCCCCTGATGTGGCTGGCCATGAGCCGCAGCGCCCAGGACATGGAGCTCAGCTGTGACGAGGCGGTGCTAACCGACGCCGATCCCCAAACCCGGCGGGCCTACGCCGGTCTGCTGCTGGACACCGCCGGGGACGCCCGGGGCTTTACCTCTTGCCTGTCCGCTTCGGCCTCCGCCCTCCGATACCGGCTGAAACGGGTGGTCAGGCCCGCCCGGCGGCTGGCCGGCAGCCTGCTGACGGGATGTCTCCTCTTCGGGCTGCTTTGGGCTTACGGCAGCGTCGCCCTGGCCTACGAGACCCGCTCCTGCGCCGACCTGCTCTTTGCCGGTCAGCCGGAGGCCTGCGCCCTGCGCTCCGCCAGCCTGTCCGCGGAGGGGGAGGGCGCTTCTCTCAACGGCCAGGCCGTCCTGGACTATCTGGCGGGACTGGAGGCCAGAAAAATCACCGGCGGCTATACCTTTGCCCACGTCTCTCCCAGGCTGGAGCTCTGTTACGACGGGCCGGATTTCTCCCGGACCGTGATCCTGGCCGGCGATTATCTCATCTGCCGCCCCCGGTCCAATACCTCCGCCCAGCAGGAGGTCTACCTGGTGTCCGGCGGGGTGGACTGGGATCTCCTCACCGGCCTGCCGGAGGCGGCGAGTTGACAGGGCCGGAAATTTCCCGGTCAATTTCAAAAAAACACTTGCATTTTCCCGAAACTTCTGCTATCATATCGTTCGATGCTTTTATAAGCGTATCCTGACGAGCGAGGAGGTATAAGCGAATGGCCAAATGTGAATTTTGCGACAAGGGCGTTGTCTTCGGCATCAAGGTGTCCCACTCTCACCGCCGCACCAACCGTCCCTGGAAGCCCAATGTGAAGCGCGTCAAGGCGATCGTCAACGGCACGCCCAAGCACGTTTATGTGTGCACCAGATGCCTCCGTTCGGGTAAGGTCACCCGCGCCGTGTGATTGACCGATAGAAAAGGGATCAGCCGACCGGCTGGTCCTTTTTTCGTATCCGGACATGACAAGGCCCCGCCGCTGTGCTATACTAATGCCAGCTTCACGAAAGAGGAGGTTTTGCCATGAGCGACTGTCTGTTCTGTAAGATCGCCGCCGGGGAGATCCCGTCCAACAAGGTGTACGAGGACGACCAGGTCTTCGCCTTTTACGACATTGATCCCCAGGCGCCCACCCATTTCCTGGTGATCCCCAAGGCCCACATCGGCTCCTGCGGGGAGATCACCGCCGAAAACGCCGGCGTGGTAGCCCATATCTTTGAGGTCATCTCTCGGGTGACCCGTGAGCTGGGCCTCACCGATTTCCGGGTGGTATCCAACTGCGGAGAGCAGGCGGGCCAGTCGGTCCACCATCTCCACTTCCACGTGCTGGCCGGCCGGGATATGACCTGGCCGCCGGGCTGAGTTGACAGAAAAAGCGGCTGCACTACGCAGCCGCTTTTGTTATACTTGCTTTTCCCTCAGGTGTCCCTCCAGCCAGGCCAACACATCCTGCCAGACCTGGTCTCGGTTGGTCTCGTTGAGCATTTCGTGACGGCCCTCCCGGTAGAGGCGCACTGTCACATCCTTCACCCCCGCCTCCCGAAACCAGCCCGCCACCTTTTCCACGCCCTTGCCGTTCTGCCCCACCGGGTCCCGGTCCCCGGAAAAGAAGTACACCGGGGTATCCGGGTCCAGCCGGGCCAGGGTGTCCTTCCGGGCCAGCAGGGTGAGGCCCACCATCATGTCGTGGTACATGCTGGCGGTGGGCAGGAAGCGGCACAGGGGATCGGCGCAGTAGGCGTCCACCACCGCCGGGTCCCGGGAGATCCAGTCCGCTCCGGTGCGGGTGGGCCTGAACTGCCGGTTGTAGGCCCCCACCGACAGGCTGTCCAGCAGCCTGCTCCTGGCCCTGGGGCCCTTGCTCCGCATCACCAGGGCGGAGAGGATCCACCCGGCGTTCACCTTCACCTGCTCCTCCTGGCCGGTGCCCGACAGGATGGCCCCGTCCACCACCCCCGGCCAGAAGCTGAGAAAGCCCCGCACCACAAAGGAGCCCATGGAGTGGCCCAGGAGGAAATAGGGCGCCTCCGGGCAGGTCTCCCTGGCCCGGAGGAAGAGGGCGTGGGTGTCCTCCAGCACATACCGCCAGCCGTCCCTGTCCGCGAACCAGCCGTACTCCGACGGGTCCGCCGCCGTCCTGCCGTGGCCCAGGTGGTCGTGGCCCACCACGGCGAAGCCGTGCTCCGCCAGAAAGCGGGCAAAGCCGTCGTACCGGCCCATGTGCTCCGAGATGCCGTGGACCAGCTGCACCACCCCCCGGGGCGCGCCCTCCGGCTTCCACCACGCCGCCGCCACGGCGTGGCGCCCGTCGCTGGAGGGAAAGGAAAATTCCTGTACGGTGACCATGGAAATATGCCTCCTTCTGTGGTAAAATATCTTTTGACCCATTCAGTCTATTCCATTGCCCGCCCTCCGTCAAGGCCAAAGGCCTTTGGGCGGGAGAAAGGACAGCCAACATGAACGCAGTGGAACGGTTTCTGAAATACGTTTCTTACGACACCCAATCTGACGAGCACAGCCAGGCCACCCCCACCACCGAAAAGCAGAAGGTCCTGGGGGCCGCGCTGGCGGAGGAGATGGCGCTGCTGGGCCTGTCCAACCCCCATATGGACGAGCACGGCTATGTGTACGGCTGGCTTCCCGCCACCCCCGGCTGCGAGGGGATCCCCTGCGTGGGCCTCATCGCCCACATGGACACCTCCCCCAGCGCCCCCGGCGGCCCGGTGAAGCCCAGAGTCATCCTCTACGGAGGGGGCGATATCGTCCTCAACCAGGACCTGGGCATCATTATGAAAGCGGAGGATTTTGAAAGCCTGTCCAAGTATGTGGGCCAGGAACTCATCGTTACCGACGGTACCACCCTGCTGGGGGCGGACGACAAGGCCGGAGTGGCCGAAATCCTGTCTGCGGTAGAATACCTCATTGCCCATCCTGAGATTCCCCACGGCCGAATCGCCATCGGCTTCACCCCCGACGAGGAGGTGGGCCAGGGGGCCGATCACTTCGACGTGGAGGGCTTCGGGGCAGCGGTAGCCTACACGGTGGACGGCGGCGAGCTGGGAGAGCTGGAGTATGAGAACTTCAACGCCGCCAGCGCCAAAATCACCGTCCGCGGCCTGAACATCCACCCCGGCTCCGCCAAGAACAAGATGAAAAATGCTCTGCTCATGGCCATTGAACTGGTGAACATGCTTCCCCCGGCGGAGACCCCCGCCCACACCGAGGGCTACGAGGGCTTCTACCACCTGTGTGATATGACGGGGGATGAGACCACCGCCGCCCTCTCCCTCATCATCCGGGACCATGACCGCCAAAGCTTTGAATCCAGGAAGGCCTATCTGACCCGGACGGTGGACTACCTGAATCAAAAATACGGGGCGGACACAGTAGCGTTGGAGCTGAAGGACTCCTACTACAACATGCGGGAGAAGATCGAGCCCCACATGTATCTCATCCATCGGGCCCGGGCCGCCATGGAGGCCGCCGGGGTCATCCCCCTGGAGGTGCCCATCCGGGGCGGCACCGACGGCGCCCGGCTCAGCTTCATGGGCCTGCCCTGCCCCAATCTGTGTACCGGCGGGCTCAACTTCCACGGCGTACGGGAGTACATCCCCACTGACGCCCTGCTGAAAATGACCCAGGTACTGGTCAACCTGGTGACAGCCTGACTTCCGGCATAAAAACCGTCTCCCGTACAGGGAAAACCTGTATGGGAGACGGTTTTTTATCCTCTTCACGCCAACTCCGTCAGAAAAGCCTCCAGGGTGTCCTCCACGCTGGTGCAGTGCTGGGGGAACCGATCCAGCAGCTCCGGGTCCGCTCCGGCCATCAACCAGCTCTCCCCTGCCAGGGAGAGCATGGCGGCGTCGTTCCAGTTGTCCCCAAAGGCCATCACCTCCGAGGTCGCCACTCCCAGCGCCCGGCACAGCTGGGCCAGGCCTGTCCCCTTGTCCGCCAGGGTGAAGTCCAGCCAGTCGGGCCCCGCCGCCGCCATCCGGAAGGGCACGCCCCACCGGGGACCCAGCGCCTCCGCAGGTCCGCCGGTGCCCTGGGGACAGTAGGCGGACACCTTGATGATATCCTCTCCGATCTCCTCCACGTCCTCCAGCACTTTTACCCGGTTGCCCTTGAAGCCCCCCATGTAGTCCACATAGTCCCGGGGGCACTGGCACAGATAGCTGATGTTTGCTCCCGACACCAGCAACTGGCACTCCGGCAGATCCAGGATGGCCCGGCACAGGGCCAGGGCTTCCTCCCGCTCCATGGGGGTCTTGCCCAGCACCGGGGCCTCCTCCTCGCTGCCGGGGCCGTACAGGATAGCCCCGTTCTCACACAGATAGGTCAGCTTGTCCCCCGCCGGACCGAACAGTCCCCGGAGGGAGTGGTACTGCCGTCCGGAGGCGGGGCAGAACAGGATCCCCCGGGCCCGCAGGCGGTCGATGAGGGGAAACAGTCTTTCCCGCAGCCGGGTCTCCCCATAGGGGAGCAGAGTGCCGTCAATATCGGATACGATCAGTCTGATCACGTAACGTCTCCTCCGTATCTTCGTAATTGCAAAGATTCTTGCCATTCCGGCAAAATCAGATATAATATGTCATATAAATCCCATCAAAGGAGTGCCGCTATGGAACGCAACGATCCCCACTATGAAGCCTGCATCCGGGTGCTGGAGGAGGAACTGCTGCCCGCCATGGGCTGCACCGAACCCATCGCCATCGCCTACGCCGCAGCGGTAGCCCGGGAAGTCCTGGGGGCCCTGCCGGAGCATGTGGTCATCGAAGCCAGCGGAAATGTCATCAAAAATGTGAAGAGCGTCATCGTTCCCCACACCGGCCATCTGAAGGGCATCCCCGCCGCCGCGGCAGCAGGCATCGTAGCCGGAGTGGCCAGCCGCCAACTGGAGGTCATTGCCCAGGTGTCCCCCCAGCAGCAGAGGGAGATCCAGGCCTATCTGGAGCGCACTCCCATCCAGGTAAAACTGGCCGACTCCCCTCTGGTGTTCGACATCATCGTCACGGTGCGCCAGGGGGAGGATTGGGCCAGGGTCCACATCAACAAATATCACACCCATATCGTCACCGTGGAAAAAAACGGCCAGGTCCTCCAGGCCGAGCAGCCTCAGGAGAGCAGCGACGGGCTCACCGACCGATCCTTCCTGTCGGTCCGGCTCATCCTGGACTTTGCCAGCTGCGTGGAACTGGACCGGGTGCGCCCTCTGCTGGAGCGGCAGGTGGAATACAACATGGCCATCGCGGAAGAAGGGCTCCGGGGGGACTACGGGGCCAACATCGGCTCCACCCTGCTGAAGTACAACGGCGACTCG
The DNA here is from genome assembly GCF_016901955.1 of Pseudoflavonifractor phocaeensis. Lineage (GTDB taxonomy): Bacteria > Bacillota > Clostridia > Oscillospirales > Oscillospiraceae > Flavonifractor > Flavonifractor phocaeensis_A. The sequence goes on from NZ_JACJLC010000073.1 coordinate 10,871, forward strand.
GTACGCACCCGGGCCAAGGCCTGGGCCGCCGCCGGTTCGGACGCCCGGATGAACGGCTGTGAGCTCCCCGTCATCATCAACTCGGGCAGCGGCAACCAGGGCATCACCGCCTGCGTACCGGTGGTGGTGTATGCCCGGGAGATCCGGTGCGGCGAGGACCGGATGTACCGGGCCCTGGTGCTGAGTAATCTGCTGGCCATTCATCAAAAGACCCGTATCGGCCGGCTGTCGGCCTACTGTGGGGTGGTGACCGCCGGCACCGCCGCCGGCTGCGGCATCGCTTACCTGCTGGACGGCTCCTATGAGGCGGTGAAGCACACCCTGGTCAACTCCCTGGCGGTGGTGTCCGGCATCATCTGCGACGGGGCCAAGGCCTCCTGCGCCGCCAAGATCCTTTCCGCCGTGGAAAGCGGTATCTTCGGCTACGAAATGTACTGCAACGGCCAGCAGTTCTACGGCGGCGACGGCATTGTGAAGGACGGCGTGGAGGAGTCTATCATCAGCGTGGGCCAGCTGGGGCGGGAGGGTATGCGGGAAACCGACCGGGAGATCCTGCGCATCATGACAGAGGATTAACCGAACATCGGCAGCATCCGGTACCACCGGCTGCGGATGCCGGCGGCCTTGAACCCCGCGCTGCGGTAGAGGGAGAAGGCGGTCTGGTTATCAGTGGCCACCAGCAGGCGGCAGCGCCGGAACTCCAGTCCGGCCAGCTCTCCCATGACCGCGTGCAGCAGCCCCCGGCCCAGTCCCTTGCCCCGGACATCTTTGTGAAGTGCGATCCCTTCGATCTCGGGCAGCTCTCCGGTCAGATCCAGCTCGTACACACCAGCCAGGACTCCGTCTACCACCGCAAACCCGCACCGGTGCCCCTCTGCCATGGCCCGCTCCAGATCGTTGGGACCGTAGGTGGAGGAATTGGGAGCGTCGAAAAAGCAGGCGTTGTGGAGGGTCATCCAGGCCCCACCCCGCTCCCGGGTCAAAGGCTCCAGAGTGATCCCGACCGCTGGCGGCGTATCCGCCAGCTCCCGCTCCATCCACAGCATATCCCGGGCAAACTCCAGCCGGAAGTCCTCCCACACCCCCTCAGACAGAGGGGCGGCGGGGTCCCGGGAGGTCACATACAGCTCCGAGGCCCCCAGCCCCAGCAGCTCCGCCCGGCCCCGGCTCAAAAGCTCCTCCAGCTCTCCGGCGCGGCAGTGCTGGAGAACCAGATAGGCCGTCCCCTTGGCGGCGATCTCCCCGGCAAAGATCTCATAGGCTGATTCCATGCCCATTCCTCCCCATGCGTATTGCATCCAATATACCACAGCCCCCCGGACTTTCGCAAGTCCGGGGGGCTGTGTATTTTGGGGAAATGCGCCATTATTCCTCGCCCTGAAGGGCATCATAGCCGGTCTCGCCGGTACGGACCTTCACCACGTCCTCCACGTCGTAGACGAAGATCTTGCCGTCGCCAATGCTGCCGGTATACAGGGCCGACTTGGCGGCCTGGATGACCTGGGCCACCGGCACCTTGGACACCACGATGTCTACCTGCACCTTGGGCAGCAGGTTCATGGTCATGGGCACGCCGCGGTAATACTCCATCTTACCCTTCTGGATCCCGCAGCCCAGCACCTGGGTCACCGTCATACCGGTGACGCCAATGTCGTTCATGGCACCCTTCAGCTCCTCAAACTTGGCCTGGTTGCAGATGATGGTCACCTTGGACAGCTTCACGTCGGAGGCCGAGATGCCGCTGGGCGCAGATACCACCTGAACAGGCACCGCCTGATCGGGGGTGGCCTTCTGCCCGGTCACCGGCACAGGCTCGGGATAGGCATTGTCCTTGGCTACGGCGGTCATGCTGGTGGCCTGGCTGAAATCAGCGTAGGCGGTGGGCAGGCCGTGCTCATGGATATCCAGGCCCTCCAGTTCCTCGGTGGCAGAAGCCCGAAGGCCCACGGTATGCTTGATAATGGTAAAGATGATGGTCATGGTCACAGCCACCCAGGCAATGACGCTCACCACACCCAGGCACTGAGTCAGGAAGAAGCTGGTGCCGCCGCCATAGAACAGGCCGCCGTCTACTGCCAGCAGACCGGTGAGCAGGGTACCCATAGCGCCGCACACACCATGAACAGAGATGGCACCCACAGGATCGTCGATCTTGAGCACCTTGTCAAAGAATTCAACCGCCAGAGGAAGCACGATACCGGCACAGATACCGATGATAGCGGCGCCTGCGGTGGAGACCATGTCACAGCCGGCGGTGATGGCCACCAGACCACCCAGGGCAGCATTGAAGGTCATGGATACATCGGGCTTCTTGAAGCGGAACCAAGTAAAGATCATCGTGGTCACACAGGCCACAGCGGCGGCCATATTAGTGGTGACAAAGATGCTGCCGGCAGCCACCAGGGTTTCGTCCCCGGTCATGGAAACGGTAGAGCAGCCGTTGAAGCCAAACCAGCAGAACCACAGGATGAACACGCCCAGAGCCGCAATGGGCAGGTTATGACCCAGGATGGCCCGGGGCTTGCCCTCTCTGTCATACTTGCCGATACGGGGCCCCAGGATCTTGGCGCCGATGAGGGAAGCTACGCCGCCAACCATATGCACTGCGGTGGAACCTGCAAAGTCGTGGAAACCCAGCTGGGACAGCCAGCCGCCGCCCCAGATCCAGTGACCGGACACGGGGTAAACCACGGCGGAAATCATCAGGGAATAAATGCAGTAGGAAACAAATTTGGTACGTTCGGCCATGGCGCCGGAAACGATGGTAGCGGCGGTGGCGCAGAAAACGGTCTGGAAAATGAAGAATGCTGCAAAGGGTACACCATCAGGCAGGATACCCGAGTAGTCACCCAGGATAAAGGGATCAAACCCGCCGATGAGGGCATTGGAACCGCCGAACATCAGGCCAAAACCCAGCAACCAGAAAATTGGTGTACCAATGCTGAAGTCCATCAGGTTCTTCATCAGAATGTTGCCAGTATTTTTTGCTCTGGTAAAGCCCGCCTCACACATGGCGAACCCGGCCTGCATAAAGAAGACCAGCGCGGCGCCTAACAGCACCCAAATTGTGTTGACTGACGAATACATACTCATTCCTCCCAAAAAAACAGAAACGCCCGCCTCGCCTTCCTCGGCGAAACGAGCGTCTCTGCTTGATGGATGCAGTGTACTCCGCCGCCCGCCATCTGTCAAGACCTATCTTGCAGTTTTGTCGCTATATCAGAATTTTGAACCATATGCCCCATTCTTTTTGCAAGTTATAACCATCACCCTTGCATTTCAAAGCCGCACATCGACCGGCCTGGCTATGGTCAGGCTGTTGGGCGTCACATCGCACTCCATGGCCAGGATCTTTACTCCCGACCGGGCGGCCCGTCTGAGCGCCTCCCCGAAGGCCGGATGGGTCACATCGTTGGGTGCAAAATCCTTCATACCCGCCATCTGAATCACAAAGCAAACTGCCGCCTCATAGCCCTCCTCCTGACAACGGATCAGCTCCTCCAGGTGCTTGACGCCCCGCTCTGTGGGGGCGTCAGGGAAACGGGCGTGGCCACCATCCTCCAAAGTAACGCCCTTGACCTCTACAAAGCCCCGGCGTTCTCCGGCCTCCCAATAAAAATCGAACCGGGAGTTGCCCCAGGTTGTCTCCGGACGTAGCAGAGTCAGTCCAGGCAAAAAGCCACCTGCCTCCGCCCACTCCCGAAACACCTTGTTAGGGGCCTGGGCATCCATATTGATCAGCAGATCCCCTTTTTCTACCGCAATCAGGTCGTACTTGGTCTTGCGGGCCGGATTGTGACCCTCCTCCAGATAGACAACAGCTCCCGGCACCAGTAGTTCCCGACAACGCCCTGTGTTCTTGACGTGAACCACTTCCATGGCTCCAGCCACCTCCACATGGGCTATAAAGCGGTTGGGTCTGATGTGAAAAATGCCTTTTTTCATCATATGGTATTGCATTGTGTCTCTCCTGCCTGTATCCTGATAAGGAAAGTATAGCATTGGACGGCACCGCACACTAGCCGTTTCCACTGGAGGTTATCTTATGCACGTTCCCACCTGTGACACTGCACAGCGGGCCATAGTTCCCTTTTCTCTGGCTTTGTCTGAGGCCCTGCGGCCTCAGACGGATTATGATGTATCCCATTGGCTCTATGTCCCTAACCGCTACTGCGATTACCGTTACATCCTGGGTACCCGGGGTAGTCGGCCACTGATCTGTGTGGGCATCAATCCCTCCACCGCCGCCCCCAACGACCTGGACAACACCCTGAAATCAGTGGAGCGTATCGCCCTGGGCAACGGCTATGACAGCTTCATCATGTTCAACGTGTACGCGCAACGTGCCACTCGGCCTGACGATATGGAGCGGGAATGTAACCCCTTCCTCCACCAGGAAAATATGGCCGCTTTCCGCTGGGCTCTGGAGCAAACGCAAACCGGCGCTCCCGCCGTTTGGGCGGCCTGGGGAGCCATCATCGAAAAGCGGCCCTATCTAACCAGCTGCCTCAAAGATATGCTCCAGGTCGGCCGGGAATTGGGCGCACGCTGGTTTTCCGCTGGCGCTCGTTCCAAGAAGGGACATCCCCACCATCCTCTGTACCTCCGCAAGGACAGCGGCTTGGATCCCTTTAACATTGCAGAATATATCAGCGGCTGTCTGTGAGGGCAACTGCTTTTTGCACAAAGCAAAAGCGGACAGCATATGCTGTCCGCTTTGTGTTGGCGTTACCTATCTTCCCGGTCCGTCTCCAGACAAGTATTTTCGGCGCAGGTGAGCTTAACTTCCGTGTTCGGGATGGGAACGGGTGGACCCTCACCGCAATC
>NZ_JACJLC010000074.1 GCF_016901955.1 Pseudoflavonifractor phocaeensis
CAAAGTGCACAACCCCCGTCATTCCGAGAAAAACGACCGCCCAGTGGGCGGTCGTTTTTCGTGGGAATCCGTCTCCTTTTGCTGGGAAAACGGATTGCCACGCCAGTGTACGCACTGGCTCGCAATGACAGGTTTGTGCAAACTGTCAATTTTGCAACAGGCCCTCTGGCAGCGGGAGAAGGATTCGAACCCTCACATACAGAGTCAGAGGCAGACAGCTGTGAAGCGTGAAATAACTGCGGCACAGCGGATATACGTTATAGGTTGTTTAAATTTCCACCAGTATTTCCACCAGTTCCGTCCAAAAGGGCCATATTGGCATGGAGGGTGGTAGTATCCCGATGGGTATAGATGTTGGCGGTAACGGCCACGTCCGAGTGCCCCATCAGCTCCTTGGCCACGTTGAGCGGGACACCGGCCCGTTGGAGATCGGTGCAGAACGTATGGCGCAGGCAGTAAGGGGTCAGGTCATCCGCCAGCACCGAGTGGGTGATCTGGTTGCGATATACGGTGGCTCCCATGTGGATGTCCAGGGCTCGGCGGAAGGACCGCCACCAGCGGTACATGGTGGCATCGTCCGGATGTTTCCCGGAGACAGTGGGGAACACGGGAGAAAATGGTGCTCCTCTGGCAGCCTGAAGGCGAGGCAGCAGCGCGGCGTGGATGGGGATATCCCTCACCCCTGCCACCGTCTTGGGCCCTTTGATGGTGTCCGCTCCGCTTTCTCTTGCTGCGTGGACGTGGATCTCATTGTGGGCGATGTCCACATCAGCCCAGGTGAGTGCGGCTGTCTCCCCGGGCCTCATGCCGGTGTACAGCAGCGTGAGTACCCACAGCCCTGCCGGGTGGGTTTGGGACACAGCCAGCAGCCCGGTCCGTTCTTGGTCGGTGAGAGATCTTCGGCGGCCCTCGGTGACAGTGGGGAGCTCCAGCAGCTCTGCCGGATCGTAGGGGATCAGGCGGGACTGCCTGGCCCGCTTGAACATCTCACGCATCACCATGCGCAGCTTCTTGACATGGCTGGCGGATCGGCCGGCCTGTCCGTTCAGAACGCGCTGCAAGTGGATGTCCTTCACGTCCCGCAGCTTCATGTGCCCCACGGCGGGGGAGATATATCCGTTGTATTTCTCCGTGTACATACTCAGGCTTTTCTGTGTCAGGCCCTTTGGCTCCTTATATGTGGACAGCCATTGGCGAAACCATGCGTCCACCGTCATGGCGCCGGAGACCAGCTCTTCGCCGCGCTTTACAGCGGCCAGCTTTTCCGCCAGCTTCGTCATGGCCTCCAGTTCGGTCTTTGCGGTGGCCTCGTACTTTTTCCCATGATAGCGTGCGGTTTTGCGTACATATCGCATCTGGCTTCACCTCACATAGATACATATGTTCGATTTCTGGCGTTTGAAGAGGCCGGGGCGGGCGCCCCGGCTTTTTTGCGCTATTCAGTGGGAAACACCTTGGACAGCTCCACGAAGCAGCCGTCCAGTACGTGGACCTTGGCGATGTCCTGGGGGGTGTAGAGCTCCGCCACCCGGTAGCGGCCGCCGGAGAGCAGGCTCACCTGGACGGTGCGCTCCTCCGGGCTGACGATCCAATATTCCGCCACCCCGGCCCGCTCATACAGGTTGTATTTGGTGAGCCGGTCGTGCCGCTGGGTGGAGGGGGAGAGGATCTCGATCACCAGATCGGGGGCGCCCTTGCAGCCCAGGTCGTCCAGCTTGCCGGGATCGCACACCACCGACAGGTCGGGCTCCACCAGGGTGTCCACGTCCTCCGGCCGGTCGTGGGCCTTCTCGAAGAGCCGGACGGCGAAGGGGGCGGGGTAGACCCTGCACTTCTTCCCGTCCAGGTAGTTGCCGATCTGGCGGGTGAGCTCCGCGGCGATCTCCTGGTGGACCCGGGAGGGGGGCGCCATCATCACGGCCGCGCCGTCGATCAGCTCAATGCGCTCCTGTTCCTCCCAGGTCAGCGCGTCGGCCAGAGTATAGCGGTGTTCTTTGGGCAGCGGCATGGTAGTCTCCTTTCAGCGGGCTTTGGCGTCAACATCAAGGGAGCCGCGCCGTTACCGGTTCAGATTTTCGTGGTTCTCGTAGGCGATCTCCTGGAGCTGCTTGTACAGCGGCTGGATATCGTATTTCTTGGGGAACTCAAATTTCTTCTCTGACACCGATACCCCGCCGCTGGCCCGGTAGTAGGGGGAGGAGATGTAGGAGATATTGATCTCGCTGTCATCCATGCCAAAACCGGAGGTCTCGGCGGAGACGTGAATGATGCTGGAGAGATTGATGGAGTCCACCCGCATCTTCTGGCCGGTGGCGCCCTGCTTGTCAAAGTCCACGATACGCTTGTTGGTGAAGAGGACCACATCCCGGACCAGACGGAAGCCGGTCTGGATGGTCTCACCGTCCATCAGATAGGGGTCGTATTCTTTCGTCAGTTCCTCCACGGATACTTCGCTCATGTTGCCCATAAAACCCTGGGTCAGATTACCGAACAGTCCCATAGTAAAACCTCTCTTTCTTCATCATGAAACAATCTTTTTTCGTTTGAATGATCGGTCATAGTATTGGCGTCTATATGTTATCGGCCCCGCCCCGGTGCCGCCAGCGGGGTCAGCAGAGGAAAATGGACAGTAGATTTTTCATATGTTTTATTTACGTCCTCTCAATCGTGGGGGTGATATCCATATCGTCTACGGTGTCCCAGAAGTCGGTTTCATTGACGATGACGATCTCAGCGCCCTCTTTCCGCAGACTGACGGCCTGCTCGATCTTGCGGCCATAGCAGGCGTAGGCCCAACAGGGATTACCGGCATTACCCACCACAAGGTAGTCGGTTTTGGCCGAAACAGAAGTGCGGACGGTGCCGCCAAGCTGGGTCACGAGCTGGGCGATCTCCGCCCGCTTGGCCCGGTAGAATTCGCCGGTGAAGCAAAATGTCTTGCCCTCAAAGGAGATCTCCGGACATACGGCACAGATACCACCGATGCTGTATTGTTCCCGCAGTCGGGAAAATTCCTTCTCAGACAGGTTGTAGGAGGAGGTAAAGTCGATGACGCCCCCAAACAGGACCATCAGGGTCTCCCGTTCCCGCTGGGTGATCCTTTTGTCCTCCAAGATCACATAGAGCAAGCTGTTGATCTCATCAAAGGGGTATGTACCGGCAAGAAATTGATTGGCGTCCATCCAGGATTTCAAGGCGAGAATTTCCCGGTCACTCAGTTCGCCATCGGCCATGAGGCCATGGAGCATACCGGACAGGAACTGGATGGAAGAGGTGATCATGTTGTAGTAGGAATTGTTGTCGGCGAAGTTATTGCAGAGCCACAGGATGTCTTTTGCCTCATCCTCTGTTACAACGCCATCCTCGGTGGCCCGCTCCACCACGGGCAGGATCTCAGAGAAGGGGTGACGGTCACGCAGATCGGCGTGGAGCTCACACCAGTGGACCAGCTCAGTGACCTCGCTGGAACCTACCTCCATATCGGAATTGATGCCCGCTACAAGGCCCCGCAGGGTGTTGACGGCTTTATGCAACTCCGCGGGCTTTGTGAATTGGCGGTAGTTCTCTAGCTCTTTTGTGGGCATAATGTTCCTCTCCCTCTTGTGCGTGATGGAATATTTAATCTGCTGCACTATTATTCAATAATAATTTGATGAACTCGGCCTCGTTTATGATTTGAATGTGGCCATCTTCATGTTCATTTAACCAATGAGCTTTCTTTTCTTTTGTGCTCATATTATCTATGTCGGACGAACTGCTATCCTGAGTTCCAACTACCAAATAGTCGGTATTTTTTGAAACGCTGCCAGTAAGGAAGGCGCCGCAATCCTCTGCCAACTGCGCGGCTTGATGGCGCGGTATCTGCATTGTACCGGTAAATAGAATGCGCTTTTGATATAGAGGGTGATTTGGATCTATGGCAGCTTTTTGACACGCGGCTTCACGAATGTAGTACCGTTTACGGGCGCGATACTGTTTGCGCCGCTGGGATTTTGTAGACGGGTAAGGAAGGATAAATAAGGACAGATCCACATGTGCCCTGCACGCGCAAAAGATTTGATAAGTGAAACGGACATCAGATAGGGCTCGGTGTTCTTGTTCTCCATCTATGCCAAGATAGGAAATCAGTGTACTCAGCTTATGGTTAGGAGCATTTGGGAATGCGTGTTTTGATAAGGTCAGTGTGTCAAAATAGTGGAAATTTGCGTGTAAATTAGCCTTCTGGTACGCATGAAGCAAGAAGCGCAGATCAAAGGTGGCGTTATGAGCAACAACAGGAAGATCCCCGATAAACGCTGCAATATCCTGTATTGCTGTGGACAAATCTGGTGCGCCGGCAATATCAGCGTCAGTAATCCCAGTGAGTTGCGTGATATAAGGAGGAATAGGATATCCGGGGTCAATCAATGTGTTGAAACAATCAGTCTCCTGCCCGTTTTCAACCCTGATGGCTCCGAATTCAATGATGTCGTCAAACTCTGTAGAGAGACCGGTGGTTTCTACATCCAGTACAATGTAACGCTCTGAATAAGCGGGATGGGAGGAAGTTTTAAATTCCGGATTTGGTACAGAGGATAAGCCCTTAGCTGGAATCAGACGATCTTCTTCTTTCTTAAAATGTTGGCCGGGGAAGTTAAAGTCCTCTTGTAGTCGTTGAATGCGGGTCCGGTTTATGTCTAAGTGGCAATTATCATATAAACGAGGATCGTTCTCTAATTCACTGGATTCTTTTGGCTTTAGCCTGGCTGTGACTGATGGAGGCTGGAAGAAAGTGTTCGCTTTTCCCGGGCTGGGTGGTGGGGAGACTGAATGGAGACCTGGATCGGGCTGATTCTCATCGACTACGACATCACCGGTGGCGCCGCTGCCCTCCGGTTGCGGATACGGTCCAGCGGCACTGCCCGGAACGACATCTGGTACAAGATGGACAGTGTGATGGCCGTCATCGTCTTGGCTATCCTGGGTTTGGTTATCGGTTACCTGCTGGTCAATGCGTTCGGGAACGCAGGCCATGAAATAACGAAAGATTAGAATAAAGGAGCCAATCATAAGCAGGACCATGCTCAATAGGATATACCCAATGGCTGACAGTATATTCGCTAACGCACTGAGCGACAGAAAAATTATACCGAGACAAATGGTTAATATCCCTATAACGAGAGATACCAGATGCTTTTTTCTGGGTGACTTGGACCCCATAGTACAAGACCTCCAGGTACTTAGCGTCCTACTTGAACACTATTTTATTTTCCGCCGCAGTTCCACCACCACGCCGATGATCTGAACAGGCAAAGACTCGATCTCGGCGGGGGAGTAGATACGGGGTGGATACACTGGGTTGGTGGGGCGCAGTTCCAGGCTGCCGTCCCCACGGATCATGACCTGCTTGAGGGTGGCTTCTCCGCCGTTGACCAGAACGGCGCAGTCGTCGCCGCTCTCGCAGGTCTTTTCTTTTTGCAGGATCACGGTATCCCCTTCCAGATAGCGGGGATACATACTGTCTCCTTTGACCCGCAGGCCGAAATACTGCCGGTTTCCGGAGCTCCAAGCCGCCGGGATCTCCTCCCAGTCCAGGATATCCTCTATGGCGTCCAGGGGGATGCCGGCGGGTATGGTGCCGAGAACAGGAATGTGGATGCCGGAGGAAGATCCTCCGGAGACCTCGCCCAGCAGTTCGCTGGTAGTGACGCCGAGATAATCAGCTAACAGTTGGACTTTTTCAATAGATGGCATACTGCCTCTTCTCTCAATCTGATTTATCAGATCTTTCCCGGCACCACTCTCTTTACAGGCTACAGTTGGTTTGACACCTTTCCTGTCGCAAAGTAGTTTGATATTTTGCACAAATTCCTTAGCATCCAAGTGGCATCACTCCTTAATAAAGCGAATCTGTAATATCAGACAAATAATCTTAAATTGAAGAATTATGATTAACCCGTAGCGAACCACAAGTTTAGCGGCAGTCATGGAGAGAAGGTGAGGAAGGCCAACCCGATAGTATGGTTCTGTGCTGGCATTATGGCGACGTGTTTTGCGGTAGAGTTGTACCTCCTGATAATGGGACCGATAACTGGGATCCTTGAAAAGCGATTTACGGATGACCGGCTTTCCGAGTCTGATCTAGGTGCTCCCGCATTTTATACCCTAGACTATTTACTCTCTCATCCACCGACAAAGCCCTTGTCGGATTTGACGATGCCCAATCCAATACGAAAGTGTAAAGGTTCTGGGCGTCAACAGAAATTTCATGTGAAGCAAAGAGTTGAAGCCGGTAGAGAGCGGCCGCTAACGCATTGCGTTCAGAGGCCCCGCGGAGGAATACAAACTCAGAGATACAGCAGAGGTAATCCGAATAGGCCGCTGCCATTGCGGAGAAATATGTTCCGGTCAAAGCGGTTTTCCAGCTTTGGTGCACAGAGTAGAGGGAAACGCAGACGGCGGCAAGAGAGATCGAGGCGGAAATGGTCGAAAAGAGGATATCAAGTTCCATGTGTAGGCTTCCGCTCCCTATGCCCATGATATTTTACCTTTGCTTAGGTTCACTATTAGTAAATCATACCATACAACCAGTCAAAGAACAACCTGAAAGGAGGGAAAAAGGTGAAGATCAGAGAGCTGCGGGAGGCCAGGGGCATGACCCAGGCCGAGCTGGCCCGGGCGGTGAAGGCGTCCAAGCCCACGGTCTGTATGTGGGAGTCGGGGGCCAGACGGCCCGGCCTGGACTACCTTCTGGCTCTGGCAGATGTGTTCGGCTGCCCGGTGGACGCGATCTTGGGCCGGGACAGCCCCCGGGAGCGGGACGCCAGCTGAGCCCCCACATACAGTCTAACCCAACGAGGAGGAGTTAACCATGCCGGAGGAATGCCGAAATATCTACAAAATCTGCCGCCGGTCCGCCGGACTGACCCAGGAGGCGGCAGCGGAGCGACTGGGGATCAGCGTGGAGTCCCTGCGGGCCTATGAGTGCGGCCAGAGAGTGCCGCCTGATGATGTGGTGGATCTCATGTCGATCCTGTACAATGCGCTGCATCTGATCGCATGGCACGCACGGGCCAAAAACGCCATGTACAGCCGGGTGGTGCCCGAGATCCAGCCCAAGTCCGTCCTGGAGGCCAGCGCCAAGCTGACCAACCGGATCTTCGCCTTCGCCGAGTCCCACGCCGACCGGCGGCTCATGCGGATCGCCGAGGACAACGTGATCGACACCACGGAGAGGGCCGAGTTCGACTCCATCCTGGAAGATCTCCAGGAGATCGTGGAGGCCGCCCTGGAGCTGCGCTGCGCCAGGGAGAACTAATACACAGACAGGAGGGATCGTGTCATGAAAACCAGCGAGAAAGTCACCCCCCGCTACCGGGAGGTCCGAGCCAAGCAGGACATCATGCGGGACCGCTACGGCGGGATGATGGAGCTGAAGGATATTGCCACAGAGCTGGGGTATAAGTCCCCAACCTCTGCCCGGGCGGCGGTCCGGGAAATGGGCCTGCCCGCCACCCAGGTGGGCAGAAAAAAGAAATACGACACGGATATCGTGGCCCGCCGTCTGGTGGAGCTGCGGGGAAACTGTTGAGGTGACCCATGGAAAGGCAAAAAAAGAGACCCCCCTGTCCGTGGGCGCGAACAGAGAGGTCAGTCAATGGTTTCGTGCATGAAAACCACTGTTATTATAGCATAACCAACCGGGATTTGCAAGAGAAAGGGGGCCAAGAGGATGATGTGGAACACTGAGCAATGGAGGCCCCTGGACCTGTGCCGGCGGGGCCAGCTGGGCCCCCATGACGGCGAGCTGATCGTCCTGCATATGATCCCCAGGACAGCGGCCCCGGCGGAGCTGCGCAAGCACTACGAGCTGCGGTGGATCTGCCTGCGGGAGGACGGGGGTGGCGCCCCTTGACCGAGTATCATTTCAATGCCGAGCTGGCCCAGCGCCACGGGGTGAACGGGGCCATCTTCCTCCACGCCATGGCCTTCTGGATCGCCAAGAACCAGGCCAACGGGCGGCACTTCCATGAGGGGCGCACCTGGACCTACAACACCCTGGAGGCTCTGGCCAAGCTCTTCCCCTTCTGGACCCGGCGGCAGGTGGAGCGGATCACCGCCAAGCTGCGGGAGGAGGGAGCCCTGCTCACCGGAAATTTCAGCCAGGACAAGACCGACCGGACGGTATGGTATGCCCTGTCTGACGATGTGCTGGCGGTCTATCAGCTCCCGGTTGGGCCCATTTCACCGGATGGTGATATGGGCCAGGGAGAGGGCGGGGAAGGGCCGCCTCCCATTTCACCGGATGGTGAAATGCATTTCACCGAACCGGGACAGCCATTTCACCAGACGGTGAAATGTAATAAGGAAACAGTTACTGACCAGTTATATTATCCCCCCTTACCCCCCAAGGGGGGACGGGCGGGCAGGAAAGAGAACCGGGATGCCGTTAAGGCCCTGCTGGCGGAGTATGCCGGGGAGGATCAGGAGCTGGCCCAGGCTCTGGACGACCTGATGGAGGTGCGCTCTGCCAAAAAGGCGGTGGACTCCCCCCGAGCCATTTCCACCCTGCTCCACACCCTGGACAAGCTGGGGGGCGGCGACCGGGATGTAAAGCTCCAGATCGTACGCCAGTCGGTGACCAACAGCTGGAAGAGCGTGTTCCCCCTGAAGGGGGGACAGGCCCCTCCGGACAGAAGGGAGCGGGAGCGCCATGTGGAATGAGTCGGAGGGAGTGGACGAGGTGCTGGTCTACGATCCCAAGTTCATCGACCCCAAGCTGCCCACTGGCTTCTGGTTTTGTGCCGACCCGGCGGACGTGCTGGCGGTGCAGATCAACGCCGGGTGCCTGCGGGCGTCGGGAGGCTGGGAGCGGCTTGGCCGGCACGAAGCCTTTTTCCTGCAATTCTGCTATGTGCTGGTGGTGTGCGCCGACCCGGCCAAGCGGGAGGTCATGGTGCGGGAGCTGCGCAGCCGCCTGCCCAATGTGATCCTGCTGGCGGTGGAGGACAAGGGCTTTCGGGCCTGCCCCTCGGTGCGGGAGCTGCGGGATACCTACGGCCTGAAGGCGGTGGATCAGATGCTGCTGGAGGCGGTGGAGATCCCGGCCTATGGCCTGCTGGATCTGGCTGACGTGAAGCAGCCCGATGTGACCCGGCTGGACAAGGTGCTCTATGGCATCCCCAACTTGGACCGGGCCACCGGTGGAGCCATCATGGGGGAGCTGTCGGTGTGGACTGGCAAGCGGGGGGAGGGCAAGAGCACCCTGCTGGACCAGTTCCTGCTGGAAGCCATCGACCAGGGTCAGCCGGTATGCGCCTACTCCGGGGAGCTGTCCGCCTGGAAGTTCAAATACTGGGCTTCCCTCCAGGCTGCCGGTCCCCAAAACTTACGTCTCACAGAGGACAAGCTCAGCGGGCGGCGCGTGGCGGCCCCCACACCCTTTGCCCAGGAGCTGATCGACCAGTGGTGGAAGGGCCGGTTCCTGCTCTATGACATTGGCACCAGTACTTACCATGACGCAGCCAATATCCTGCGGGTGTTCCGGTATGCCCACCGGCGATACGGCGCCAAGGTCTACCTGGTGGACAACCTGATGACCGCCCGGTTCCGGGGGAATGACCGGGACTTCTACCGGGCCCAGTCGGAGTTTGTGGCGGAGCTGGCCTCTTTTGCCCATGACAACCAGGTCCACGTCCACCTGGTGGCCCATCCCCGCAAGACCGATCAGATCGACGACGCGGACGACGTGGCCGGCATCGGGGACGTGACCAATCTGGCGGACAACGTCTATGCGCTGGAGAAGGAATCCAAACCGGAACGGCAGCAGGACTGTGTCCTCACCATCCTGAAAAACCGGTTTTTCGGGGAGCGGGGCCGGAGCATCGGGTTGAATTTTGAGTCCCAGAGCAAGCGGTTTTACAAATCGGGTACCGGAAATCCCAATAAGGCCTACGGCTGGGCGCTGAGCGGCCCGCAGATGTTCCTGGAGCTGACCCGGCCCGATCCGGACGATCCCTTTGCGCCGAGAGGAGGAGCTGATGGACAGAGCCAAGGCGATCGCGCTGCTGCGTCTGGAGATCCTGCGCCGGGAGGCCATGGCCATGGTGAGCACCCTGCCGGAGGGGCACCGGCAGGTGGCCCAGGCCCTGACCCTGGCGGTGGAGGCCCTGGAGGAGGTGGAAGGCCATGAGAGTGGGGGACAAGCTGGTATGGACCCCGTCGGGCTTTGACCATGAGGTCAGTGGCCAGCGGGCGGACAGGCAGCGCAAGCTGCGGTCGGTCACTGGCCGGATCGTCTACATACATCCCGCCGGGCGGTACTACCTGGCGGAGGCCCTGGTGGGCGGGGCCGTGATCCGGGAGTGTTTCCCGATGAAAAACAGATAGGAGTGTTCGCGCATGAAAACCTTTGCCATTGTGAATCGCAAGGGCGGGGTGGGCAAGACCACCACCGCCGTCAATCTGGCCTATGTGCTGGCCACCGGCTGCCGGCTGCGGGTGCTGCTGGTGGACGCCGACGGCCAGGCCAACGCCACCCAGATCCTGCTGCCCCCCGGGGAATACGCGGGGCTGGGGGCCCTGCTGCGGGGGTACGCATGCTGCTGGGACGAGCTTGTCATCCCCACCGATGTGGATGGGCTCCATGTGCTGCCGGCGGCAGAGGACCTGGGGGCCCTGGACCTGGAGGCCGCCGGGGGCGACCGGAGCCGCTGCTATCGGGCCGTCCGGGATATGCGGGAGGCCCTGGAGGAGGACGGGGCCTACGACGTGATGGTCATCGACTGCCCGCCCAACCTGTCCGCCGCCTGCGTGGCCGCCATCCTGGCCAGCGACTCCGTCATCATTCCGGTGCTGTCCGACGCCTGCTCCGCCACCGGCGTGGGCGACCTGGTGGAGCAGATCGCCAGCCTGCGCTCCCTCCACCCGGCACTGCGGGTGGCCGGGGTACTGGTCAACCAGTGGCACAGGAGCCCCGTGGTGGAGGTCTCGGTGGCC
The DNA here is from genome assembly GCF_016901955.1 of Pseudoflavonifractor phocaeensis. Taxonomy (GTDB): domain Bacteria; phylum Bacillota; class Clostridia; order Oscillospirales; family Oscillospiraceae; genus Flavonifractor; species Flavonifractor phocaeensis_A. The sequence goes on from NZ_JACJLC010000074.1 coordinate 10,978, forward strand.
TACCTGCGGGAGGAGGGCATGGTGCCGGTGTACGATACCGTGATCCGCCGCACCGACAAGGTGCCCGAGAGCTCCTGGGCCCGGATGGCCGTCCAGCAGTGGAGTCCCTTCTGCTCGGCGGCCCGGGACTACCGGGCCTGGGTGGCCGAGCTGGCGGCAAAGGAGGGCATCAAGTATGGGCAAGCCTGACTTGGGGGCGCTCATCGCCCAGACCATGGCTCCGCCGCCGGAGCGCCGGACCATCGAGGCCATCACCGGGGAGATCCTGGAGGCCAAGCGGGCCGGGGGTGAGGCCATCCTCACCATTGGCCGGTGCCTCATGGAGGCAAAGGGGATGTTGCGGCATGGAGAATGGCTCCCCTGGCTCAATGAACGGGTGGAGCTGTCGGAGCGGACGGCCCAGAAGTTTATGAAGCTGGCCCGGGAATGGTCAAATCCGAATACGTTGGCGGATTTGGGGGCGTCCAAGGCCTTGATGCTGTTGGCCCTGCCGGAAGGGGAGCGGGATGCCTTTCTGGAGGACCACAACGTCATCGATATGAGCGCCCGCCAGCTGGAGGCGGCCATCAAGGAGCGGGACGAGGCCCGGGCTGCCGCCGAGCAGGCCCAGGCTGACAAGCAGCACGCGGAGCAATCCAGAGCCAAGATGGAGGAGGACATGCGCCTGCTCAATGCCCGTTTGGCGGGCAGCAGGGAGGACCAGGAGCAGGCCATGCAGGACGTCGCCCGTCTGGAGGCTGAGCTGGCCGAGCTGAAGGCCCGCCCGGTGGAGGTGGCCGTGGAGACGGTGGTGGACCAGGAGGCTATCGACAAGGCCAGGGCCGAGGCTGTGGCCGAGATGCAGGCCAAGCTGGACAAGGCCAAGGAAGCCGCCGCCAGGGCCAGGGACAAGCAGAAACAGGCCGAGGCCTCGGTGGAGATCCTGAAACGCTCCCTGGAGGAGCGGGAGAAGGTGGACAAGAAGGCCGCCATAGCCGGAGACAAGGAATTGGTCCAGTTCGAGGTGCTATTCAACCAGGGGCAGGAGCTGGCCCATAAGATGCAGGGCTACCTGCTCAAAGCCCGGGGCCGGGCGGATCAGACCGCTGCCCAGGGCATGGAGAAAGCCATCCGGGCCTTGGCGGATCTCATGGGGAGGTGCGCGGAGTGATTGAGCAGGTGATTGAGATGCTGAATGAGCAGCAGAGCAAAGTCAAGGAGCGCTCCGCACCCTGGATGGTAGCGGAGCAGCTGAAGGATATTTGCCGGAGAGAGCCGGAGAGTGCGGAGCTGCTGGCAAAGGACTTGGAAAACCCTCAAATGGGGATCGTTCAGGCGGAGAAAAAGATCAAGGCCTTTGCAGATGGTCATAAGTCAGGTGGCTTCTCCTGCGTCACGCCGCTGGAGGCGGAGGAGATCCTGCGGGAGTTTTATGGGCTTGGCGCCGCCTCCGCTGCGGCCGGCGGGGATACTCCGAAGGTTCTCAGCCTAGCGGACTTCCTGTGAGGTGCGGCATGGATATGAACTGGAAATCACTCGCCGCAATGCTTCCTGTCCAGCCCTGCGACGAGCTGAAGCGGGATGTGTTGATGGGCATCTACGATAAAATGATGCTTACGATGAGCACATGAAGCCAAGTAAGTGGCAGCCTTTTGCAAATTGGACTGGTGAGCTTATCCATTACAGACATTTTTGCTTCGGCGACATCAGGACTATTTTTTACCTTAGTAAACATACTCCGCAGGCGCCCTTTTTTATTCGTCACCTGCTCTGGTTGAGAATCCTCCGGGGCGGCATCCTCATCATCACTGTCCTGTTCATCCAAGTGCTCGTCTGGTTCGTCTGAGGATTGGATTGGGGATTTGATGATGGCAACTCTCCGTGTCCAGTTGCCATTTTCGTCAAGCAGGTAGAACCGACGATTGGCCTCATCATATAGGCCACGGGTAGCTATATTCCCAATTATAAAAGTTCGTTCAGGAAGAGACATAATCCGATCTACATCGGCTTGAGTCAATTCAATCGGTTTGCTCTGTTCCTGCGCCGGACGGTTCGGATTATCTGCCATAGATATTTCGGACATTCATATCCATTATGGTTTTCCATGATAGGATAGTAGTCCTTCTCTCCTTTCTTCTGTTTGAAGCGTATCGTCTAAAATCGGCCGTTTTAGGCCGTGGACGCCAGTATATTTACCTGCGGCACAATACACTTTAATATAATATACCATATATTTTTTATTTGGTCAATTTATGGCGGAGGGTCAACCAACAAGTGCATATTTGCTTGCTTCATAAGAGAACGTTGACTTAAACGTAAAAATGTGGTATAAAATAATCAGAGGAACATATAAACTTTGACATGCTCGTAGCGTATTAAAGATATCAATCAAGCCTGAAAATCACCAGAAAAGGAGGGATCGGAGTGCCTCAATCTAAAATCGAACGAATTCCTGCTGAATATACGGACGCGCTCCACGCATATATTTTGTCGATGCTCGACGACCCGGCTTTGGAAATGGGCATCCGGGAACGGAAGAAAAAAGAGTACAATGAGTATCTGGCGGCACACAGACCAATCAATGTTAGGCAGTACAAGCACAAGGGCAAGCCGCCGGAGCAGTCAACCCAAAAGTTGGCACAGTATGGCCCCGGCGGATTTAATGAGCTTCTCCACATTGCGGATCTGTCTTTTCAGGATTATTTTGAAAAAATCCGAGGCGAAGCAGATCAGTTTCCGGTATTGACTGCGGACGAGTTGTGGCTGAGAGACGCTTGTGATCGAATGGACGATGTGACACTGGATAAGGTGCGCACAATAGCGACTGAAATGTCTCCTGAGTTCTGGAGCTCCCAGGAAGCCGAGACATTTACACCTACGCTTCGTGTGACCACTCTGATCTCCATGCAAATCCCGCGTAGCGAAAGGAATGGGAAATTACCGCCCAAAGTAAACACTGAAACGATTACGAAAGCAGTCTGTGACCGGCACCGGTATACCACTGTTGATATGAAGGATCTCCTTGTAGTGTCCAACGCTTTTCATGTGTCAATTCATTGGCTTATGATGGGAGATGATAACGTTTCTGCGACAGCCCGAAATCCACGTACAGAACGAGTTTTAACTGCGTACGGCTTTATGTCGGAAGCTACTCAGCAAACCTTTTTGAAATTGGTCAAATATATTGACGCAATGCAGAATATGTGGGCAGAAGGTGAATCAAATGAGTGAGTATGATGCCAACGGGTTCAGCGTTGAGGTAGCAGAAACGCCCAAAAAAAAGCGAGCACCTCGCGGCGAGAAAACGGAGCAGCAAAAAATTGCAGAGGAACGTGCAGCTCAGTATCCTTATAAGTGGCCCGTTGATGATCAGGAACTGCGCGAAGTGAAAGACCGAAGGCTCCGACAGATCGTGGTGCGAAACGCAATCCAATATGCCCGTAGGCATGCTGCAATCAACGCACGCAAGTATATGGATGAATGTGGGATACCACCTTCGGTTATTTGTAAGGATATTGGAATACTCCAGGACACTCTATTCCACGCGGTCAATGATGAACTATTTTCTATGCCAACTGATGCGTTGGTAAAGTTTTGCTACAAATACCTGCACATGTCCGTTCAAGAGTTCCTGTTTGGGAAATCCAAGCCGACACTGTTGCCTCGGAAATTACAGACAGTGGCCAGGAAATTGTATGAGTATCAAGAAGAGGGGCCAGGCCAAACGGAAGGACACGCCAAACTCTGTACCATCCATATGCTGGGGCAGAACATTTTTCGCAACAAAATGGGAGTGGATCGACCGGTTGGGGTGGAAAATTGTGGTGTTGAATCTACGAAAATGTATGTAGACCGCGTTCTGGAATATGCGGATGACCACTATCTGCATATAGATAACATCCCCATGGATCTGAATGCGAAAGTAACTGTCAGACGCCTGATTGTGGATAACGCTCCAATGACCCGTGGCCAAATGACAGCCATTATGCGCAGTTCTATTAGCTGCGGAGCGACGATGGACTACTTCTTGGCCCGAGATTACACGATTTTCGGTACGGTTGCGTTCGTGGATGCTGAGGGCGAATTACGCGAAATTCAGAATCGCTATGCGTTGGAGATTATTGGAATGCTTCTCAACATGACAGCGAACGCACAGGACGAATATATCTCAAAGATTATCTATCGGACTAGATTTGAGGAGTGAACCGCAGGTCTGATCTTTGGCTTTAACCTTTGTAAGTTTGATACGGTACTGGTAATAAAACGGACACGCCTGTATCGCGGCAGCTTTTCTGCCATCTGCGTGCGTACTGTTACTTGCCGCCCGTAAACGGGCTGTTAGATGGAATTGAGGTAACCGTCAAATCCGTGGCAGCAGAAGAGCCATGGCATGGGCCGTGGCTCAGGTAAAATCAGATTATCCGTTTGTTTTGCATTCTGCCGGTGCCTGGACAGGAATCAATTTCATAGCCCAGGCTTCCGGGAGTGAGAGGATCACGGAAGCCTGGGCTATTTTGCGATCTTCATTCTTCATAAATTGATCACATTGCAGGAACTCAAGGTAAGCGCTCAATAACCACCCGTATACAGTCAAAACCCGGTAGGACTTGCAATCCTACCGGGTTCGTTTATTTGCAATCAGAGGTCTCCAAATATTTACGGCGTT
>NZ_JACJLC010000075.1 GCF_016901955.1 Pseudoflavonifractor phocaeensis
AGTGGCCATCCTGTCAATGCACCATGGCTGCGGTGACCATGCACCATTTCAGCGGTCTGGGTGCACCATTCGTGCGGTCTAAAGGCACCGTTTCAGGCGGCGTATTCAAAAAAGAAGTTTGATAGTAGATGGAAGCGTTTAGAAGTTGAGTATTGTGATGCAGGGATGAGCGAAGAACAGATTGCTGCCATGAAAGAATATGACTGGGCATGGTTTTGCAGTCAAAGGGTTTTTCAAAACCATACGCAACCAATACCTTGTGAACAATATGATGAAGTATGTGGTCAATCACAGCTGTTCCGAAAGTTTGCATCGTTATCTTATCAATGGGATGTTGATAAGATTGATCAAACGCGATATGGATGGTTGGCTTCGGTGGAAAACGAACAACTACTGTTGAGATTGAAGAAGCTGTCGAAGAAAGATTTGGAGCTATTGACATTACTTTTTGTGGATGGTTATCGTCAAATTGATGTAGCACGTCTTTGGCATTGTTCCAGAAGTGCTGTTGCACAAAGATTTAAAAAAATAAAAAAATTTTTGAATAACACTTAACAAATGAAGCGTATCAGTGCCTACCCATTGAGGGAAGAACATTCTCCCAATGTGGAGCTTGACAATTTCATAGACGGCATTTCCGGTACATAACCTATGTACGAGCGAATCAGGCACGCCGCGAAGATGGACAGCCCCAGGAGGTGATGAATAGGACTGTTCCGAGCGATCCACGTCAGCCTGATACCCGAAAGTGGCATTTCAGGGCGCGATGACTGCATAGGGGTTAAAGATACTTCCTCACGGCCTCCTAAAGACTTGGGGGGAACTCTGCGGCGCACGAGTAAAACGACGCTGTGGAGTTATGACAGCCGCGCCAGCGGAGACCGGAATGTCCCCATCGCCAGGGGTGCGTGGCAAATGTGGCGAGTAAATTTTTCAAAGTCAGATACCATGCGCTGGCAGCTTCGGTTGCCAGCGCATTCATGTGATTTTGAAAGCAACAACCACATCTTTGACAGAAAGGGGGACCACCTATGGAAAAATTGATTTCGCGGAAAGAGGCTGCCAAATTACTGGGGATTAGCATTGCCACTTTGGATGCAGCTCGAAACAGTGGGCTAATTTCCTATGTTCAGTATGTGCAAAATGGTTGCGTGTACTTTACAGATGCTGGCCTTCAGGAGTATATCGCAAAATGCACCCATCGTGCAAAGCCAGTGGAAAAAAGCGCTACATACCGCAAGCTGCGAAGTGTCCGAGCTTGAGCTGTTCCGTATCCTTGCTGGAACCTAATATGTCTGATAAAACAAAGGTACAGCGCTGGACATTATTCTTAGGAGGTGACGGAATTGGCAAAAAGAAAAAGGGCAATTCCTCAATATGGTACGGTCGTGCTTAACGGCATTGAATATTATAGAACCAGAGTCGAAGATTCGGATGGAAACAGAGTGGCGCTTTATGCAAAGACGCCCGAAAAGCTTTATGACAAGGAACTGGAGGCGTTAGAGCAGATTGACAGTACTACGTTTCGTCGAAGATCGCCTACGGTTGCTGAGTACTGTGAGAAGTGGCTGCTGATGCAGTCCGTCCATGTTCGGGCCACCACCTTGACAGATTATACCTCTAAGGTGCGGCGGCACATTATTGGAGGGCTGGGAGACAAGAGAATGGCTGATGTATCCCTGGATGACATCCAACTTGCCCTCGTACCTGTTTCCAAGAAGTCGGCTTCGGTTTATAAGTCTGTGGTGATTCTCTGCAAGTCCATTTTCCGGGCGGCCAAGGAGAGCCATGTGATTGACGAGGACCCGACCATATACCTGGATGCAAAGGGAGGAGTTCCCCAGGAAGAAAGACAGGCATTGACGGATGAACAGGTTGAGCGGCTTTTGGACACGATCCGGGATTTGCCGCCCTATGTATTTGTGATGATCGGTTTATATGCCGGTCTGCGCCGGGAAGAAATCCTGGCGCTGCAATGGGATTCTGTGTATCTGGATGCAGAGGCTCCGTACTTAACGGTACGGCGGGCATGGCACACAGAACATAACAGGCCGGTCATTCTTACCGAGCTAAAGACCAAAGCGGCACAAAGAAACATTCCTCTCCCGGTCTGTCTGGTTGAATGTCTGAAAGATGCAAAGAAAAAATCCACTTCGGATTATGTGATTGCCAATCGGGACGGTGATCCGCTATCCTATACACAGTTTAAGCGGCTGTGGCAGTATATTGTGACGCGGACTGCAAAGCCGAGAATGGCCAGAAAACTTGTGGACGGAAAGTATGTAAAATATATGCTTTACCCGAAACTTGGAGAAAAAGCCAGGAATAACGGCCATGTGGTATATAGCCTGGATTTTGAAGTGACACCGCATCAGCTGCGGCACACCTACATCACCAATCTGATTCATTCTTCGGTGGACCCCAAAACGGTACAATATTTGGCGGGCCATGAAAGCAGCAAAATCACGATGGACATTTACGCAAAGGTCAAATACAACAGGCCGGATGATCTTGTCAAAGCAATGGGCTGTGCCTTTGACTTATGGGACGCTGTGTAAGTTCCGAACAATTCAGAAAATGAAGTAAGAGCGAGACAAGGATGTCTCGCTCTTAGTTTTTCCTTGGCCGTATCTTTGATTCAATTTGAAATCTCTGATAAAAAGGAGGTGTAGATACATCACCACGCGAGAAAGGAAATTAATTATGGCAAAGAAGAAAAAAAACATACCTCAATATGGAACCGTCACACGAAAGGGTGTCCTGTATTACAGAACCCGGATTCTGGACGCAGACGGCAAGCAGGTGAGCTTGTATGGGACTACCTGCGAGGAACTGTACGATAAAGAGCAGGAGGCGAGACGCCAGGTAGCGGAGATCATCTTCCACCGGGAGCATCCTACTGTGGCCGAGTATTGTGAGAAGTGGCTGTTGATGCAATCCGCAAAAGTGTCGCCGGCTACACTGAAGGGCTACGCCTCCAATATGAAGAACTACATTATCAAGCCTTTGGGAGATATGTATATGGAGGAAGTAACAGCGGATGATATTCGTCTGGCGCTGATCCCATTGTCCAATAAGTCCGAGAGCCTGCACAATACGGTGAATATGCTCCTCAAGTGCATTTTTTACTCGGCAGAGCGGAGCCAGTTGCTGGAATACAATCCGTGTGAGGGGATTTCGGCAAAAGGAGGGAAACCGACCCAAAAGAAAGATTCGCTGACAGACCAGCAGGTGGAAGTGCTGCTGGAAACCGTCAAAGGACTTCCGCCGTATCTGTTTACCATGATCGGCTTATATGCCGGTCTGCGCCGAGAAGAAGCTCTCGCCTTGCAATGGGATTGTGTGTTCCTCGATGCACCCACTCCATATATCTCTGTGCGGCGCGCATGGCGATCAGAGCATAACAGACCGGTTATCTCTACAACGCTTAAGACGAAAGCAGCAAGAAGGGATATTCCCATTCCCAAATGCCTTGTGAATTGTCTGCGGGAAGCCAAGGCTGCCTCCAAATCGGAATATGTGATTGCCGATAGTGAGGGACAGCCCTTGTCATATTCGCAGTTCAAACGTGTCTGGCAGTACATCGTTGTTCGGTCTACCAAGGAGCGTACCTATTATAAGTATGTGAACGGACAGAGCATCAAGTACACTGTTCAGCCGAGTCTGGGAGGACATCAGAAAAACAATCCCAACATTGTGTATAGCCTGGACTTCGATGTGACACCGCACCTGCTGCGGCATACCTACATCACCAATCTTCTGTATGCAGGTGTTGACCCCAAGACGGTCCAGTACCTTGCCGGACATGAGAACAGCAAGACAACTATGGACATCTATGCAAGAGTAAAGTATAATAAACCAGAACAGCTATTCGATGTAGTAAATTCTGCATTTCATCAAGCTGTCCCCTCGTAAAAGTGGCCTGTTTTTTGGTTAAGGAATAGGACAACCGAGGGGCCGAGGCTCAAAAAAGCCCGGAATATCAAGGAAAATCATCGCTCAGACGATTGAAGTACGGTCTGAAAGCGGCAAGACGTGCACCCCAGTTCTCCAAGCGTTAAAAAGTTGCTTTTTCCCCGGAAAGCTTCGGTTTTCCGGGGTTTTTCTTTTCTAAAAGTTGATAGTATGGATTCCGGTATGTCTATTTGTGCCTTGAACTCTGTTACTATATATAGTGGTTTAGATGAATTTTAGACACAATATTTGGGGCCACTTTGAGGTTACGGACCCGTTTGAGGTTACAAATGAGGTTACGGAGATTTTCGATTTTCAGAACTTTTCGAGGCAATTTGAGCACTTCTGCTCCAGTTACGAAAAGGCTTCAAAATGTTATGAAAAAATTGAAATGTGGAATTCCGGTTTTTGAGAGATAGAATTGATTATCAAACCGTTTCATGTTGTGTTGTGATATCTTTTCCACAAGGTCAAGTGATAAAATCTCGTGTGTTTGAACCGAAGCATTGGCCGTTATGTGTGAAAAAGCAAATGCACTTCCGTGCAGGCTGTCCGCCTGTTGGAAGTGCGTTTTCTCAATGAAAAACTTGTTCTGCTTTCAGCAGCTCATATTTCAAAAGATCGAGGGAGGCCCTGCCAGCATCTGCCCCCAGGTCATAGACCACTTGCAGCTTAACGGGGTCTTTCTCCACCCGCCCGATTGGGAGCGATTCTGCGAGAAGGACTACGAGCAACTTTTTCCTTGCCTTTCCATTTCGATGATGTCCCCCACTTGCCGGTTGTAGACCTCCCATAGCCGGTTGAAGGAGCGCAGCCAAGGGATGGGACTCTACTTTCGATATTCCAGAGGCAGGGTAAGCACAAGAACTATATGGCTCTCTACCATTGCTCGAAGACAAGATACAGCAAATGTAAAGGAGATTGGCTCTGGAACATTTCACTCTCGGCCCGTTGTTCTTGTGCCAGTCAGGTAATTTATAGTCCAGTACAAACCGCGAATTTGAGACTTTGTTGTGCTATGGGGGGTGAACTTTACCCTCTGTTTTCTACTGTTATAATGAGGGGCAATTTTCTCCAAAGAAGGATGTGAACACCATGGAATTATACTCCCGAAGTGAGGCTGCCGCTATGCTCGGCATTACAGTTCGAAAGCTGGATGAACTGCGCGCCAGAAGATTGATAGGATACTATCAACGCTGCCCGGGCGGGAAAGTACAGTTTTCTATGGCTCACTTGGAAAAGTATCTGCAACGCATCGAGAAGTCACCAAGACCAGTTACCAAGTCAAGATGAAGAACTAAGGATACAAGTGTTGTTGGAACGGCGGGATAGTCACATCGATTAAGTGCTGAATTCCACAATGCAAAAACGGCGCCTGCTCGATATTTAATTACTGAGCCGGCGCCTCTTTGTAGTTCAATAGAGCTCCCACCAGTAGTCAAATACCTTACGATAGTGGTTTCCTTTCTTTGGTAGACAGCGATATTTCCGGACTTTTCGATTCCCTTTCCGCTTCAGATACTGCTGCCGGTTGCTGGACTTCATATACTGAATGTGCAGTCCCGAGTGGAGCAAGGTCGTTATTCTCTCATAGTCCCCTATTATATAACCCATATTCGGCGCGTAACCGCTGTGCTGAATGAGAAACAGAAGGTGATCTGAATGCCTGATACTTTGTGAACGTCGGTATTGGCGACCGGTACGACGCCCGCAGCCATTCTCCGCTTTAGTCGATTCCAGGATCTCGGCGATCCGATTGTTTAACTCTTGCTCTGTCATAGGCCTTTCTACTCTGAACGATCCGGGTGACAGGATTGACTCCGTTCCAAGACCCTCGCTGTTTTGCGTGATATTCCCGTTTGGCTTTCTTACTGCGCTTGTCCAATGGTATCAACTGCTTCACGGGAATTCGCCTCCTCTTTTCTCTGTTGTTGACATTCGCCCCAAAGCGCACGGCACACATCCAAATAGTCTATATAGCCCAGCAACATCATCTTTTTCGGCAACTCTTCCAGAGCTGCCTGGAACCGCGCACGATCCCGTTTCCGCACATGGCAGAAGATCACACGGTACGGAGAGTCACCCCGTACATATTCCTCGCGGAAGTGCACCCGCACCTGATGCTTGATGAAGAGCTGATCAGCCAGATAAGCATCCGTGTCCAGGAATGCGAAATAATTATAGAACAGAGATAGCCTGTCAATGTGCTGGTAGAAAAATGTATCTCCCAATGGTGCTCTCCTTTATGACAATCTCATTACAAATGCAGAGGATCGCTTGCTATTCCAGAGTATATCGGTTATATTTTAATATTCCGCTGCGGCGGAAATCATCCTACTGAATGGAGGCGATCCATATGTCCGTGATTCGGTTTCCTGTGATCGATCCTGTGGCTACCGGAGCAAATATCTGCCGGCTTCGAAAAGACCGTGGCCTGACCGTTCGAGATCTCCAGCAGTATTTCGGATTCGAGGAGCCACAGGCCATCTACAAATGGCAGCGGGGGCAGAGCCTGCCCAGTGTAGATAACCTCTACGCGCTGAGTGCCTTGCTCCAGGTCCCGATGAATGAGATCATCATCTCCACTTCTCATATTGTTCCGTTTGAGCAGCAGGCTTCCGCCTGCTGCTCAGGTCATTTTATACTGGGATTATTTCCGGCACAGTGGGCGTGGCAGAATTTCAAAACCGCTTAGACCCTTATCCGCTTGCTCTCCACGGGCTTGCCCCGGCCAAACTGGACCGCTGCCTACCCAAGGTTGAGCCAGCGACTTGAAATATAGATTATCATGCCATTTTATCTGGCAACAGGTGGGCGTAAGATTGAATTCTGCGTTTGACAACGAATGTGTTGTAGAATGGCGGCTTTACGGCGAACGTAGAAGGAGGCGCCTGACGACCCAATCATCATGAGTTATGAGCTCATTTTGCATTCATCAGATGCAGTCCTTTGTATCGCGGGGGTTGCGCAGCCTCATAATTCATCTGCGCCTGAACCGATCATCACTGTCAATCCACTCTGCCACGCCCACCACACCGGAAGGTGTGGCGTTTGGGTCAAGCAACCGTAGCCTTTTCAATGTAGTCGCTGAGGATCACCTCAAAGCTATCGTTCATGTCAAAGGGCGGTTCATATGCGACCTCGGTATTGACCAGGCACTTGTCCAGGGACATGGAGATCTCATCTGCCTTTTTGCTCAGAGCCGTGGCCATTCCCCGGATCTTATTCCGATCGAAGTCAATAGTGGTGACCTGCGTGGCATCGCAGCGGTAGGAGACCTGATTGCCCTCACCGTTAAACCGGAAGCCTGAGCCCCCACCGGCGATTGTCTTTTCACTGTTACGGAGCGTGATCATATGACGGAAGACTTCAGCCAACTCCTGGCGTTGCCGATTCAGGCCCACCTCGCTGTCCATATCCAGTTCCAGTCCGCCCTTGGCGGTATGGATGGCTCGACACAGTTTCTCCCGTTCTTCCAGGATGGACATGAGGAAGGCAGCCACTTCGTTTGCATGGCCAGCGTACTCACTGGGAGCGACTTCCTCCACCACCGCGTCTTGGGCATCACCCAGGACCTTGCTTCTCAGGTGCGTGGTCTTGACCTTGACGATGTTCCGCCGATCTTGAAGGATCTCAGTGGCTTCGACCATCAGATCTTTGAGTTTATTCTGGAAGCGAAAAGCGTCTTTCATATTCATACCTCCTCTGATCTCGTCAAAATAAAACCAGTCTAAAGTTTCGCTGGATACAGTCCTTTGATGTGTTCATCATACCGCTTACTCACCTCGCTGTCATTGAACTGCTGGTTTAATTAGAGTCAATGAGTTTTTCTTGCCATATGATGACCCCCCAGGATCAGCGACAGCTCCTTGAGCCTTCTGGTCGCCAAATCGAAGGATTCAAATAAGCTTTTTATGAGGGCTACATCGAAGCATAAGAGGAAACTGCCATGTTATCTTCTGCGATTGAAAAAGGGAAATCCCAAGTATTGAGCCACTGTGCTGTTGTCATGACGACTCACACTATCCAGTCTGCCTTCAGCATTGAGGACCCACAAAAGCGGAAACAGGAGATTACTCCCCTGTTGAAGAGCGGAGACTTCTTCAAAAAAATCGTCGTTACAAGCGGCAACGCAAAACCCCATGTGGATGAGCAAGGCATTACCTATATGGGCATCATTCCATTCCTCTTGAACAAGGATAGTTTGGATTTGTAAACGGCTGGTCGCACCCATGTTTCTGGTTATCCCGCTGGAGTATGCTGTATGGCGATGCACGATCACTTTCCCTTACAAGCGTATATTATCCCTCAAATGTGGTATGCTGTTAAGGGATAATACTCTTCAGGAGTTGCGGTTTCCCTTATTATATGCTATGATTTAAGGGAATAAAGGAGGCGTAAGGGTATGCGCACATTCAATTACTCCTTGATCCGGGAGCAGAAGTGGGACTCGGATATCCTGGGGCTGGTCGCGGCAATCTATAAGGAGGCCGGGAAACAGGAGCTGTATCTGAAACAGCGGCCGGAGGAATTGGAGAAACTGGTGGAGATCGCAAAGGTGCAGAGCACCGAGGCATCCAATGCCATTGAGGGCATCGTGACCACAAACACCCGCATCCGGCAGCTGGTGGAGGAGAAAACGACGCCAAGGAATCGGGATGAGCAGGAGATCGCAGGTTACCGGGACGTGCTGAGCCTCATTCACGAGAACTTCGATGCCATCCCCATCACCCAGAATTATATCCTGCAGCTCCACAAGATCCTTTATAGTCACATGAACAACCCCATGGCGGGTAGGACGAAAAACGTTCAGAACTACATCCGTGCCACCTATCCCGACGGCCATGCGGAGACTTTGTTCACCCCCTTGGCTCCCTATGAAACCCCAGAGGCTCTGGACAGGATCTGCGAGGAGTACAACCGTGTCATCGGAAACATGGAAGTGGAGCCGCTGATCATTATTCCCGTGTTCATCCACGATTTCCTCTGCATCCACCCCTTCAACGACGGAAACGGCAGAATGAGCCGTTTGCTGACCACATTGCTACTTTACCGCAGTGGGTTTTATGTGGGCAAATACATCTCTCTGGAGGCCAAGATTGCGAAAAACAAAGAGCTCTATTATGGAGCTCTGCGGCAAGCACAGATCGGGTGGCATGAAGGCATTGAAGATGTGGTGCCATTCATCAAATACCTGCTGGGGACAATCCTCTCCGCCTACAAGGACTTTGAAGACCGCTTTGCTCTGGTGGAGACCAAGCGCCCTGCCCTGGAGACCGTTCGCCGAGCAACCATGGAGAAGATCGGTCGGTTTACGAAGCAGGACATCCGGGAACTCTGTCCTTCACTCAGCATTAGCTCTATCGAAGGGGGGCTACGGAAACTGGTGGCCGCTGGAGAATTGAAACGAGAGGGTACCGGGAAGAACATTTGCTATTACAGGTTAAAATGATTCGCTCACACAAAACAACACGGATATGGCTTCATTGCGAAGTCAAATCCGTGCTGTTTTCATACTCTTTTGCGCGATGAATCTTCAGTATGGATCAAAGAAGCTTCACTTCGATTCGCTTATCGTTAAAGCCGAAACTCGTCAATCCATTCTTGCAGAGTTCATTTCGGTGTCGTGCAGTGAATGCTTGGTCGTAGCCAGGATGATCACGGCCGGCAAAATCATCTATGCAGTCTCGAATGACTCTGAGATCTGTGGATACGATTTGTGTGCGCCCCCCTCTCTGGCCCATATGGATCGTTATCGTCCAAACCATAATAGTCTTCTCCTGCGCTGACTTCTCACAGCGGGCCGAGCTGAACACTCGCATTTCCTTCTGCATCGACCACAAGTCTCATGGGCTTGATATATCTGGCATAAAATTGCTCTCGTTCAGCAGTGCTCAGATTAGCCCGAGTCAGGCGATATGCCTCGCTTAGAATCTCCCGGATGTTGAACTGCACTTCAGAGTCAAGGACACGTTTGACCTCATTTAGGACAGCCTGGATGCGGATCTCGTCGCTATTGCCGGTGCAAAAATCATCGGTATAGCAGTAGGTGATGCCAGCGTCGATCATCGCCTTCTTGACTGCCGAACTGCACTTCTCGTCTTCCACCAAGACCAGGAAATGGGCCTCTGGCATAGCGGAGATCAGGCCCCAGTAGTCAGAGTCGCTTGAGACAAGGATAAAGGAATCTGTATTGTTTTGAAAGAATTCCCGGCAGGTCCCAGTGGTAAGACGGATGTCTACCAGGGACTTGTTCTCCTTAATGCGCTCAATCATATTGTGTTCAATGGGGATCTGCGTGAACCACTCAAGAATCTTCCACGCAGTTGCAGTGTGGATGTCGTCATAGAGGATGATCTTGCTAATCTTTCCCAACAGAGCGGCCTGATCCAGGTTCTTCAGCGTGGCGTAGAGCTTGTAAGGGTCAGCATTTTCACAGTCCACCACCACCGCAGTCCGGGCGCTCCGCTCCAGGAAGTCATAGATGCCATCTTTGGCGATCTGGCCGGCATCGCTTACCTTGCTCATATCAGCGAAATAGTCCTCATGGTACTCATAGAGCAACCGGACGAACTTTTTATCATTGTAGAGAAGGTTCCCCACCGATGAAGTAAAGGACCAGTTAATATAGACTTGATAGGGATACTTGTCGATGTTGGAGTAATATTCCTCGGCAGCGGCTTTTGTTCCCTTTTCAGTAGTGCCGCCCGGCATAATAAAAATCGGCCGTAAGTACTCCCACTTTAGCCAAATGGGGAACAGGCTTTTGCAGTTGTTAATCCGATTGGCGATATGCTTGTTGATGTCTAAAATATATTGGATGGGTTGAGCATTGGAGCGATAGATAGAGATGCCGTCCAGGGTAAGCTGGCTGAGGCACTCCTGCGGTATGTATTCCGGAAGGCTGAGGATACTCTTCAGATCATACTTCATTGCCAAGCTGATCTTACGGAAATTGCGTTCGATCGATGTACGGAGCATACAGAGGTTTCGGATAATGCGAGCGTTCTTGTCCTGGTGCAGTTCCTCGTACCATTCCATCTTTGGCGGTTCGTGCTCATTCTCAAAAATAGTCTTTGGGACGCCGATCAAGTAGGCCACTTTGGAGACGACCATGTAGGTGCTGTTCTCATAGAGCGTATATGACTGTATGTTTTCGTCAATTTCCTGCTCCATATTGTCATAATCATAATCTTTGATCATAGCATTGTCTCCTATTTGCCTCTCTTTAAGGAACGACAGCTGTTCTTACTTCTGATTATACGGTATTTCTATCAGAAAGACAACGGGGGAACTGGTCATCAGATTTCTCTGAAAATGTGGGAACTAGGGATGAGGTCAAAGGCCATACTTCTTGATGATGTATGCCATGTGGGTTTCCAGTTCATACTTTGCATTCTCTGGTATTTTTCCTTCTGTAAGCACACGGGGGATATCCAGCTTTGCCATCCCATCTTCATCGCGGCGCAGGGTGATATACAATCTTTTCCTTCCACTATACCTATACAGTCTTCATTGATTTCTCTATTGCCCGCCTTAGAGATACAGCAATAGTCCATCAGCATCTCCTCCCTCAAAGATATTGATCGGAGTATTTAGAACTTTTTTACCATTCTATCAGTTAGACTATCTTTCCGCAAGATAGATTTCTGCACTCAAAGGTCTTTTTTCAGGAAAACAGAGTTACAGAAGGGAGCCTTTAATTCTTTCATAGAATACGTCGAAACATCATAGACGGAATTGTAGTGAACTCTACCGAAAAGGAAAACGCCCCGCATCATTGAAAAACGATGCGGGGCTTGCTTACTTTGGCTACTTAACAGCGTCCTCGATCATTACATCGAAGATCCGCTTGATCCTCTTTCGCTCATGGGGGGATAGTGCGGCAAGTTGCTCGGAGATCTCTGTACTGATAATTGCGGAGGAGACTGTCAGTACATCTACCAGCAACGTATTGGCGTCTACTTCAAGCGCATTTGCAATCTCGATGAATGTCTCCAGCTTCGGTACCTTAGCCCCGCATTCGATATTACTGAGATATTTTGGGGTAATGTCTACCTCCTGAGCCAATTCCGCCTGGGTCAGTCCGCGAGCCTTACGAACCGCCTTGATGCGCGCTCCTATTCTGACTGCGTCCACTTGTCCACCCCCTAACAGATAGAATTTCTGTCTATTAGGAGTATAAAATGCTATTGCCGTCAATCAAATCCACCAGAGGTCAGACCATCTCACTATTTGAAAGACTTTCATTAAAATCATGCCTATTTGTAGGAATGACAGTGAAGGCTCGAAACGAAATGGAGGCCGGAACAGGTAATCCTGCTCCGGCCTCCGTTACGTTACGATCGAGTAGACGATCCCTTGGAATCGCCGTATTGTTTCTTCCATACGGCATAGCACTTTTTACACGCGATGCTTGGCCGCTCTAAAACCTCATTTTCACTGACATCCGTCTCGTAGTAGTCGGTATCTTGCTGGTACCGGCCGCATAATGACTGTCCGTTTCTGAAGCAGTGGCACTTTGTAGCCATGTGAACGGTGCCATCTTTATCAGATATCGGTAATTGCCAAACGGGTTGCCCGCTATCCATTGGAAACTTGCTCATAGGCGCCTCGCTTTGTATCTTTCCCCCTACCATGCTCCATCTCCATCCGAAGGTTCAGCTCCGACTCGGAGATCTCAACGGCATAGGCGACTCGGCGGTATTGCTTGAGCAGGTACTTGGTGTTGTGGGTGTTATCTACCGGCTGACGGGCAGTCATCTTCCCCTCCAGCTTTTCCACACCGACGTACAGGCCTGTGGAGATTTCATCCCGTTTGACCTCTTTTTCTATGGCAAGAGCCGGGCGAAGGGTGCGCTTTGTTTTATTCGGCATATTATCCGCTCCTCTCATGTATTTTTCTTTGGTTTGGGTGGTCCGCGATAAGACCCTTCTGCCAGCTTACACTTCCCCCAGTCTAAGGAGCTATAGAAGATTAAGGGCACTGGCCGGGCAAAAAAAGAATCACACGGTATCCGAAACACCTGTATTTGCAAGGCTTGTGCTCCGACCAGGATGGCTTTTTCGCTTGGGACGCCAAGCTGGACATCCATCTGGATTTGTCCATTCCCATCAAATTGGCCCGAAGCCTTAGCGATACCAAGTATTTCCCCTATGCGCTTGAGCTGTAACTCCTCACAATCTTCACCGTAGATCATTTCTCGGTAGCGGCAGGGGGAGAGAACTGAACCGCGTGAACTGGAGAAGCTCACGCGGCTGATGATGCCGGCATCTTCAATTTTGAGAATAAACCTTCCAACGCGGGACTTCGACCAGCCCCAGCGGTGGGCGAGGTAATTATATGAAAGCAGCAGCAACCCCTTCATATCTGCATACCACGCTGGACGGCATCCTCACGGTCAAAGGACAGGGGCGCGGTAAGTGATGCTCCGCCATCTTCTGCGGCGGCTGGTCGTACCGCCTTAGCGCGCGGTGCGCTGGCCCGGTCTAAACACAAAATGAATTTTATCAAGGAGGTAATCTGCGTATGAAACATAGCAAGGCCCATATCCCCCACAGGCTGACAGCCCTGCTGCTGGCCTTGGTGCTATGCCTCGGCATGATGCCAAGCGCCTTTGCCGCCCAGCAGGACAGTTACCACGACCCTGCGGAACACTGGCAGGAGGCCAACAACCGCACCAACGAGCTGGATGCAAATGCTGTGGTGACGATTGAAACATTTAACTGCGGCGAGTGCGGCAAGGCCACATCCTTTGAGGTGTTCAGAACACCTGAGTACACCCGGGACGGCCAGACTG
This sequence comes from Pseudoflavonifractor phocaeensis, assembly GCF_016901955.1. Classification (GTDB taxonomy): domain Bacteria; phylum Bacillota; class Clostridia; order Oscillospirales; family Oscillospiraceae; genus Flavonifractor; species Flavonifractor phocaeensis_A. The sequence continues at coordinate 13,755 of NZ_JACJLC010000075.1, forward strand.
CTCTGACCCGCAACGTCAAGTATTCGGACGGCACGATGGCAGACGGCGAGGGAAAAGGCACCATTCTGGACGGCGTGCCGGGGCAGGACGCCAGTTACACGGCCTATCATTGGACCAAGGCAGTCTGCCAGACCTGCGGTGGGATCAACACCAACATGGGTACATCCCCCTCTGACGATTACGGGTATCTCCGCAACGTCTACTGGCTGTACGATTGCGCCAACAATTTCTTTGAGGAACTGCCGGAAACACAGACCATCGAGCAGGTAGACAGCGAGTACCACCGTGTTATTACCGAGAGCGGAGAATACTGTGGGTTCTGCTACGGCACCTTCAAAGAGGAAAATTCCACGCTGGAGCGGCACCACATGGAGAGCAGCATCCGCCCGGAGCTGGCCCATGACCGCTTTGTGGAGATGGACACCTGTACGGACTGCGGCTATGCCGAAACCGCCTACACCGCTGCCAAGGCTGTCATTGCGGATTACTTCGGCGTAGTGGACGGCCAGCCCCACACCGTCACCGTGTCCGACTTGAGCGAGGCCGGCGTGACTACCGCCATCCGCTACGGCCACAGCGCGGACGCCTGCACCCTGACTTCCGCCCCCAACTACACCGAGGCCGGGGATTATCCGGTTTACTATGAGATCACCTACACCTATCACAACACGGATATGGTGGAGGACGGCGTGGCGTATGTCCATCTCCGGGATGAAACAACGGACGAGAGCGGCAACTGCACCTGCGGCTGCGGCAATCCCGACTGCGGCTGCCAAGACCCGGACTGTGACGGCTGCTGCTGTTCCGACAAGGGCTGCGGCGAGAATCACAACTGGACGCTGCTGGACAGCGTAGACCCCACCTGCCTGACCCTCGGCTATGACCGCTACCTGTGCGTGGACTGCGGCATGATTGAAAAGCGGGACTATGAGGCCGCGCTGGGCCACGCCTACCAGAGCGTGGTCATCCGGGACGCCACCTGTGAAGTCCCCGGCAAGACCATTGACATTTGTGAGCGGTGCGGCAATGTGAAAGAAACCGACCTGCCCCCGACTGAGCATGAATTTGCGACCTCTGTTGTCGCCGCCACCTGCACCAGCCCCGGCTACACCCTGCGGGAGTGTACCGTCTGCGGGGAGCGCCACATTGAGGACATCACCCCGGCGCTGGCGCACAACTATGTGAGCAAAACCACCCCTGCCACCTGCGAGGGCGGCGGGCGCACCCTACATATCTGCGAGGGCTGTGGAAGTTCGTTTATCACCGACTACACCGACCCGCTGGGCCACAGTTGGGACGAGGGCAAGGAGATCACCGGGGCCACCTGCACCGGCGAGGGCATGACCGAGTACACCTGCGTCCGCTGCGGAGCCACCCGTCTGGAGGGCGACGAGGCCGCAGGCCATGTGCCCGGCGATCCGGCCACCTGCACCCAGCCCCAACTCTGCACCCGCTGCGGCGCTGTCATTGAAAACGCTTTGGGCCATGACTGGAGCTGTTGACAAAGTCCACACAATCCCAAGAGTAAATGGTAGAATAGAGTTACATGGGGGTGGGAGAATGCAACTGAAGCTCCATATGGTGACGATAGAAGATCT
>NZ_JACJLC010000076.1 GCF_016901955.1 Pseudoflavonifractor phocaeensis
AAACGCCGTAAATATTTGGAGACCTCTGATTGCAAATAAACGAACCCGGTAGGATTGCAAGTCCTACCGGGTTTTGACTGTATACGGGTGGTTATTGAGCGCTTACGGAAAAGCTACAGGGATTCATCCACATTGAGCGGTTAAAAGGGAGCGTTGCGGCACGGATTCGTGCCGCAACGCTCCCTTTTCCCTTATACGTCTTCCCAGAGGCCACGCTCTCACAGCGTGACCCACTTTTTTTCACGGTTCGAGCGCAAAATGGCTTCGCAAACCTCCAGCTCCCGAATACCATCCCGGAAAGTGGCGAATTCTCCTCCCGCGGCTCCGTCGGCCCTATTATAGATCTGGCGGAAGTTGTGCAAAAAGGCGTCTCCAAAGCCTTCCACATGTCCTCCGGGGTAAGAATCCATCTCCCGTGCGCCGGCCGCAAGAAGGCCGGGATCTTTTACAATAATAGCGTTATAATCATCCCGCGAGCCCACCCAAAGCTCATTGAGCTTCTCGCTGTCAAAGCTCAGTGCCTTTTCCGCTCCCGCGATCGACAGAGTCATCCGGTTTTTCAATCCCGCAAAGGTCTGGGAGAATACCGCGGAGCCTTTGATCCCGTCCTCCCACTGAAACAGGATCTGAGCATAATCCTCCGTCTTGACCTCAAAGGGTTCCCCCTCCAGGCTTTGCTTGCCGGAAAAGGTCTCTACCTGACCGCTGGGTCGGATCCGGATAGGATAGAAGGTCGCAAAGTCCGCGCATACCGCGGAGATCCGTTTCCCTGTCACATATTCCGCCGTATCGATCCAATGGGAGCCGATATCAGCCACCACACGGGAAGCTCCGCCGTCCTCCTGCTCCAAGCGCCAGCTATAATCCGTTTGGTAGAGCAACCAATCCTGGAGATAGCCGCCATGGAGCGAAAACAGGGTGCCCAGCTTCCCCTGGGCCACCATCTCTTTCATCTGGCGGATCATAGGATAACAGCGGCTGTGAAAATTCACCGCGTGAACCAGGCCCTTCTGTTCCGCCAGCTCCAGAAGCTGCCTGGCCTGCTGGGAATCGAGGGTGAGCGGTTTTTCACAGATCACATTCACGCCATGCTCCAAAGCGTAGGAGGCAATGGCGAAATGGGTTTTGTTCGGGGTGCAGATATGGATAAAATCCAAATCACAGGCGTCTATCATAGCCCGGTAATCGCAGAAGGCGGCAGGGATCCCCATGCGTTCCGCCAGATCCGTTGTATTTACCTGATCGCACAGGGCGACCACATCCACATTTCCCAGGCGGCGCAGCGCCTCGATATGTACCGCGCCGATAAACCCCACGCCAATCACACCGGCTCTGAATCGTTTCACCGTCAAGCTCCTTTCCGCTGCACAACAGCATGTTCCCTTACACAATGTCAGCTTGTTCCTCCCGCCGGGTTTGGAAGGACAACGCCTTGGGCGGACATATTTTTTCGCAGGCGGGCCGCAATCCCTGACGCAAACGCCCGATACAGCCATCGCATTTACCCATTTTCCCGTCCCGGTCAAAGCGTATGGCATCAAATGGGCAGGCGGCGGCACACTTCCCGCAGCCGGTACAGTTGGTATTGTCCGGCAGGACCAGCCCGGTCTCCTCGTCACGCTTCAGGCAGCCCTGGTCACAGGCCAGGATACAAGGCGCCTCAGCACAGTGCATACAGCCGTGCATCCGCTGTAAAAACCGATAGGAGCCGTCCGCCTGTCTCCTTTCCTCCTCTGTCACAAAGCGGTAGGCCAGCACCCTTCCTGTGCCGGTTTCCAGATCATTTTGATCGATACAGGCCACCGCGCAGGCATTACAGGCACTGCAACGGGCCGCTTCAAAGCGCACTCCCGCCATGATTGCCCCCTCCCTCCGCTTGTTTGTAGATCCTGCAATGGGTCAGCCGAAACATAGGAAATCCTGTATATGGATCCAGCAGCTCGCTACTGAACAGATCATTTACATCCGCCTCGGGGTAACCATGAAAGGCAGATACCTCTCCCGGCTGTATCTTGGCGGTGCACTTTGCCCGCATAACGATCCGTCCCAGTTCATTTTCAATGGCCACCATATCCCCGTCCCGAAGCCCAAAGGCTTTGGCGGTGTCCGGATGGAGTTCCGCCACAGGCTCCGGCACAAAATCCCGCAGGGCCTTCACATTGTGCAGGCGGGAATTGAGAGCAGTTGGGAACCTGAGTCCGCTGACCAGGCGCAGCGGATATGCTTCCGTGGCGGCCGGATCTGGCTCATCATAGGTAGGGATGGCGCTGTAGCCCAGGCAGTCACGGTACCGCCCCACCATCTGAGAGGCGATCTCAAACTTTCCGCTGGGGGTATCATAGCCCCGGGCGGTATAGGTACCGGCCTGATACGGCACATAGTTCTTCATAAGCACCGGCTTATCCTGCGCCTGGAGCGTCTCCGTGTTCCAGCCGGTGTCCTGCAAAATATAATCTACCCACGCCTGGTAGGGGTGCTTCTGGAGCAGCTCGTCGTCCATATCCAGCTTGGGCGCCAACCGCTCCATCACTTCCAGATCTGAGAGGGATTCACCCACCCGGTCCACCACGGGCCTGGTATAGTACCCGTAGCCGTTTTGATAGCATCGGAATTCTTCCCGCTCCAAGGCGCTGCATACCGGCAGGACGATATCCGCCAGCTTGGCGGTATCCGTCAAAAACAGGTCGGCCACGGCAAAGAAATCCAAATCGTTTACGATGGCCGTCCGCAGTTGGGCGGGCTGGGGGAACATACGGTAATTCATTCCCATGCCCAGCATGGCGCGGATACGGAACTCCTTCTCTCCCCGGATATATGCGGGCAATTCATTGGCCTGAGCCTCGAAGAAGGTCTTCCACAGCGGGAACCGGTCGCAGCCCACCTTTCTGGCCTGGGCAGGAAAGCGCGAATTCATAAACTCGCTCTCATGACTGGAGTAGCTCCCATAGCGATGATTATAGGTATAAAAGATCGGCAGGCAGCCGCCCTGCTTGTCGTAATTGCCCGTCAGGGCGTTGAGCGCCAGAATGGCACGGTAAGTCTGAAAGCCGTTATATTTCTGGGTGATGGCCCCGGCTGTCTCGTTGATACAGGCTCGGTTAGCGGTGGCATAAAGCCTGGTGGCCTCATAGATCAGGTGTTCAGGGACTCCCGTGATCCGGGCGGTCGTTTCCAGGTCAAACCGCTTCACATAGGCCGCATATTCCTCAAACCCATACACATGATCCCTGATGTACGCTTTATCCTCCCAGCCCTGCTTCAAAATGAGATTGGCCATCCCCATGGCCAGCGCGCCGTCGGTCCCCGTTTTGATCTGCAAGAACAGATCAGCCAGATTTCGGGCGGCCGGAGTGATTCTGGTATCAATGACCACCAGCTTCATTCCCTCCTGCTTGCGCCGGAGCAGCACGGGAATATTGGGGGAGTTGGAGTAGTAATGGTTCATGGCCCAGCCAAGCATCACGTCGGTGTGGGCCATATCAGGCCAGGACAAGGTACCGGCGGTCACATCCCAAGCCAAATGGGTGGCGGTCTGACAGGTACAGCCGTCTCCGATCAGATTTGGCGTGCCAAAGGAATAGGCCAGCCGCGTCAAATAGCTCTTCTGCCACTTTCCATAGCCGTTCATAAAGGCCACATTGTCCGCCCCATAGCGTTTTTTGATCTCGTTGAGCCGCCGGGCTACCGTGTCGATGGCCTCCTCCCAGGAGATCGGCTCAAATTCCCCGCTTCCCCTGGGACCGGTTCGTTTCAGCGGGTGCAGGATCCGGTCGGAGCGGTAAATATAGTCGCGGTAAGCCGCGCCTTTGGTGCAGATGCTCCCGTGGCTATATGGATGCTCGTCCCATCCTTCTACCTTGATCAGCTTTCCATCCTTTACATGGGCGTTCATCCCACAGTGGTGCTGGGGAGAGCAGATGTCGCAGGTGGTATGTTTGATCTGGACGCCGTGCATATCGTTCACCTCTGTCCCATCCTTCCCTGGCGTCACATGTAATTGGAGACATACCGGCGGCTGATGGAGATCGCCGTCAGAATATCCTCCCGGCAGCTTTCAAAGGCTTTGTCCTCGATCTCAATGCAGACATAGCCGTTGTACCGGATATCATGCAGTGCGGAAATAAACTTTCCCCAGTCAATGTCGCCCAAACCTATTATTTTGGGGGAATGGAACTTGGCGGGATAGTGGAACATTCCGTACTGGTAAATGTTCTCGGCACTCATTTTGATATCCTTCAGATGTACGTGGAGGATCCGGTCCTTGAAATCATACAGAGGCCGGATATAATCCGTCCCCTGCAGAAGCATATGAGACGGGTCGTAATTCAGCCCAAAATTGGGCGCGGGCATTTCGCTGAACATAATGTTCCAGATGTAGGGACATGTGGCCAGGTTTGTACCATCCGGCCACTCGTCCTTGGTATAGAACATGGGGCAGTTCTCAATGGCGATCTCCACTCCCTCATTGTAGGCATAGGTCACAATAGGCTTCCAGACCTCCAGCATCAGCTCAATATTTTCCTCCGGCGTCTTGGTCCGATCCCGGCCGATAAAGGTGGTGACCCGGTTGATCCCCAACAGCTTTGAGGCGTCGATAAGCTTATAGATATGGGCAATACAGGCCTTGCGTTTTTCCAGATCGGCGTCCATGGTGTTGGGGTAGTACCCCAGCGAGGATATGGCCACGCCGCGCCGGGCAGCGTAATCCAAATAATACCGGGCCCGGTCGGGGGTCAGGGCGTCCACATCCAGATGGGTCACCCCCGCATACCGGCGTTCCGCCTTTCCGCAGGGCCAGCAGGCCAATTCCACGCAGGAAAAACGCTCCTTCTGCGCCAGATCCATCACCTGTTCATAGGTATCGTCAGGCAGAATGGCGCTTACAAAACCAAGTTTCATCATATTCGCCAACTTCCTTTCCATTCGCTGAGCGCCGTAAAGCTTCCGGCTTTAGGTGCGCGTTCCTTTTTCCCGGTTGTAGAGGGTCAACACCGCGATGATGACCAGGCCCATGATCACATTCTGGACCGCCTCCTGTACCCGCAGTACCGCCAGGCAGTTGCTCAAGACCACGATAAACAAAGCTCCGGCAATGGTCCCGTAATAGGAGCCCTTTCCGCCGTACAAGGAGGCGCCGCCAATGACCACGGCTACGATACACTTCATGGTATACACATCCAGCATGGAGCACTGCACATAGGTCAGATAGCCGGCGCTGATGGTACCGGCCAATCCATAGAGCACCCCCGCCAGCACATAGGTCAGCACCACGATCTTTCCCTGGCTGATGCCGGTGTAGGTGGCCACGGTGGCGCTGTCGCCCACCAGATACAGGCGATGCCCAAATTTCGTGTGCCGCAGCAGCAGCAGGAACAGGACGGACAGGGCCATACAGAACAGGAAAATAGCCGGGATCACGCCAAATACCCGATAGGACAGTACGGCGGTCAGGGTGGGCGCCGCCGATCCGGTAGGCTTGCCCTTGGTGACAATAAATTGCAGGCGGGTGATCACGTTGGACATGGCATAGGTGATGATCATGGAGGGCAGCTTGATCCAGGTCACGCCGAGCCCGTTAAGCAGGCCGAAAAATCCTCCCAAGAGAATGCCCAGGAAAAAGACCAGGGCAATGTTCTGATCCTTCCCGTCCATAAAATGGACCGCCAGGATACCGGCAAGGGACATGATGGGGCCGGCGGACAGGTCGATCCCGGAGCCAGTCACCACCACCAGAGTCTCCCCCGCTCCGGCAATGGCCAGCAGGGAGGTCAGCGCCAAAATGGAACCGATGGCGTTGCGGTTCAGAGAGGCAGGGTTCAGTACGATGTTGATGAGGAAAACCACCCCTGCCATAAGGAAAGCCATCAGAACCACGTTTTTTTGTATAAAGCGCCGGGTCTTGTCCAAGGTATGTTCTGTCCTCATGACTCCTCCCCTCCCAATGCCCAAGTTTTCAATCGTTTCTTCGCGGAGGGCAGCGAAACCTTATTGATAAATACGGTCAGGATCAGCCCCACCAGTATGATCAGATCGGAGGCCATATTCTGCCAATAGGAAGTGACGGAAAAACCCGGAATGGTGCGGCTGAAATAATTGAACAGATTGGACACGCTGTTCTGGGTCAGGATCAGGATCAACGAACCGTAAAGCGCGCAGGACAGGGTGCCCCATCCGCCGCTCATGGCGATGCCGCCCAGGATACAGGCCGCCACTGTTTTCAGGCCGTATACCTCTCCTGCGTTGGGGTCGCCCGAGGCGGTCATGGCGGTCATGCACAGCCCGGCGATGCCATTGATCACACCGGCCATGGCATAGACTCTCATCCGGACCGCGGAGGTATTCACTCCTGAGGCATAGGCGTAGGCAATGTTGCCTCCGGTGGCGTAGATGGCCTTGGCGAACTTTGTCCGCTTCAGGTAGACCCAGCCCAGCATGACCACGATGAGGATGAGGGTGGAGAAGGGCAAAAAACCGAACAGGACGGAGTCATAGGTTTTATAGATGACCGATGGAATGGACCCCTGAGGCTTGGACATGATCAGCACGTTGATCCCCTTGATGACGTACACCATGGCATAGCAGGACAGGAGCACGGGAATGCGCAGGTAGGTGGTAACAAACCCATTGAACAGAGAAATGAGCACACAGGCGAGCACCGCGCAGGTCCATCCCACCCACAAAGGCGCGCCGAAGGTCTGGGGGATCATAATGGCAACCACGTTGCTCAGGGAGATCTGAACTCCCACGGAAAAATCGATCACGCCGGACATCATCAGCAGTCCCTGGGACAATGTAATCAAGATCAAGGGCATGTTTTTCGCCATGAGGGAATTGATGTTCAGCGCGGTGAAAAATTTCCCCGGCGTCTGGATCAGGATGTTTAGAAGCAGGATGATCAAAAAGAGGATCAGGCCTGTAAAGGCCGGCGTCTTTTTCAGTTTTCGGAGCGCCTCTTTCATAGCGCCTCGCCCCCTTCCGAACCAACTGCCGTGCCCAGCATGGCCTTCACCAAATTTTCTTCTGTTTTTTCCTCTCCGTACAGGTCGGCGACCACGTTTCCTTCATAAAACACATAGATGCGGTTACAGATATCCAGCAGCTCCTGGTTGTCGCTGGAGACCAGGATCACGCCCATGCCTCTCTCCGCGCACTCCCGCAAAATACTGTGGATCTCCTTGCGGGAGTGGATATCCACTCCCTTTGTGGGGTCATTGAGCAGCAGAAGAGCGGGCTGGGTGGTAATGCCCCGGGCCACCGCCAGCTTTTGCTGGTTGCCACCGGAGAGGGAACTGGCCGGATCAGAGAGCGCCCCGATCTTGATGCGGTATTCTGATACCGCGCTTTCCGCAAACTGTTTGGCCTGCTTGGCTGAGACCCAGCCCCACACTCCACCCTGGGCGATCTTTCCGGCGTACAGGTTCTCCTGAATCGTGCGGATGGAAAACACCGATTCCTTTTTTCGGTCCCCGGAAACATAGGAAAACCCGCAGCGGGCGGCGCCGGAAGTACTTTTCAGGCGCAGCGGTTTTCCCTGAAACTGGATGGTTCCGCTGTCCGGCCTGAGCACCCCGTAAATGGAGCGGATATATTCTCCCTGCCCCTGGCCCTCCAGACCGCCGATACCCACGATCTCGCCCTTGTTCACGGTGGTGGAGATATCCTTCAGGTGCGGGTACAGCTTGAGATGCTCGGTTTGCAGCAGAGGCTCTCCCTGGGCGCGGGGACTCTCTCCAGCTCCCGCGCTCTGCCGCACGGCAGCCGTGATGGGGGTACCCGTCATGTGCAGCACCACGTCGTCCAGGGACATGGACGACAGTTCCCCTTCCATTACGGTCTCTCCATTTCGGAAAATGGTGGCCGTATCGCAGATCCGGAACACCTCATCCATTCGATGGGTCACGATCAGAATGCTGGTGCCCGCCTGCTTTTCCTCCCGGAGCACCCGGAACAGGGATTCCACCTCGTTGTAGTGGAGAGACGCGGTCACCTCGTCCAAAAGCAGGAACTTTGGCCTGGATGCCAGCGCCTTGGCCACCTCCACAAGACTCTGCTCCGATTGGGAGATATCCCGTACCAGCTCTCCCGGGTCCCGCTTCAGATTGAGCCGCTCCAGCAACGTCAGAACATACTTTTTCTGCTGCTTCTTGTCGATCAGGCCAAACCGCTTGGTCAGCTCCTGCCCCAGCATGATATTGTCCAGGACACTCATCTGGGGATGAAGGCTCAGTTCCTGATAAGCCACAGCCACACCATACCGTTTGGCGTCGAATATGGAGTGGATCCCCACCGCCTTCCCGTCCAGCAGACACTGGCCTCCATCGGCCTTTACAGTTCCTCCCATAATTTTTACGATAGTGGATTTCCCGGAGCCATTGGCGCCCAGCAATGCCCGGATCTCTCCGGGAAAGACCCGGACAGACGCTCCGTTCAGCGCGACCACGTTTCCATATCGCTTTGTGATGTCACGCAGTTCAAACACAAAATAGCCTCCTTCCCTTGACCTACCGCGGGAAGCAAAACGGGGAAAGCAACTTCAAAAAGCTGCTCTCCCCGTTGCCGCCGCGCGGAAAGAGACGGCAGGATCAAAGTTATTGCTTAAAATATGCCTCCGCTACCTCGTCCATATACAAGGCAACCGATACCATGGAGCTGTCCTCCATACCCTCCAGGTCCTTCAGCCGTTCCTCCATATTGTCATAGGAGATGTCCCAGAAGGGAGCGATGGAAATATTCCCGTCGGCATCCAACACACTCTCATCAATTTCCTTCCCCTGCGCCAGGGAGATCGCGATGGACAGGGCGGTTACGCCGATGCCGGGAGAGTTGGCCACGCAGTAGAAGGGCATCACTTCGCTCTCGGCGTTGATCTCACAGAGGCGGCGGATGGAGCCGGCGGTAATATCGCCGCTGATGGCCTTGGGATACGGCACATTGTTATCCTCAATGGCGTTGAGAATGCCATTCAGGGCAATCTGGCTCAGGATAGCGTCGTATTCGATGCCGCTGGAGATCACCTCACACATTTTCTGATAAGAGGTGGCGTCATTCCAGTCGTTATAGCACTCATAGACGATCTCCATATCGTTGGCCTCCAGAACGTCCCGATAGGCCTGCTCCCGCAGCTCGGAGGCGGAATTGCCCTGCTTACCGTTCATCATGACCACCTTGGCGCCCTTGCCTACCGTATCCACAATGAACTGCGCCTGCATCTGGGCCCAGGCGTACTGGTCATTGACCACGCTGATGACCTTGTCCGACTCATAGACGCAGTCGGCACAGACCACGGTGATCCCCGCATCCAGAGCCTTTTCGATCTCGGCGTCAATGCCGGTGCCGGAGATGGGGTTGATCAGAATAATGTCTACGCCGTCATTGATGCACTGCTGGATCTGCTGAGACTGGGTGGAGGTATCGCCGTTGGAGCAATAGGGATAATACTCGGAGATCAGCCCGCTCTCCTTGTATTCCGCCACGGCGGCGTTCAGGCTGTCCTCATACAGGGTACGGAAGGTGGAGTCCAGGGTGGGATTATGGGAGGCCACGATGAACCCGTCCGTCTTTGTGTTTTCCGTGACGCCTCCGGGGGAAGGCGAGCTGCCGCCAGGCGTGGTCTCTTCGCCGGACGGTGTTCCTCCCGGGCCGCCGGTACATGCCGCCAATGTAAAAATCATTACAGCGGCCAACAGGATTGCCATCAGTCTTTTCATTTCCACAACCTCCATTTTTATCAATTTATCCAGGCTTACAGCTCCTTCTTCTGTTCAAAGTTTACAAAAGTAAATGCTGTTTGTCAATAGTTTTTACATTATTTACATTATTTTTTCATTTTTGTGAAAGAGCAATAAAAAGAATCCCTGCGTTTTGTATAAATGACAGATATATTTCGTTTACATTCTTTCATTTTTGTGCTATAATGCCATTAAAACATAGAGAGAGATCGGAGAGGAGGGTCCCGCATGAAAAAGAAGGTCACCATTTATGATGTAGCCGCGGAAGCAAATGTATCTATTGCTACTGTGTCACGGGTGATGAATCAACCCGATTCTGTCAAAGAAATGACCACAAAACGTGTGCTTCAAGCCATGAAGACCGTCGGCTATGAAAGCACCAATGAAAATTTTCTTTTTCGTGTTCCCCTGATCAAAAGCGCAAAGCGGCTCATTCTGGTTGTGATTCCAAATTTGGGAAATCCGTTTTACGCCAACATCGTCGCCGGGATCCACGCCTCCGCTCTGCGGCAGGATATCCAGTATGTGATCTGTCAATCCCGAAACCAGCATCTCCGCATGGAATCTCTTCTGGATCTGGTATCTGATACCCACTCCTCCGGCCTGCTTTTGCTGACTCCGCCCTGCGACAAGGATACCATCGAAAAAATCAGCACTGTGGTGCCCACCGTGCAATGCACCGAGCATGTGGAAGGCGCTAACGTTTCCTCCGTTTCCGTAGACAACTTTTCCGCCGGAAAGGCAGTGGTGCAGTATATGCTCAGCCGGGGAAAGTCCCGTATCGCCCTGTTGAACGGACCTCTGCGGTTCCAGTATGCCCGCATGCGGCTCAATGGGTATCTGGCAGCACTGGAGGAGGCCGGTATCCCCGCGGATAACAGTCTCATCGCCAATCTTCCGGAGATCGACTATGAGTCCGCCTACTCCGTCATGACCCAGCTGCTCAACTCCGGCGAGCCGCCCGACTCCTGCTTCGCTGTTTCCGACGTTTTGGGGGCGGCCGCCATTAAGGCCGCCAACCGTGCGAATCTGCCGGTACCGGAAAAATTCGGTGTGGTCGGTTTTGACAATACCTTTATTTCCACCATTTCCGATCCATCCCTGACCACCGTAAACCAGCCGTGCTACCGCATGGGCTTCCTGGCCTGCGAGATGCTGGCCGAGCACATGAACGACCCTCACGCCGAAGTCAAACAGATCGTCCTAGAGACCGAGATCATCATCCGGGACTCCATATGACCACCCGCTCTCATTCCAATGAGGTGATACATTTGCGGCAGGATATTTCCACTCTGCTCGACCTTCTGGGGTCATTGGACCTGTCGCGGCCGCATACGGCTGCCGCCGGGTTTGACGCCGTCATTGACCGTATTCAGCGGCCGTTTCGAATCAGTGGCTCTCTTCCCTCGTTTTACTCCAGTCTCCAGGACTTTGGGGCGGCGATCCAAGCCTCTCCCGGAAGCTGTACCGTCGAAACCTCCGGCCTGGATCGTCGTGGCGGCGGAAATATGCCCAATTTTGTTCGGGCCCTTACCCGCCTTGGCGTCCAGGCAGCCTGTGTGGGCCCCATGGGTGACAAGGCCCTGTGTCCTGAGTTCCAAGACATCTCCTGCCAGGCGTACTCTGTGGGAGACCCCGGGGAATGCCTGGCGCTGGAATTTCCAGACGGAAAGCTCATGCTCTCCTGTCCAGGAGAGAGCGCGGAGCTCTCCTGGCCCCTCCTCGTCCAACGGATCGGCGCGTCAACTCTCCGCACCTTGTTTGGCGGCGCGGAGCTGGCCGCTTTTTTGAACTGGGCTGAGATCAGGAACGCCACCGCTCTTTGGGAGGATGTGTTTCAGGCATGTATCCTCCCCGCCAACCCAGATCAAAGCAAGTATCTGCTCATTGATATTACCGACTGCTCCGCCCACCCCGCAGATGAGCTCCTCCAGCTGGCCCAGACCCTGCGCCGTTTTTCCACGTATCGCGCTCTGGTCATGAGCTTTAACGAAAAGGAGGCCAGCCTGTTCTCCGGCGTTCTGGGGATCTCAGGTCCGGATCAACCGGAGTTCTGCCGCGGACTGGAACGGGCGCTGGGGGCCGCCATGGTGGTGATCCATGGGAAACGGCAATGCTGGTTCAGCCAGAAACGTGGCCCTCAGGGCTCAGTCCCCGCTTTTTGGATGGAGAGGCCGTTGGTATCTACCGGCTGTGGAGATACCTTTAACGGCGGACTGGCTTTTGGGCTGCTCCACGGGCTCTCCCTTCCCCAAGCCTGCCTGTTTGCAAACGCGACGGCCGCCTGTTATATTTCCTCCGGACTGGCGCCCACAGTGGAGGATATTACCGCTTTTCTGCGGCTCAGTCAGTGACCATCTCCCCCGCACGTTCACAGGAAACAGCCAAGAGGGCGCCGGACCTGCTTCCGGCGCCCTCTTGGCCGCTTTTTTCTATTCGTTACTTCTTAATGCCCTGGCTACAGGTCAGGCCGCCGTCCACCGAGATAATGGCGCCGTTGAGATAGCCCATCTCGCCGCAGGAGGCAAACAGGATGGCCTGGGCCAGCTCTTCCGCCTCCCCCAGCCGGTCATTCAGCGCGCCGGCCAGGAATTTTTCCCGCAGCCCCGGCGTAGCCTGGAAACGGGCCTCCATGGAGGGGGAGTTTACCGGACCGGGACAAATGCAATTGACCCGCACCTTGGTGTGCAACAGGTCTACGGCAATAGCCCGGGTCACGGCAATGATGGCCCCCTTGGAGGCGGAATAGGCCACCCGGTCGCTGACGCCCAGCAAACCAGCGGAGGAACCCACCATGACCACAGCGCCGCCCTCCTCCTGCTCCTTCATGTAACGGACCGCGGCCTGGGTCGTCAGGATGGAGCCCTTCACGTTAATGCGCAGGGTTTTGTCAATATCAGCCTGTGTCGTGCTGATAATGGACCCCGGGATCACCACCCCCGCCACGTTGGCCAGGGCGTCAATCCTGCCATAGCGTTCCATTGCCTGATCGGTTAACGCCTCGGACACAGCGGGATCAGAAATGTCCCCATATACGCCGAAGCACTGGCCGCCCACCGCCCGGATCGCCTCCAGCGTGTCCGCGCAGATCTCCGCCGTCAGATCGTTGATGCCTACCTTCGCGCCGTTTCTTGCATACTGGATGGCAGTGGCTTTGCCCATTCCGGCCCCGGCACCTGTCACAAGACATACCTTCCCGCTAAAATTGAATTCCATTCTGCACACCTCGCTTTATTTTGTTCAGATACGACCTGTTTGAACGGCAGTTTTTATATGGGTTTACAGATCCTCCAGCTGGAACAGCACCCGCCAGGCGCCCTCCGTACAGGCGGCAAAGCTGCGGGCCGACTTGCAATCTCCAATGCGGAACCAGGGGATACCAAGCGACTCATACCGCGCGGCGTTTTGGTCGTCGGCTTTCAGGCCCATGGCAATGACTGTCGTATCCGACGCCAGCCGCTTCTCGCCCTCCGGCCCTGTACAGCGGATTCCGTCGGGCAGGATCTCCTCTACCCGGTGGCTGCACAAAACCTGGATCCCATTCCGCTCGATACGCTCCAGCATGGTGTTCCTGGCGCTGGTATCCATATTTTGATTTAGTCCATTCAGCATCTCCACAATGGTGACCTGGCAGCCCCGGGTCTCAGCCAGGGTAAGGGCCACCTCGCAGCCCACCAGGCCTCCGCCGATGACCACCACCCGGTTCCCGGCCTTTCCGGTGTCAAAAAGCACCTGATCGGCATACAGGGCGTGCTCCTTTCCCGGGAACGGGGGAACCAGATAATTGGAGCCCACCGCGATGAGCAGCAGATCCGGCTTCATGGCCCGGATCCGCTCAGGGCTGGTATCCGCGTCCAGGATCACCGCCGCCGTGCTCTGCTCCACCTGCCGTACCAGCCATCGGAAATACGCGCCCGTCTTTTCCTTAAAGGGCGGGAGCTCCGCCTCGTTCATATGCCCGCCCAGTGTCCCGGACCGCTCCAGAAGCACCACGTCATGGCCCATCAGGCCGCCCACCCGGGCAGCCTCCAGTCCGGCGCAGCCGCCGCCCAGTATAACGATCCGTTTCGGTTGGAGGGTTTTCCTGATGCGATATTTCCGCTCCCGTCCCGCCGCGGGATTCAGCTCGCAGCGCATGGGGTAGACCCGGAAGAAGCCGGATTGACACCCCTCGTTTGCCCGGCAGCAGGGCCGGATATCATCGATCCGCCCCTGGGCCGCCTTGTTGGCAAACTCGGGATCGCAGATCTGCTGCCGGCCGATGGCTACCAGATCCGCCTGTCCCGCCTCCAGGGCCGCCTCCGCCCGTTTAAAGTCCAGGGAGCCCACGGCGATCACCGGGATGCGCACCGCCTGCTTCATCCGGGCCGCCAGGGAAAGCAGCTTTCCCGCCGGCTGATAGACCGGCTGACAAATCCCTTGCCCCTTGGTCTCATAGGTGCCGGCGGAGCAATGGACGTAATCCAGCAGTCCCTCCAGCTCCTGTACAAAGCGGCAGGCCTCCTCCGGCTCCAGACCCTGAGGCCCCAGAAACTCGTCCACGCTGATCCGAAACCCCACGATAAAGTCCCGGCCCACCACATGACGGACGGCTTCCACGGTTTCCCGAGGCATCCGGAGACGGTTTTCAAAGCTTCCGCCATACTCATCCGCCCGCCGGTTGGCTCCCGGAGACATAAATTCCCCCAGCAGGTAACCGTGAGCCCCATGGATCTCCACTCCATCAAACCCGGCCCGCTTGGCCCGGTCCGCTGCCAGGGCAAAACCCCGCTGAATGCGCCGGATCTCCTCCCGTGTCAATTCCCTCGGCTGGCGCTTGACGAAGGGGCTTGGAATGGGACTGGGCGCCACACATTCCAGCCCGGTGGACGCCGCCGACGCCTGCCGTCCGCCGTGGCTGAGCTGGATCACAGCCAGACAGCCGTGATCCTTAGAGTGCCTAACAAAACCGAAAAGCAACCAAAGCGGCAGCCAGAGTAAGAAAGGCCAAATGAATATCAGCCCTGCGTTCATATCGGACAAGCAGACGTCTGTATCGATG
>NZ_JACJLC010000077.1 GCF_016901955.1 Pseudoflavonifractor phocaeensis
AGCTCCCATGGGGGCCCCTGGATTTGATTTGCGGGCGGCGGAAGTGAATCCCGCCGCCCTTCGGCGCAAAAGCGCCGTCCCGCCTGGGGCGGGTCCCCTGGGCAAGCCCGGCCTAATCCGGTACTTAACCCAGTCTGGCCTCCAGCTCGGCCTTCTTGTCCTCGTAACCGGGCTTGCCCAGGAGGGCGTACATATTGTTTTTGTAGGCCTCCACGCCGGGCTGGTTGAAGGGGTTGATCTCCATCAGATAGCCGGTGAGGCCGCAGACATACTCGAAGAAGTAGATCAGCGCGCCTACGCTCTTGGCGCAGCGGCCGGGAGCGGTGACCATCAGGTTGGGCACGCCGCCGTCCACGTGGGCCAGCAGGGTGCCCCGCATGGCCTGCTCAGCCACAAAGGACAGCTCCTTGCCGGCCAGGAAGTTCAGCCCGTCGACGTTGTCCGGGTCGTGGGGAATGACGATGGGGTCGCTGTTGCTGTTCTGGAAGCGCACTACGGTTTCCAGCATGATGCGCTCGCCCTGCTGGATATACTGGCCCATGGAATGCAGGTCAGCGGTAAACTCCACGCTGGCAGGGAACAGGCCCTTGCCGTCCTTGCCCTCGCTCTCGCCGAAGAGCTGCTTCCACCACTCGCCGAAGAACCGGAAGGAGGGCTCATAGCCCACCAGGATCTCCACCTTCTTGCCGGCGGTATACAGGGCATGGCGGGCGGCGGCCAGCTGCCAGGCGGGGTTGGCCTCGCCGGGGACGGCCAGCGCCTCCATTTCCTCCCGGGCGCCCTCCATCAGGGCCACGATATCCACTCCGGCGCAGGCAATGGGCAGCAGGCCCACGGCGGTGAGGACAGAGTAGCGGCCGCCGATGGCGTCGGGTACCACAAACTCCTCGTAGCCCTCGGCGTCGGCCAGGCCCTTCAGGGCCCCCTTCTTGGCGTCGGTGGTGGCGTAGATGCGCTTGCGGGCCTCCTCCTTGCCGTACTTCTCCTCCAGCAGGTTCTTAAAGATACGGAAGGCCACGGCGGGCTCGGTGGTGGTGCCCGACTTGGAGATCACATTGATGGACCAGTCCTTGTCCTGGATCAGGTCCATTACCTCCCGCATGCCGTCGGTGGACAGGCCGTTACCGGCGAAGTAGACAGCGGGGCCGTCCTTGTGGGTCAGATTGAAGTTGGGGGAGTTGACCAGCTCTACCACCGCCCGGGCCCCCAGGTAAGAGCCGCCGATGCCGATGACCACCAGGGCCTGGGAGTCCTTGCGGATGCGCTCCGCCGCCGCCTGGATGCGGGCGAACTCCTCCTTGTCGTAGTCCCGGGGCAGGTGGACCCAGCCGGTAAAATCACCGCCCGCGCCGCTGCCGGTCTCCAGCTTCTGACGGGCGCTCTCCAGAGCGTCCAGACGGCTGGACAGCCAGTCCTCGGAGACAAAGGAACGGGCGTTGGAGGTATCGAGTTGGATCATCATAATGGCGTCACTCCTTAGTAAATGATCTGCCGGCCAGACCGCTGGGGCCGGGCGGCTCCAGATACGCTTATGAGGATATCATACACCGAGCCGCCGGTTTTGCAAAGGGGAAAAGGGAAATTTCCCCCTAATGACTGGAAGAAAATTCACCCGGCGGGGCGCACCGAAACGGTGTTGTCGTTAAGGGTGGTGGCCTCCCCCAAATCGCTGAGCCGGGGATGGGTAAGAGTATTGACGGTGCCCTGGCCGGGGCTCACGCCCTCAGCCACCACCGTGCCCAGGGCCACCGCCTTGTCCAGGGCCACGGCGCATACCACCTCCCCAAGGTCGTTGGCGCACACCGCCCGGTCCCCGTGGGCCAGACCCAGGGCGTCGGCATCGGCGGCATTCATGCGGAACACCGGCAGGCTGGGGGCGGCCAGCTCCTGAAAGGAGGAGTTGAGGGAGGCAATAGCCGGGGCGCATACCAGCCGGAAGGGCTCCGGGCCTCCGTGCGGCGGGTACCAGGTGATGGGGGAAGGATCGGCCAGGTGGACCTTGCCGTCCGCAGTCCCGATGGGCAGGGGGAAGGGGGCCTCCAGCACCACCGGCTCCCCGGCCAGCACCCGGGCCTTCTCCTCTGGGGTGAGGGCGGCGCTTTTCTCCACCAGCTCCCGGCACAGGTCCTCCGGCGTCCGGGAGAAGTGGGGGTCGTCCAGACCCAGAGCACGGGCCAGCAGGGAGAACACCTCCCAGTTGCTTTTCACCTCCCCAGGCGGGGCCACCACCGGGTCTACGTACTGGATCTGCCGGTAGCCGTAGGCGGTGTACAGGTCGGCGGTCTCCACCATGTAGGGGGCGGGGAGCACCAGGTCGGCGTAGCGGGCGGTGTCGGTCAAGTACCGCTCGTGGACGATGGTGAACAGGTCTTCCCGGGCCAGCCCACGGAGGATGGCCCCCTGGTCGGAGGTCACCGCCGCCGGGTTGGCGTGGTAGACATACAGGCTGTGGATGGGTACCTTGACGTCTTCCCCCGCCAGGGCGGGGCCCAGCCGGTTGATGTTCACCTGCTGGGTGCTTCCCGCCAGGTGGGGCAGCTTCACCAGGGATTTATCCACCAGGCTGGGGGAGGAGCACACTCCGTAGGTGCCGCCCCCCCGCTTGGCCCAGGCCCCCACCGCGGCGGGGAGGGCGGCGATGGCCCGGGTGGCCTCCCCCCCGTTGCCCGAGCGGGAGAAGCCGCTGCCCAGCACGATGGCCGGGGCCTTGGCCCTGCCGTAGGCCCGGGCCAGGGAGCGCACCGCCTCGGGTGCCAGGCCGGTGAGAGCCTGGGTGGCCTCCGGGGTCCAGCGGCCCAGAGTGGCCTTCAGTGTTTCCCAGCCAGTGGCGTGGGCGGCCAGCCAGTCCTCGTCAGTGAGGCCCTCCGCCGCCAGCACCTGGAGGATGGACAGGGCCAGAGCCCCGTCGGAGCCGGGCCGGACCAGGATGGTCCCGTCCGCCAGGGAGGCGGAGGGGTTCTCGTATACGTCGATGAGCAGGATTTTTGTCCCTTTCTCCCTGGCCTGACGTAAAATAGGCCCCAGGTGGGCCCGGGTGGCGGGGATGTTGGCCGACCACAGCAGGATCAGGTCGCTGTGGAGCAGGTCCCAGGGGGCCAGGTCGCAGGAATCCCCCATCACCGTCTGCCACCCGGCGGATTTGCCCGAGCTGCACAGGGTGCGCACCAGCCGGCTGGCTCCCAGGGCGTGGAAGAAGCCCTCCCCGCAGTTGCGGTGGACCGCCCCCATGGTGCCGGCATAGGAGTAGGGCAGGATGGTCTCCGCCCCGTATTGGGCTATCAGAGCCTTCCAGCGGGTCAAAATTTCCTCCACCGCCTCTGCCCAGGAGATGGGGGCAAACTGGCCGGCCCCCTTGGGGCCGGTGCGGCGGAGGGGCGTGAGGATGCGGTCGGGGCCGTGGATGGCCTGGGGCAGCTTGCGCATTTTGCCGCACACCCAGCCGTTGGTGTAGGGGTTGGCGGGGTCGCCGGTGATGGCGGTGACGGTGTTCCCATCGGTTTCCACCAGCAGGGAGCAGCCCTCGGGACAGTCGTAGGGACAGGCGGAGCGGGTGACAGACATTATATGGAAGCCTCCTTTGGAAAAAAGGCCGCCCCCGGCGGCCTTTTTTTGCGTGTGATATATTTGCAGTGGGGTGCGCACGGCGCAAAACCTTCCCCCTACAGGGGGGAAGGTGCCCCGGAGGGGCGGATGAGGGGGCGTACCGTCAGTTTTTCAGGCTCTGCATAGGGGCGGGAATCCGGCCGCCCCGGGCTACGAAGGCGTCGCTCTTCTCCGGGTGGACGGGCATGACGGGGGCGGAGCCCAGCAGACCGCCAAACTCCACCGTGTCCCCCACCACCTTGCCGGGGGCGGGGATGATACGCACGGCGGTGGTCTTGGAGTTGACCATGCCGATGGCGGCCTCGTCGGCGATGATGGCGGAGATGGTGGCGGCGGAGGTGTCCCCGGGGACGGCGATCATGTCCAGGCCCACGGAGCACACGCAGGTCATGGCCTCCAGTTTGTCCAGGTGGAGGGTGCCGGAGCGGGCGGCGGCGATCATGCCCTCGTCCTCACTGACGGGGATAAAGGCGCCGGACAGGCCGCCCACGTGGGAGGAGGCCATGACGCCCCCCTTCTTCACCGCGTCGTTGAGCAGGGCCAGGGCGGCGGTGGTGCCGTGGGTGCCGCAGGTCTCCAGGCCCATCTCCTCCAGGATACGGGCCACGGAGTCCCCCACGGCGGGGGTGGGGGCCAGGGACAAATCCACGATGCCGAAGGGCACCCCCAGGCGGCGGCTGGCCTCCTGGGCCACCAGCTGGCCCATGCGGGTCACCCGGAAGGCGGTCTTTTTGATGGTCTCGGCCACCACGTCAAAGGGCTGGCCCTTCACGTCCTGGAGGGCGTGGTACACCACGCCGGGGCCGGAGACCCCCACGTTGATGACGCAGTCCCCCTCGCCGGGGCCATGGAAGGCGCCGGCCATGAAGGGGTTGTCCTCCACGGCGTTGCAGAACACCACCAGCTTGGCGCAACCGAAGCCACCCTGGTCGGCGGTGAGAGCGGCGGTCTCCTTGATGATGCGGCCCATGGCCCCCACGGCGTCCATGTTGATGCCCGCCCGGGTAGAGCCCACGTTCACCGAGGAACACACCAGCTCAGTGCGGGCCAGGGCCTCGGGGATGGAGTGGATGAGCTTCCGGTCGGCCTTGGTGGTGCCCTTCTGCACCAGGGCGGAAAAGCCGCCGATGAAGTTGACCCCGGTGGTCTTGGCGGCGTTGTCCAAGGCCACGGCAAAGGGTACGTAGGTTTCCGCGTTGGAGGCCCCGGCCACCAGGGCGATGGGGGTCACCGAGATGCGCTTGTTGACGATGGGGATGCCGAACTCCCGCTCAATGGCCTCACCGGTGGCCACCAGGCGCTCCGCCCGGCGGCAGATCTTGTCATAGATCTTCCGGCAGGCCACTCCGGCGTCGGCGTCGGCGCAGTCCAGCAGGGAGATGCCCATGGTGATGGTGCGCACGTCCAGATGCTGCTGGTCGATCATGTGGATGGTATCAAAGATTTCAGTGGTATTGATCATGTCCGCTTACCCTCAAATTCTGTGCATTGCATTAAAGATGTCTTCCCGCTGGGCCCGGATGGACAGGTCCCGTTCCTCCCCCTCCTGGGCCAGCAGGGCGGCCAGGTCGGCAAAGGGCAGGTCACACTCGGCGGTGTCCACCAGCATGACCATGGTGAAGTAGTCCTGCAGGATGGTCTGGCTGATGTCCAGGATGTTGACGTTGTGCTGGGCCAGCAGGGTGCACACAGTGGACATGATGCCCACCCGGTCCTTGCCCAGGACGGTGACGATGGCTCTCATAATGTAGACTCCTTTTTCATATTCTGTATTTGTAATTTAAGTATTAGTAAAAGTAGGTATTGGGTATGGTCATGGTCCAGAAAGGATTCAGGGAATGGCCACAATAAAATTTTTCATAGGAAATATCAAACTGAGCCAGAAAACTGACCAGCTTGCCGGTGGTAACGCCGTTGCGGTATTGGAGCTGGCTGCTCCAGGTATTATCCACCGACATCCAGCGGTGGTCCACATAAATTTCATTCCAGGCATGGCCACTAAGCTCAAAAGGAAACTGGTTGGTGACCGTCAGAACGGGAATGTCCGCCGCCACCATCATGGCCCAGGTAAGCGCCGCATAGCCCTCGCATACCCCCCGGCGGTTGCGGAGCACCGACAGGGCGTCCTGGGGATCATTGGCCCGGCCCTCATAGGTATCTTGGTCGTAGGCGATGTGGTTGACGATCCAGAAGCAGATGGCCTGGGCCTTGTCGTAGTCGGAAGTGAGGCCGGTGATAATGGACTGGGTCAGATCGGCGATCTCCGCCGGCACCTCCCGACCAACCACTTTGCTTACGGCTTCATCTTTGGCCTGGTCGTCCATCATGACCAGCAGAGAATACAGCAGGATTTCGTTCTCACCCACGCTGTCCGCCACCCTGCCATTCAGGGCCGCCGGGGTGAGGCGGACGTTATACCGGGCCAGGAGGCTGGTGGACAGGCCGTATTCCACGCACAGCTTATCCCCCAGGGAGTTGGCGCCGCCGTCCACGGGAATGGACAGGGCCCGGTACAGCAGAGCGCAGGCCAGCTCCCGGGTAAAGGGGGCGTTATACAGGGCGGCAAACAGAGTGTTGTCCACATTTTGCAGGCCCTGGGGATTCAGAGCACGCCCCCGGTCCACCAGGTTCCGCATATCGCCAATGGCGGTGGACCAGGAGAAGTCGGTGTTTTCCTTCAGGTCGGTGAGCCGCAGCAGCATGGTGCACAGCTGCTGGCCGTCGCACAGCCGGCTGGGGCCGAACAGGGAGCCGTCGTCCACTCCGGCCACCATGCCCAGCTGGTAGCCCAGGTTCACATAGCCCTTGGCCCAGTCGGGTACGTCGGGGAAGGAACAGGGCTGGGAAGCGGCGGCCCGGGCCTCCTCCTCCATGCCCAGCAGGCGGATCAGCAGGGTGATGGCCTCCGCCCGGGTGAGCTGCCGGTCCCATTGCATTCCGGAGCCGTCCCCCTGGAATACCTCCATGTCAGTCATCAGCCCTTTGGGGCGATCAGCGTTTTCCCCGGTATAGATATAAGTGATAGCTTCATCATCGAAGCGATAGATAAAGGCAATATCCTGCTCGACATAGGGGGCGTACAGGTTTAGCCCGTTGGCTGCCAGCAGGGGGCAGTTTTCATAGATCCGGGCTGAGACCCGGGTCTCAGTATCGTAGTAGGAAATGGCCGTCAGCAGGGGGCAGTTTGCCACGATCACCTGATCCAGTTCCTCGATGGTAATGGGCAGGGCGATCTCCTCCACCTGGAGGCCCGTCATGGCGTAGGGCCCGATGGCCCGTACCGTCACCCCGTCGATGGTCTGGGGAATGTCCAGCAGAGGGGCGTTTTTGGTGACGGTGACCTTGCGGATAGTGCCGGTGGCCGGGTCAAAGTCGTAGCTGGCCTGGGCCAGTACGTCCGGGTCGGTGCCGTCGTCCGGCTCCAGGCCCAGGCTGTCGTCCGAGGCGATGATAGCCCGGACCATCAGGTCCAGGGCGTCGGCAAACTGGTCGTCGGTGTACTCGTTCCGGGCGGCTTTAATCATCAGATCGTCCAGCATGGGCTGGAACATCACGCTCTGGGTCACCCGGTCGTCCACCGGGTACTGCTTGCCGTTCCAGCTTACCTGAAAGGCGGCCAGACTGGTGGTGCACAGCAGGGCGCAGCTCAGCACACCGGCGGCCAGCCGCCGGAAGATAGACGCTTTCATCTCTTCTGTCCTCTCTTTCCCGTTACGTTTGGGGTTCGTGTTCCCCGCCGCCCTGCAATTCATCCAGGGTCAGGGTGAAGGCGGGGAGGAAGTGCTCCATGAAGTAGTCCAGCTCCGGCAGGTGGTAGCCCTCCAGGGCCTCCCGGGTCTGCCGGGCGGCCTGGCGGAACTCGGCGTTGCCCGCCTTCAGCTCCTCCAGGCACTTGATGTAGGCCGACAGCTTGTCCGCCCCCTTCACCAGGGCCCGCAGCTCCGGGTCGTAGTCCTCCCGCAGCAGGGGGTCGAAGGCGGGGCGCAGCTCCTCCGGCAGCATGGCCACCAGCTTTTGGGCGGAGAAATCCTCCACCTTTTTGTAGGCCTCCCGGATGTCCGGGTCGTAGTACTTGATGGGGGTGGGCAAATCGCCGGTGAGGATCTCCGGGGCGTCGTGGTACAGGGCGGCGGCGGCGGCCAGGCCGGGGTCGGCCTCCTTGCCGAACACGTCCCGCCGGATCACCGCCAGGGCGTGGGCCAGCACCGCTACCATATGGGAGTGCTCCTGGATGTTTTCCTGGACCGTGTTGCGCATGAGGCCCCACCGCTGGATATACCGCATCCGGGAGAGATAGGCAAAAAAGGGGTGCTGTGTCACAAAAGGACCTCCCTTCCGAAGTAAGTTATTTTATCACGGCTTGCCACCTATTGTAAACCTCTGCCCGGCGAAAAAAGAAGCGGCGCCGACGGCGCCGCTGAGAAGATTCCCACATGGCGGAAGGAAATGTGGAAAAATCGGTGCAAATCGTGGAAAACCTTATTGTACGTCCATTTGGCGGAATTAATATCCGTTGACCACCGCGTCCAGCACCTGGGCGGCCACCGAGCCGGCCACGTCGGCCCCTGAGCCGCCGTTCTCCACCAGCACCACGAAGGCGTAGGGGGCGTCCTCGTTGCGGAGGAAACCGGCGAACCAGGCGTGGGGGGCCTCGCCGCCCCCCACCTCGGCGGTGCCGCTCTTGGCGCAGATGTCCATATTGGGGAACCGACCGGACCCGTAGGCGTCGATGACGTTGCGGGACATGATATCCGCCAGGGTGGCGGCGGTAGAGGCCTCGATGAGGGTACCCGTTTTACTGGTGAGCTGGGGCAGGGAGGGTAGACCCAGGGGGGTCTCGGTTTTCAGGATGAGCCGGGGTACGGCGGTTTTACCGCCCTGGGCCACCGCCCCCATGTATACCATGATGGCGCAGGGGTTGGCCAGGTCGTTGTACTGGCCCACGCCGGCCCAGCCCAGCTGTCCGCCTTCAGCGGAGAAGTCAAAGCTGCCGGCGGCGGATTTCAGGCCGCTTATCGAGTAATTGGAGGTGAGTCCCGCCTTTTCGGTGTAGGCCTCCAGGGTATCGCCGCCCAGCTCCACCGCCAGCTGAGCGAACACTCCGTTGCAGGAGGAGGCCAGGGCGTCATAAATATCCATCTCCCCATGGGCGTAGGGGCAGGTAATGGTCTCCCCCTCCACCACGGTGGAGCCGGTACAGGTCCAGTGGCGGTCAAAGAGGTCGGGAATGTGTTCAATGGCGGCGGTGAGGGTCACTGTTTTGAACACCGAGCCCGGGGGGAAGGTGCCCGAGAGGAACCGGTTCAGGTAGACCCCTTCATAGGCCGGGTCGTTGTCCGGATCCTCCGGCGGGTCCAGGGGGTCGTAGGTGGGGGAGGATACCATGCACAGGATCTCTCCCGTCTGGTAATTGTATACCCCCACCGCCCCCTTCTTGCCTCCTAGGGCCTGGTAGGCAATGTAGTTGTACCGGGCGTCGATGGTGAGATAGAGGTCGTTGCCGTTGCCCAGAGGGGAGTAGGCCCCGGTGAACAGGTTGTATCCCGTCAGCTGGCTGGCAAAGGCGGTGAGGGCGCCGGTGCCGATCTTGCCCTCGGCGTCCCCCACGGCGTGGAGGGTGGCCTTGCGGACGGTGGCGTTTTCATAATAGTGCCGGGCTCCGTCCTCGTCGGCCCAGGTGAGCACGTCCCCGTCCCGGTCCAGCACCCGGCCGATGGCCAGCTGGCCCTGGCTGTTGTACAGGTGGCGGTTGGCGGCGAAGGAGGCCCACCGGCTGCCGTAGAGCACATAGCGGATCACATAAAAGCCCAGCCCCAGCACCAGGGCTCCCGCCAGGATCAGACAGAGGAGGGCTCGTTTTTCAATTTTCTTCATAGCCGTCCTCCCATTCGTCGGGGTGCTTCATGGCCAGCTGGGCGCTCTGCCGGTCCTCTTTCCGGGAGGGCAATCGGATGGCAAAGCTGGCGTTTTGCCGGGTGTCGGTGGCCTTCAGATAGGCCAATAGCCCCCAGGAGGCCATCATGGCGGTGCCGCCGTTGGACACAAAGGGGAAGGTGACGCCGGTGAGGGGCAGGATATCCACCGCCCCGAACACGTTGAGGCAGGTCTGGAACACCATCATGGAGGTGGCGGCGCAGGCGGCGATGATATAGAAGGTGGACCGGCCCGCCCGGCTGGCCCGGACGGCGAACACCGCCAGGGTGACGATGGACAGCACCGCCAGAATGGCGATGATGAGCCCCCATTCCTCACACAGCATGCCGAACACCAGGTCGGTGTCGGCGGCGGCCACATTGTGGAGCCAGCCCTCTCCCGGGCCAACGCCCACCAGGCCGCCGGAGGCGGCGGCCGACATGGTGCGGGTCTGCTGGTAGCCGCTGCCCACCGAGGAATTCTGCCAGGCGTGGCCCCAGGAGGCGAACCGGTTGAGGATATAGGGCTTCACCGACAGCATGGTGAGCACAGCGAACACCCCGCCGCCGCAGATGAGGGCCAGGGTGGTCCAGTCCCCCGAGCGGAGGTAGGCGATAACCAGGAAGGTGATAAAGAAGATGGCGGCGGTGCCAAAGTCGCTCATCAGGGCCAGGCAGCCCAGGCACACGCCGGTAAGCACAATGAACAGCCCCAGGTTCCGCTTGTGGAACAGCCGCTCCAGGGTGGCGGCGCCGGCAAAGATATAGCAGATTTTAGCGATCTCCGAGGGCTGCACCGACACCCCGGCGATGGTAAGCCAGTTGGCCGCGCCGTATTTGGTGCTGGTAACTCCTGCCAGGGCCAGCAGCAGAGTGAGACCCAGCAGGCCGATGGCCGCCCCCGCCATGAGCCAGCGGATCTTCTGCACCCGGTCCAGCTGCCGCAGGAAGAGCCCCAGCACCAGAAAGAGGATCAATCCCAGCACCACGCACAAAAACTGCTTGAACAGGGCGGCCGTGTTGGAGGAGCAGGTGATGGCCAGAGACAGGGTGGACAGGAAGAAGGCGATGGTTTCCATCTCAAAGCCCACCCGGCGGGTGGCCCGCAGCACCAGGAAGTAGAGCCACATCATGCCGCACAGGCACAGGAAGGTGAAGGGGATCATGGGAGAGGCCTCCGGCCCCTCGCTGATGACCAGCTGGAGGGCGGTAAGTCCCTGGAAGATGGTGAGCAGCACCAGTCCCAGCCAGGGCGACACAGGACGGGATTGGCGGCGACTTTGCCGCCGCCTGGCCTTTTCCTCGGGGGACAGGGGGAGGAGCACCGTCTCCACGCCTCCCAGAGCTACCACATCCCCGTATTTCACCGGGGCGGCCCCCTCCACCGCCTTGCCGTTGACGGTGACGCCTCCCTTGGAGTCCAGGTCATAGGCCAGCCAGCTGTCGTCCTCCTGGCGGATGAGGGCGGCGTGCTGCCGGGAGACCACGGGATAGTTGAGCACCACGTCACAGCTGTTTCCCCGGCCCAGAATGTTCTCCCAGTGGGTCAGGGGCTGGTTGGCTCCGTTGGGCAGGGTGAGGTAGGCCCACACCTCGGGCAGGCAGGGCACCGTCAGCAGGGAGCGGATGGTGCGGATGAGGATGAGCAGGGCCAGCACCGGGAACACAAAGCGCACGATGGAGGTATACCAGGCGCACAAAAGCTGATGTTCCGCCAGCCAGCCGGTGAGCAGCGCCATCATGTCCGCCCACCTCCTTTCCAGTTTGACAATCGGGCGGGGTGCGCCCCGCTTTTCTCCCAGTATAACACATCTTCTCTTTATGAAAAAGACGAAGAGGAAGATGGAATGTGGTTTTAAGGAATTCTTCACAACTTCCACAAGGTTTTCCCCACCTGCCAGCCACAAATGTGGAAAAACCCCATGCCTCCGGCATCCGCCGAAGGCATGGGGCAGGGGATCAATGGGGCTGGTTTTCCTCCAGAGCCTGCCTGCGGCGGGCCAAAATCCGGGGGAATCGCCACAGGAACAGGCAGCCGGTAGTGAGGGCGGCCAGGATATCCGCCACCGGCTCGGCCAGGAAGATGGCAAATACCCGGTCGGAGAAGAAGAGGGGCAGCAGATAGATCAGGGGGATCAGCAGGATGATCTTCCGCAGCATGGCCAGGAAAAGGGAGATCTTGGCCTGTCCCAGGGCCACAAAGGTCTGCTGGCAGCCGGTCTGTATCCCCATCATGAACATGCCGGCGGCATAAATCCGCAGAGAGCGGACGGCAATGGCCATCAGCTCCGGCTTATCGTTGAACAGCGCCACAAAGGCTTCGGGGAAAAGCTCCAGAACGGCCCAGACAGCACAGCTGAAGGTGAGGGTGGAGATCAGCAGCAGCTTGAAGGCCTGCTTTACCCGGTCCAAATGGCCCGCGCCGTAGTTGAATCCGATGATGGGCTGGGCGCCCTGGGCCAATCCCTGGAGCAGCAGGAAAAATACCTGCATCACCGAGGAGCAGATGGTCATGGCTCCCACGGCAGGGTCTCCGCCGGCGGCCTTCAGGGAGGTATTAAAAGCAATATTCACCAGGCTTTCAGTGGACTGCATAATGAAGGGAGATACCCCCAGAGCCAACACGGGGGCCAATACCTTCCAGCTGACGCGGAAATACCGCCGCTGGAGCCGCAGTTTGGTGCGCCTGCCGGTGAGGAACCGGAGCACCCATATTGCCGAAACTCCCTGGGCGATGATGGTGGCCAGGGCCGCCCCCCGCACCCCCATGTGCAGACCAAAGATGAAAATGGGGTCCAGGATGATGTTGACGGCGGCCCCGATGAGCACCGTGGCCATGGAGATGGTGGAAAAGCCCTGGGAGGTGATGAAAAAGTTGAGGCCCAGGGAGATCTCCACAAAAATGGTGCCGCAGAGGTAGATGGTCAGATAGTCGCTGGCGTAGCCGATGGTGTTGTCGGTGGCGCCGAAGAGGTAGAGCATGGGCTCCTTTACCGCCAGAAAGCCAGCGGTGGCCAGCACCGACAGGAGGATCAGCAGAGCGGTGCAGCTGCCCAGAATGGCGTTGGCCTGGTCCTCCTTGCCCTCCCCCATGCGCACCACCGCCCGGGAGCCGCCTCCCATGCCTACCAGGGCGGAGATGGCGGAGACGAACATGAGCACCGGGAAGCACACCCCCAGGCCGGTGAGGGCCAGATCCCCCACCCCTTCGATATGGCCAATGTACATCCGGTCCACGATATTGTACAGAGCGTTGACCAACTGGGCCATCACCGCCGGCAGAGCCAGCCGCAGCAGCAGTCTGCCCATAGGGTCCCGGCCCAGATCATTTTCCCGCTTCGCCACTGTTATTGCGCCTCGTCTTTCTCTAAGAAATAGGTGGCCTCCATATCGGCTACGCTGAGGGCGAAGGCGAGGGGGTACTGCTGGAGAGCCTGGCCCACCAGCCGCTTGTCCTCCTCCCCGGAAAAGCCCATATGCCAGCGGATGGCCATGGCCTCCTCCCGGGTGAGCCGCAGAAAGCCGGAGAGGATGTACACGCTTTTTTCCCCGTGGCCATAGGGCAGGCTGTCCTCATAGTAAAAGGTGGGCACCGCCTTCCACTTGCCGTCGGGGCCCTTCACATTGCGGGTACCCCCCTTGTAGCAGCCGATCTTGCACACGTCGTGGAGGAGAGCCACCAGAGCCACGGTCTCGGCGGAATAATCCAGACCGTACAGCTCTTTGACCCGCTCCCGCTCCAGATAGGCCTCCAGACAGCGGTACACGTTCACGCTGTGCTCGCACAGCCCCCCGGCATAGGAGCCGTGGAACCGGGCGGAGGCGGGGGCGGTAAAAAAGTCGCTTTTGTGCTCCAGATAGTCCAGCAGGGCGGCGGCTCCCTCCCGGTGGATATTTTCCCGGAAGAGCTGGAGGAAGGTTTCCTTGCAGTCCATGGCGGCACTCCTTCTTTTTTAGCTAGGTTAATTGTTAGTATAGCACAGCCCGCCGCAAAAAGCCACCCCGGGTCCCTCCGCCCTATCCCAGCATAGGATGGACGGAACAGGAGGTGCCCTATGGAGTGGCTTTCCATGCTGGCGGCGGCGGGCTTGTTTGCCGCCGCCTGTAATATTGATACGGTGATCCTGGCCATGGGCTGGGCGGTGCGGGGGGTGCGGCCCGCCTTCGGTCATACTCTGGTCATTGCCGGACTCACCACCTTTATCACCTGGCTGTCCCTGGCCCTGGGCCGGGGGGCGGCGGCCCGGATGGGGGCCGCCTTCGCCGGAGCCCTGGGGGG
>NZ_JACJLC010000078.1 GCF_016901955.1 Pseudoflavonifractor phocaeensis
GGAATCAGCGTGGGTGGAGTTGTGCATGTGAAAGTCGTTGAAGGTCTGCAGCAGACGGTAGTGCATGGGCATGTGCTGCACGCGGTCGATGTGGAAATCGCCGTTGGAGGGCCACAGGGGATTGCCCCGGCCAAAGGGGTGGGACAGGTCAACAAGAACAGTTTTACCCATAATAAGATCTCCTTTTCTATTTGAGTTTGTTCCAATGCTTCATCATCAGAAGTTCTGTCTATATAGCAAAGCAAGCTGTATGCCAACATTTTTCGGCGATCTGTTTTGGAGGAAAACGGCGCGATCCATTGGGACAGTTGGCTTTGGTGGAAATCGGACCCTGGAGGGATTTGCTCCGTTGGGGAAGGCTGTTGCGTGAGCGCAACAAGCCGTTGCAAAACTTACAGCACCAGGTCCGGTTCCGGCTGGCACACATAGCGCAGCCGGAGGGGGTCCAGACCGATCACACCGGCACACCGGGCGGAACAGCCGCACACCACCAGCACCACGTCATAGTCCCGGCCCGGCTCGGCGGGCTCAAAGACGGCATTCGGATACCGGCAGGCCAGGGTCTGGACGTAGGCCACCCGGTCATACCGGGGGTTGCAGCCGCCGCAGTATTTGATGCCTATCCGCACGGGCGCTCCCCCCGCAGGATGGCTCTGGCCTGATCCAGCAGTTCCTGGCTGACCGAGTTGACCAGCACCACGTCCTTCAGTGCGGGGATGTTCTCCATCAGGGCGGTGCGGATCAGGCTCTCCGTGGTGAGCATGGCGGAGGGGCACCCGGCGCACTGGCCGGTGAGCTGGAACCGGTACACGCCGTCGGTACAGTCCAGGCTGCGGATGTTCCCCCGGTGGAGGGCCAGGTCGGGGCGGACCTTTTCCTCCAGCACCTGTTCAATTCGCGCCAGAATCTCCTTGTGCTCAGACACAGCAAATCACTCCTTGACGTGGGCGATCTTTTTGGCCAATTCCTTTTTCATGGGCAGGTTGCCCTGGCGGGCGATCATGATACGCTGGGCTTGGGGAGAACCGGCGCCATGGAGGGATTCGGTACGGTAACCCACGGCGGCGGTACCCAAGGTCAGGTTCTCGATGAGGCGCAGAATGCGGAAGCGGTTCTCCACCGACACGCCGGGGGCTGCCTTGAAGTACTTCTCCACATAGGGCCCCAGCTTGGGATCCTTCAGGTCGGCCTCAGCCGGGGCGGTGACCACCACGCCACCGGCGATGTCCTCGGCCAGCCGGGCGATCTCATAGGGGAAGCGAGTGACGTTCTGCTTGCACACATTGGCCAGCAGCAGGTCGATGAGATAATTCCCGCTGGCGGTGGGGTGTCCCTCGGCGGAGCAGGCGATACCGCAGCAGTACAGGGTCTCGTTCAGGTGGGTCATCTCGATGAGCTTATCCTTGATGTGGCTGGCCTTGGCGCAGCCGTTATAGTCGGCGGCCACGGCGGCGGCGCCGATGAGCACATCGCCCACACCCACCTTGCACCCGCCGTAGGACTGGCGGTGATAACCGGCAAACCGCTCCACCATCATCCCGGCAAACTCGGTTTCGCCGCACAGGAAAATCCGGTCGTTGGGAACAAACACGTCCTCAAAGACCACCAGAGCCTCCACGCCTCCGAATTCGGCGTTGCCCACGTCCAGCTCGGAGCCCTCCAGCTTGCGGGTATCGCAGCTCTGGCGGCCAATGATCATGAAGATGCCCTCAGCGTCCATAGGCACAGCAAAAGAAACGGCATAGTCCTTGTCCTCAGGCCCCATGGAGATGGTGGGCATGATGATGATCTCATGGCTGTTCAGCGCGCCGGTCTGGTGGGCCTTGGCGCCCCGGACCACGATGCCGTCGGGTCGGCGCTCCACTACCCGCAGGAAGAGGTCAGGGTCCTCCTGGGCATGTGGGGCCCTAGAGCGGTCGCCCTTTGGGTCAGTCATGGCTCCGTCCACGGTCAGGTCGTTCTCCTGAACATAGGCGGCGAACTTCTTAAAGTTCTCGTGGTAAGTGGTGCCGTACTTCTGGTCGATCTCATAAGTGGTGGAGTAGACGGCATTGAAGGCGTCCATGCCCACGCACCGCTGGAAGCAGGCGGCAGTCTGCTGGCCCAGCAGACGCTGCATCTTCACCTTCTTTACCAGATCCTCGGTGGACTGGTGGATGTTGGTGAAGCGGTTGACCCGCTTGCCGGTCAGGTTGGAGGTGGCGGTCATCAGGTCCTGGTACTCCGGCTTTTGGGCCAGGTCGTAGGTCATACGCACGGAATTGAGAGAGGGGCGGAGGATAGGGTCGTCCACCGGGCTCTCCACCTTTTTGCCGAACATGTACACCTGCATGTGCATTTTGCGGATGCTCTCAATGTACTGTTCACCGGTCATAAGTGCCATATTGCGCTCTTCCTTTCTGTTATGTAAGGTAGTGGATCACTTCAGGCTGAGAATTTCCCGGGCCTCGTCAGGGGTGGCGGCCTGCTTGCCAAATTCCTCGATGACCCGGACCGCCCGCTGCACGAACTGCACGTTGCTCTCAGCCAGCACCCCCTTGGCATACATCACGTTGTCCTCCATGCCCACCCGGATGCCGCCGCCCAGGGCCACGGCGCCGTACAGCATGGTCATGGCGGAGGCACCCACGCCGAAGCAGCTCCAGGTGGAGCCGGGGCACAGGGACTCCATGGTCTCCTTCATAAAAATGAGGTTTTTCATGGTGCCGGGGATGCCGTTGGCGCAGCCCATGCAGAACTGGAAGTGGAGGGGTGCCTTCAGCACGCCCTTCTTCAAATAGTAGGCGGCGTTGGCGATCATGCCGGGATCAAAGGCCTCGATCTCGGGCTTGATGTGATTCTCCTGCATGATGCCGCCCAGCTTCTCCAGGAAGGCAGGTGGGTTGAGGAACAGACCGGAGTGCATCCAGTTCATGGAGCCGCAGTCGTAGGAGGCCATCTCGGGACGGAGTTCCACAATGTGCTCGTAGCGGCATTCCTCATTGGGGAAGGAAGCCGCGCCGGAGGTGGTCATGTTCAGGATAATGTCGCAGTCGGAGTGGTTGTCCCGGAGCAGTTCTACCGTACGGCGGAACTTGTTTTTGTCCATGGCCCCGTTGCCCTGATCGTCCCGCATGTGCATGTGGGCAATGGCGGCGCCCGCCTTCCAGCAGGCGTAGATGTCCTCAGCGATCTCCTCAGGGGTCATGGGCACGTTGGGGTTATTCTCCTTCTTGGGCCACGCGCCGGTGGTGGCCACAGTGATGATGGTCTTGTTGTTCAGGCTCATACTTCCGTTCCTCCTTCAACATAGGGCAGCCCTCTTCTCCGTGGGGCCAGCTACAAGGCAATAGAGCAAACCCCGTGCCAATTACTTTCGAGGGGAAGGAGGCCCTTTTTCCTCCTTTCAGCGGATTTTGTTGCAGAGCGGAAACAGCATCCCGCCACAGCCAGCCGGGCTTGTTGCGGTTCTGCATCGGCGGGCGGAAATTGAGGCGGATAACGGGCTGTTTACTTGGCATACAGCTTGCAAACGTATCTGGTTGAAATTTGCGCCGCAAACGCGCCGAGAGGAGTATCCTTATGAATCATGTCGTGATCACCGCCGCCTGCCGCACCCCCATTGGCACCATCGGGGGCCAGTTCAAGACCCTTACCGCCCTGGATCTGTCCATCCCCGTGATGCAGGCCCTGATCCAGCGCTCCGGTGTGGACCCCGCCCTCATCGACGACGTCATCTGGGGCTGCAACTACCAGCGCACCTACCTGGAAAATAATCTGGCCCGAGTGGCCGCCATCAAGGCCGGTCTGCCCGACACTGTCCCCGGCATCACCGTCCACCGCAACTGCACCTCCTCCATGTCCTCCATCCAGCTGGGCTTTTATCAGATTATGGCCGGCGAGGCCAAGTGCATCATGGCCGGCGGCGCCGACTGCATGAGCGCCGCTCCTTTTATGGTATTTGATGCCCGCTACGGCAAGAAATACGGCCACATGGAACTGCGGGACGCTATGTGGGACTCCCTGACCAACCTGGGGGTGGGCCCCGCCATGGGCATCACCGCCGAGAATGTGGCCGACGCCTACCACGTCACCCGGGAGGACATGGACAACTACGCTTTCCGCTCCCAGCAGCGGGCTGCCGCCGCCATAGACGCCGGGAAGTTTGTGGAGGAGATCGTCCCCGTCACCGTTCACGGCCGCAAGGGCGATACCGTGGTCACCACCGACGAACACCCCCGCCGGGACACCACCCTGGAGAAGCTGGCCAAGCTGAAGCCCACCTTTAAAGCCGACGGCCGGGTCACCGCCGGCAATGCCTCCGGCATGAACGACGCCTCCTCCGGCGTGCTGCTGATGGAGGAGAGTCTGGCCAAGGCGCTGGGCCTGCCCATCCTGGCCCGGGTGGTGGCCACCGCCACCACCGGCGTCTCCCCCGACGTGATGGGCATCGGCCCCATCAGCGCCACCCAGAAGACCCTGGAGAAGGCCGGCCTCACTGTGGCCGACATCGACCTGTTCGAGATCAACGAGGCCTTTGCCGCCCAGTGCGTGGCCTGCCAGCGCACCCTGGGCATTGACGAGGACAAGCTCAACGTCAACGGCGGCGGCATCTCCCTGGGGCACCCTGTGGGCGCCACCGGCAGCCGTCTGGTGGTCACCCTGATCCATGAGCTCAAGCGCCGGGGCGGCAAGTACGGCCTGGCCACCCTGTGCGCCGGGGGCGGCATGGGCACCGCTGTTCTCATCGAGATGGCATAAATAAAGGAGTCTGCTATGAAGGATTTTACCTTCTCCTTCCCTACCCGGGCCATATTCGGCCGGGGCGCTGAGGATCAGGCGGGCCCACAGTGTGCCCCCTACGGCCCCAACGTGATGCTGCTCTACGGCAGTGAGCGCATCCGCCGCAGCGGCCTGCTGGGGAAGCTGACCGCCGACCTGGAAGCTCATGGCATGACGGTGACCCCCTTCGGCGGCATCCGTGAAAATCCTCTCCTCTCCAAAGCGGAGGAGGGGTGCCGCCTGGCCCGCCAAAAGCATATCACCCTGCTGCTGGCAGTGGGGGGCGGCAGCGTCATCGACACCGCCAAGGCGGTAAGCCTGGGGGCCAAATACCAGGGCTCCTTATGGGATCTGTACACCGGCAAAGCCAAGGCCAAGACCGCCCTTCCCATCGGGGTGGTGCTCACCGCAGCCGCCACTGCCAGCGAGGCCAACTGCGTGTCGGTCATCACCCATGACCAGCTCCATCTGAAGATGGCCTTGGCCGAGCCCCTGGTCACCCCCAAGTTTGCCCTGATGGATCCTGTGCTTACCTATACCATGCCGGCCATTCAGACCGCCGCCTGCTCCGTGGATATTTTTGCCCATGCCTTTGAGCGCTACTTCCACAAGGGGCAGAAGGGCACCCTCCGCGCCCAAATGTGCGCCGCCCTCATGCGCACCGTCATCCAGGAGCTGCCCAAGGCCCTGGCCAAACCCGACGACTACGACGCCCGGGCTCAGCTCATGTGGTCGGCCACCGTGGCCCACAGCGATATGCTGGGGTTTGAAGGGGACTTTGCCTGTCACGCCCTCTCGCACGTGCTTACCGGCCAATTCGGTCTGTCCCACGGCACCGCCTTGGGCATTCTGATGGTGGCCTGGTGCAAGTACATGCTGATGGTTGAGACCGCGGCGATTGCGGAGTTTTCCACGCTGGTGTGGCAGGCGGATCCCAACCAGAGCCAGATCCAGGTGGCTCAGAACGGGATCTCCGCCTTCCAGCAGTTTCTGTGCGGAGCGGGCCTGCCGGTGACCCTTCGGGAGGCCGGCTTCGGAACTGTCTCCGTTGAGGCACTGGCCGACGCAGCCTTGCCCGGCCGCACCGGCGCTCTGGGCGGCAACTTCCGTCCCCTCCATTACCATGACGTAGTCAGTTTGTTGCAATTGGCGCAGGGGTAGGCTGTTGCGTTCAAACAACATGATGCCGCTGTGCAACAGGTAAGCCCCTTACCAGCCGGTTATCAGGCCTGTGGGCCCCAAAATACCAAATCTTGTATTGGCACGGAGTTTGCTCTTATTTCCAGACGTCTGATGAGACGCGGAAGAAGAGAGGAGGGAGTGGCCTTTCGCCGGGCGCCGCCGGCAGAAACCGCGTCACCGGCAATCATCCCCGTGTGTGTAAACAAGAGGAGTGTGAACGTATGAGTAAAAAAAATCCCCAGATCGCCAGCGAGAACATGAGCATGAACTTCTCCAAAGGTTGGGGCATCATCCTGTACCAGGCCCTGATGTTCTTCTTCCTGATCGGCTTCTCCATTGACGGTCTGAACATCGTGGCCCCCGCCTTTGCCGAAACCACCGGTATCGCCTATGACCAGGTGCTGGGCGTGGCCACCTGGGCCGGCATGATCGGCGTGGTGGCCTACATCTTCATCGCCCGCATCAACGTCGTGGTCGGCCCCCGGCTGCTGAGCGGCGTCTGCCTCATCGGCGCCGGCCTGTCCTATGTGTTCCTGGGCCACAGCTCCACCCTGACCACCTACTTTATCGCCCTGACCCTGGTGACCTGCTTCATCAACGGCGCCGCCTACATCGCCGGCAACACCCTGATCGCCCAGTGGTTCCCCAAGAAGAAGGGCCTGGCCAACGGCTTTACCACCATGGGCCACAACTGCGGCTCGGCCTTCTATGTGCCCCTGATCTCCTTCACCATCGGCGCCTTCGGCTTTGCCAACGGCATGAGCTACGTGGCCATCGGCGCCATTGTGCTGGGCGTCATCGGCCTGATCTTTGTCCGCAACACCCCCCAGGAGAGCGGCATTTATCCCGACAACGTGACCCGGGAGGTCTATGAGCGGGAGTACTTCCAGGGCAACAGCGTGGACAACGGCGGCTGGACCGCCGGCAAGCTGCTGAAAACCCGTGAGCTGTGGCTGTGTGCCCTCATCATCGGCATCAACCAGCTGGTCACTACCGGCGTTATGAGCCAGCTGGTGGTGCGCAACACTGGTCTGGGCTTCACCCAGGATGCGGCCGTGGGCCTGATGACCGTGTGCGCCCTCATCGGCGTGTGCGGCTCTTACCTGTTCGGCGCCATTGATCAGAAGTTCGGCGTAAAAAAGGCCATCCTCCTTTTCCTGATCTGGTACTGCATCGCCCTGGCCGTCAACTGCACCGACACCACCATCGGCGTGTATGTATCCGTGGCTATGATCGGCATCGCCGTGGGAGCTGCCGCCAACTTCATCGTGTCCCTGCCCGCCTCCGTGTTCGGCCGTCACGGCTTTACCATGGTCAACTCCGTGTTCTTCCCCCTGATGCAGATCGTGCTGATGACCAACTACCAGGTGAACGCCTTCGCCATCCGGGCCACCGGCAGCCTGCGGGGCGCCTACATCTTCTATATCGGCCTGCTGGTGGTGAATATGATCCTCACCGCCATCATCAATCCCACCAAGTTCAACAAGGACGTGGCCACCGAGAAAGAACTGCTGAAGTAACCTGATCCCCGCTTTTCCCTCATCCCATTTTCTTCATAAACGGCCATGGGCCGCCGGACGATCGTCCGGCGGCCCATGGCCGTTATATATATGCGTTGTGCGCTCAGCTTCTCCTGTTTTCGTAATCAATGCCGTATTGCTTGATCTTCCGGCATATGGTGGAAGCGTTGATGTTCAGCTTTTTACTGGCGTCCCGCAGGTTGGAGGACTCCTTGAGCACCCGCTCCAGCAACCGCTTTTCAAATCCGGATACCGCTTGGTTAAAGTCCACCCCCTCAGGCAAGGGCTCCTCCTCCGGCTCCGGGACCGGAGGCGGAGATACCGGAACGGATACAGAGGGGATACTCTCCTCCTGGACATTCAGCAGCCCCCGGAGCACGTCGTCCTCAATGTGGCCGATGCCAGAACTGCACAGGATCAGATATTCCATCACATTTTCCAGCTCTCGGATATTACCAGGCCAGGAGTATCGCTTCATATAGTCGGTCTGCCACTGGGTCAGTCTGAAGGACCGGTTATATTTCTCGGTAAAACGCTGAATGAAGTAGTCGCACAGCTCCTCAAAATCCTCCAGCCGCTCCCGCAGGGCGGGCACTGACACCGGGATCACGTTGAGCCGGTAGTACAGATCCTGCCGGAAGGTACCCTCGGCCACCTTCTTCTTCAGGTCAGCGTTGGTTAGGGCCACAAACCGGATGTCCAGCTTGATGGGCCTGGTGCCGCCAATGCGGGTGATCTCCTGGGACTGAATGGCCCTCAGCAGCTTGACCTGCAGATCCATAGGCATGTCCCCGATCTCATCCAGCATAAGGGTCCCGTGGTTGGCATATTCAAACAGGCCGATCTTCCCCTTGGCGCTGGCTCCGGTAAAGGCGCCCTTCTCATAACCGAAGAGCTCGGACTCCAGTAAATGCCCGGGGATGGAGGCACAGTTGATCTTCACATAGGGCTTGTCCTTCCGCAGGGAGCGCCGGTAGATCTCATCCGCCACTACTTCCTTGCCCACGCCTGACTCTCCAGTGATAAGGATGGATGCGTCGGTAGGGGCCACCCAGTCAATCAGTGTGTTGATGGACTGGAGTGAGCCGTACTTACCAACCATGCTCCCGGACAGATGCTTATCCGAGTCCTTGGTAATCGTCTTAGGATGAAGAGAGTTGACTTCCTTTACAAACGCGTCGAAATCCTCCTGAAGGGAGCCGAGGGTGATGATAGGCCGGCTGATGGCTACCACTTGGCGGAGGCTGCCGTCCGGTTTGAACAAGGGGGTACCCATCACATAACCCACCACTGGGGTCTCAGTCTTATAGGTGGTAGATAAACGGAAGGCGCTCTTTTTCCCTTCCAGTACGCTGGTGATGGCCCCGCCGGTAAACAACTTGTCCTCTCCAATCAAAGAATAGATGCTTTTATGCAGTACATCCTCCTCTGTAATACCGGTGTTTCGGGTATAAGCCGGATTGATATACAGCACCACGCCCTCCGCGTCGGTGATGAAGATGCTGTCGTCCAGACCGTCCACTACCTCCTTAAAGTCGATTCCCCGGTCGTGAAAGGCCTCCAGTTTGTTATCGATCTCCTTCAATTGGGCAACCAATTCAGGTTTTTCCTCCCGGTCTATCACCTGCCGCAGCAGTTTTCGTACTTCTCGAATTGCCGAATATTGATTCATCCATTCTCTCCTTTACCGCCGCTGTCACCATGGGCCAAACCCGGCCCCTTAAAACGTCAGTTCCCGGATCTGGGCAATCCCTTCCCGCTGGACTCCTCGGGCATAGGGGTATTCCGGGTATCCAAAGCCCAGGATCAGGCTGTAGTATCCG
Source organism: Pseudoflavonifractor phocaeensis (assembly GCF_016901955.1). GTDB lineage: Bacteria > Bacillota > Clostridia > Oscillospirales > Oscillospiraceae > Flavonifractor > Flavonifractor phocaeensis_A. The sequence continues at coordinate 9,287 of NZ_JACJLC010000078.1, forward strand.
TTTTCCGGGATGCGCAGCAGCTTTTCCAGCTCCGGCATATGGGACAGGGCCCCCACCGGATAGGACATGATAATGGAGCCCAAACCACGGCAGGCGCAGATCAGGTCAAACCAGGCTGCTGCCAGCACTGGGTCAGTACGCCACTGGCCACGGTCTTTCTGGGAGTGGATCACCAAAATGTGCGGGGCATTGACAAAAAACATGTCCCCCGGATTGCGGCCGGGCTCCCAGTCCAGCTGCTTTTGCCAGTCCGCCTTGCTGAAATTCCCGGGGTAGATCCCCCGCTCCGCCAAACGGAAGGCCTCCTCCCGAACCAGCTTGCGGAACTTGTCCATCTCCGCCTTGCGGTATACCACATTGAATCCAAGGGTCTGCATATTGCTTCCGGTAGGTACGTTCTCCAGCAGCTGCAGCATCTGGTCGATCTCCTCTCGGGGCACTTCTCTGTCCTGGTATCGACGGCAGGCCCGCCGGTTGCGCATGAGAGCTTCCAACTGGCGGGGGGTGGCCATCTCCTCCGGCAGAAGGGAGTCCCGGGGATCCTTCCCAAAGATGGATATGGCCCCGGCGGGACATACCGCCAGGCAATGCTGGCATCGGTAGCAGCCATCCCAGCCTACAACGCCGTCCACCCCGTCCTTCATCCGGGGCAGGCCGGCCTCATCCAGGGACAGGATCACCGACGAGCAGGAGCTGACGCACCGGCCGCAATGGACACATTTGTTCTCGTCCACAGTAAAACAAAATCCATTCACCATTTACACTCCTTCAGACGGCCCATATCAAACCACCATTCCGATTTTCATCGTTACTATTATAGTCAATCCCTCTTTTTTCCGCCAGTCTTATTTATCAAGTTGCAAATTTGCAACTCTTTTCACACGATTTGGCAACATTTCATTTTTGCAACAGCGGTACCCATCCATCCTTGCTCCCCAGCGAAGCCGGGTGCTCCACGGCATTGCCGCTCCGCGAAATTTACGTTTCAAGCCACCAGCTTTGCGCAAACGCCACTCTCTTCCACATAGGCGTAGGCGAATAGCCAGGGTCAGGTTTGTTGTTCTCATTTTGGCCCGAACAGCTTATATTTTATGAAATACACAGACCAATCTACTCTTTTTATGAAAAAAGAAACCCGTCGCAGAATGTTTTAATTCTGCGACGGGCCCTTTGTCATATACATATCAGGCGCTTTTGCTTTGCAATTGTCGTAAGTTTATCGTAAATTCACGGCTGTACTTCTGGCAATTGCTTGCGTCCCAATAGATTCAGGCTATTGCTTAGTACATGCCGCCCTTGAGAAAATTTATTTCACCATCATTACAATATAGCAAAAAATGATTGAAAAATGATGGATTATGTTCAATTTCAAAACTTTTTGGAGTGATTTTAATTTTACACACTTTTCCAAATCATCATAAATCTACGCAAATCTATGCTACTGAAAGAGCAAAGTGTGTAAATTGTGTGTAAGCTCTCTGGTGTTAAAGCGAAGCAGCAATTTGTCGAAATGCCCGTTCAGCGGATTCATAGTTGCTGTGTGTGTAAACGTCCAGGGTGACGCTGGCGGTAGAGTGTCCCATAATATACTGGAGGCTTTTAACGTCTAGCATAGCCTGCTGAGCATTGGTGCAGAAGGTGTGCCGTAATACATGGGGCGTAATCGTAGGTAATGTGTTGCCGTGAGATTTCAAATAGCGTTTTTGAAGCCCTCTCATGTAGTTTTCCAGGTGCATTGCTACCTTAGGTCGCTTATCCTTGTCCAAAAAAAGAAAACCACTGTAACCGTCAACAATCATTTCTATCTTGGGTTTCCCTCTATGCTCTACCACATTACGGAAAGCCATATACACGGAATCTGTCATAGGGACCACTCGAATACCGCTTTTGGTTTTCGGTGACGTTACAAAATAAGGTTTCTCAGCGGTTCGACATAGTTGCTTGGTTACACGAACACACCGACGTTCAAAATCAACATCAGATAGAGTGAGACCGTATAGCTCACTTACACGCAATCCTGTTCCCAACAGAATCACAATATCATTATAATAGTTTCCACCATCATCACGGACAAATTCCAGGTAGCGTTCCTGCTGTGCTTTTGTCAAGGCGTTTCTCACATTTGCGTCCTTGGGAACCACGTCAGACAACTTGAACTTAAAAGGATTTTTGCGAATCATATCATCCTCAACAGCCATTTCGAAAGCAGGACGCAGCACACTATGTATTACACCGATGGTATTTTGTTTCATGCCCTGGTCATGGAGCGAGACAAACCACGTTTTCGCCTCTGATCGTTTTACATCTTTAATCCTAAGCTGTCCGAATGGATCTTGCCGAATACGGTTGACGGCAGCACCGTAAGCTCTTTGGGAATTTTGCGTTAATCCACGTCGGAGGTTGATGTATCGTTCCACCAAAGCTAAAACCGTTGTCTCACCAGCTACATAATCAATTCCGTCTAGCAGGTCACGCTGTATCTCAACCTCCTTTTCTCTCAGCTCATTTAACGTAGGCGCATATATGTAACTCCATTTTTCGCTGCTGTTGCGGCGGAAACGATAATAGTAAGTCAAATTGGGACGTTGCCCCTCGCCCGCTCTTAAAATGCGCCCTTTGCTATCCTTGCGCTTTTCAGCCATAAATCCTCCTCTCTACTGAAAAGCCCCTAGCACGGTACACTAATTATAGCATACAGTGCCAGGGGATGCCAGTGTTCTTGTTTATATTGAGTACACTTTACTCAGATAATCCAGGCACTTTTGGCGCTTAATAAGGCGCTTTCTGCCCACCCACAAAACGAAGTCGCAGCTATCGGAATCTGATATTTCTCTGAGCTTATTGATCCCTACCCCAAAGTATGCGGCTGCTTCCTCTAGTGTAAGAAAAGATTTCTGCCAAACTGGTATCTCTACCATTAGGTATCACCCCCGATCATGTAACCGGCGATGGCCTCCAAATGCCGATAATAGGCATACCAATCGTCATCATCGTGGATATGGTCCAGATTGTCCTTAACGAAAGCAACCAACAGGGCCGGGGCTTTTTTGCGGTGTACCAGAGCCAGAGCCTTGGGGAGCATTTCAGCGGCAGCAGTCAAACGAGCTTCAAAGGGGAGCGTCTTTTTCTTGCTACGCTTCATCTCCCGAAGTAGACCGTTAAAATCAGTGGGTTTCATATCAGCCAGCAGAGAGGCCATGATCTCGGCATACTTGCCAACAAACTCAGGCCGCAGATACTTAGTGCCCTTATCCGTGGCGGCGTAATAGCCAGAGGAAAGATAATCGGCAAGCAGATAAACGGGGGTGTTGTCGCTGGCGCTGGTGGTGTCCACGGCGGGGACCTGATCAGTGACAGGCTCCCCGGTGGAGATAGTTGTATTGATGTTATCCATTGTTAGTGTCCTCCTTATCAATCAGTGAGCTTTTTCTTAAAAGTAAAAAGATTGCCTTCATCGTCACAAGTGTTATGTACTTCTGCGTCTATCGGCTTATGCCAATCCTTTACATCGTAAACAGTTATGTTCCGTGAGCCAGTGGAAATCATTCTTACCTCAGAATCTGTCCAATAAAAACGATATACTTTAGGGTCCACAGTAACCTTATAAGCATACTCTTTCCCAGTATCGGGATTTTCAAAAACACAAATAATAGTTTTAGCTTTCATAGTTATGACCATTCCTTTCCGCTGCGCTTCAAGGCACCAAAGGAAAATGAAACACAGGTGTCTCTAACGCAGCAAGTCGTAATTTGTTAGAATAGGCTTGAGG
>NZ_JACJLC010000079.1 GCF_016901955.1 Pseudoflavonifractor phocaeensis
GCTCCGGCGTAGCCGCCGGGGTGGGTTCAGGGGTTGCCGCGGGCTCCGGCGTGGCCGAGGGCGTAGGGGTGGCGCTGGGCTTCACGGTGGCGCTGGGTTGGGGGGTAGCCGTAGTTTTCGGCGTTGCCGTGGGTCTAGGGGTCGCCGTGACTTTGGGCGTGGCGCTGGGCGTGGGCGTAGACGTGGTCTTAGGAGTAGCACTGGGCTTGGGCGTACTGACCGTGGAATTAGAGGTATTGTCCGATTTGCTTTGGCTGCTGCTACTCTGCTGAGATCCGGCGGCGGCGGTATCCTCCACATAGCCGCTGGTGGAGGACAGGGTGCCGTCGTCGTTTACGCTCATCAGATCCAGCTGGTCCAGGGTGATATCCTCCTCAAAGGGGTTGAAGTAGGTGTTGATCATCTCCAGGGTCTCGTCGGGGATGGGGACCACATAGGACTGGTTGTTGCCCACCGTCCGGCTGTAGACATACACACCCTCGGCGGGAAGGGTCATGAAGTTGACGTTCTCCATGCTCAGCCCCCCCAGGATAGCCTCCTGGGCAAACCAGGCGATGTTGCCCACGGTGAGGGTACCCCTGGTATCCACATTGTTCATGAAGATCTGGGCCAGGGCGGGCAGCTTGTCCACGCTGAGGCTGGACAGGCACTTGTCGATGACGGCGCTGATGAAGTCCTGTTGGGTCTGGATGCGGCCCAAATCGCCGTTGACGTAGCCACCATAGGACACAAACTGTCCGTTAACGATTTTGTTGTTCTTCCGCCACCGCAGCAGCTGCATGGCCTTGTCGCCGTCAATCTCCTGAAGGCCGGCCTCCAGGTGGATGTGGAGATCCTGGGTACCGTCGTCGTAGTTCATATCATAGGGCACATCGAACTCCACCGGACCAATGGCGTCCACCAGCTCTCCCACGGCTTCCCACTCCACCACCACGGTGAAGTCGGGCTGGAAGCCAATGAGGTAGGAAATCTCCTCCTTCAGGAAGTCTACCCCGTCTTTGTCATACAAAGACGCATAGTTGTATACCGAGTTGATCTTTTTCACATCCCAGGGCACGTTGACCATGGTATCCCGGGGGAGGTTCAGTACATTGAGCTGCTGGTTGGGAATGTCATAGGACACCACCATCAGGGTATCGGTGTTGCCCCCGCCGCCGGTATCCCGACCGATGACCAGGAAGGTAAAGAAGTCTTCCTTACGGTCCCCGTATACCTTGGGCCCAGTGGTCTCAAACTCCTCCCCCTGCTGGAGGTCGGGCTGCTCCACCAGGTTGGGGACCTCCGGCCTGACCACCGTCAGCTTGTAGAAGATGAACAGGGCCACGACGATGGCGGCAATGACGGTGAGCACGATGAACAAAACGCGCAGCGCCTTTTGCTTGGCCGTCAGATTGGAAGGTTTCTTTTGCCTGGGGGCTCTGGGTGTCTTTTCTTTCTTTTGGAGCCGGGCGCCGCCCCGGCTTGTTTTTTTCTCTTCTGGGTTCATCTCACGGTTCCTTTCCGGTGGTTTCCTTCCGCAGCCAATCCCTGGCCCGCAGCGTGTTGGAGTGGACGGGCAGCTTCCGGTCCGCCATCTCCTGGATGCTCATCTCGCATCCCGCCAGCACAGCCTGATCCAGATCCTCGTAGGCCAGCTTCCGCAGCCGCTCCACCCCGGGGAAATCCCGGTTGGGCTCCATATAGTCGGCGATGTAGAGGATCTTTTCCAGCAGGGTCATATCGGCCTTCCCGGTGGTGTGCCAGAAGATGGCCCAATAGATGTCGTCGCTCACCCCATACACGTCCCGGGCCACACACGCCCCGGTCTTGGAATGGAGCAGCTTAACGGCCTGCTGCTCTAAATCATCCAGTACGATACCATATTTCCGGCATAATTGCAACTGTTCCTCCATCTCCAGATACTTGGTGCAGTCGTGGAGGATGCCTGCCCGGCGGGCCTTTTCCTGATCCGCGCCCCAGCGGGCGGCCAGCCGCACCGCCTCCTCCTCGGTGCCCCGGACGTGGGCGATCCGCTTGGCCCGGATCATGGAGTAGGAACAGGCCCGCAGCTCCCGGTCGGGCAGATGCTTCAGATCGGGGTGGAGGCCGTACAGCCCGTGGCGAAGGATGTAGCCGTACACCGCCGGGGCCAGGTAGTCCTGCCCCTCCCCCCGGGCCAGCATGGCCCGCAGCTGGGTGGAGGACACCTCCACGATCTCAGGCAGCTGGAGCACCCGGGTGCGGGCCCCGAAGGTCTGTTCCAGATAGTTGGCCTGGCGCTCCAGCTGCTCCACGCTGTCCGACTGGGCCCGTGCGAAGGTACAGATCCCCGCCAGGCGGGTGATGACCTCCGGCTCCCACCAGTTCTGGAGGGTGAGGAACATATCGGTGCCCATCAGCAGCCAGAGCTCCGCCCTGGGATCCTTTTGGTGGAACTGGGTCACGGTATCAGCGGTATAGCTCTTTCCAGCTCTGGCCAGTTCTATATCGCTGACGCTTACCTGTTTGGGCAGCAGCAGGCTGTCGGCAGCCAGCTCCATCATAGCCACCCGGTCCTGGGGACTGGGACTATCCGTCGGCAGGTTCTTGTGGGGCGGGGTGGCAGCCGGGACAAAGACCAGCTGGTCCAGCCCCAAAGCCTCCAGAGCAAACCGGGCCGCCGCCAGATGGCCCAGGTGGGGGGGATTGAAGGTTCCGCCGTAAATACCAAGCTTCATGGGAGTACCCCCTTGCTTATTTTTTCTTCTTGTCCGCCACCAGAACGATCTTGTCCTTTTTGTCCTTCTTGTGGGTGGGCCGGTAGAGCACGAACTTGGTGCCGATGACCTGTACCACATCGCTGCGGGTCTTTTGGGCCAGCTCCTCCGCCGCCTCCCGGCTGGTGAGCAGGCTGTTCTCCAGCACCTTGCCCTTGATGAGCTCCCGGGCCTCCAGGGCGTCGTTGGCCTGCTTCACCAGATTGTCGCCGATGCCCTCCTTGCCCACGTGGAGGATGGTGTCGATGCTGTTGGCCAGGCCCCGCAGTTGGGAGCGCTGCTTACTTGTCAATTCCATGCAAATAGTTCTCCAATTCTGTTTTAAATTGTTTCAGGGCGTTGCCCCGGTGGGAGATGGCGTTCTTTTCCTCCGCCGTCAGCTGGGCGAAGGTCTTCTTCAAGCCGGGCACGAAGAACACCGGGTCGTAGCCGAAGCCCCCCTCTCCCTTGGGGGCGTAGGCAATGGTGCCGGGGCACTCCCCCCGGGCCTCCACCCTGTCCCCGTTGGGGAAGCAGCAGCAGATGGCCGAGACGAATTTGCCCCGCCGATCCAACTGCCCCCGCAGGTTCTCCAGCAGCAGCTTGTACCGGCCCACGTCGTCCAGCCCGGGGCCGCCGTACCGGGCGGAATATACCCCCGGGGCCCCGTTGAGGGCGTCCACGCACAGGCCGGAGTCGTCGGCGATGGCAGGCAGACCGGAGGCCTGGCATACCGCCTGGGCCTTCAGATAGGCGTTTTCCTCAAAGGTGGTACCCGTCTCCTCCACGTCCACGTCCACGCCTACGTCGGATTCCAGCACCACCTCTATCCCAAGCTGGGAGAGGATGTCCTTCATCTCCACCAGCTTATGGGCGTTCTTGCTGGCCAATACCATTTTCATCGTTTCAACCTCCCAGCACGGCCTTCTGAATGGCCTGCACTTTCCGGATCCCCTTGGTGCACAGGTCCACCAGGGCCTGCTGCTCGGCGATGGTGAAGGTCCGGCCCTCGCCGGTACCCTGAATCTCCACCAGCTCCCCTTCCCCGGTCATGACACAGTTCAGATCCACCTGAGCGGCGGAGTCCTCCTCATAGCACAGATCCAGCAGCAGCTGGTCGTCCACGATACCGGCGGAAATGGCGGCTACGCAGGTCTTGAGGGGCATGGTCTCCAGCACGCCCTCCTCCACCAGCTTGTGGAGGGCCAGGCTCAGAGCCACAAAGCCGCCGGTGACGCTGGCGGTGCGGGTACCGCCGTCCCCCTGGAGCACGTCGCAGTCCACGGTGATGGTGCGCTCCCCCAGCTGCTTCATGTCCACGCAGGCCCGGAGAGACCGGCCCACCAGCCGCTGGATCTCCGCCGAACGGGGAGAGAGCTTCAGCTTGGCGATGTCCCGCTTGGACCGCTCCCGGTTTGCCCGGGGGAGCATGGAGTACTCCGCGGTGACCCAGCCCTCCCCCTCGGGGACATGGGGCGGGGTGCGCTCCTCCACGCTGGCGCAGCACAGCACCTGGGTGTTGCCGCAGCGGATGAGGCAGGAGCCCTCGGCGAATTTGTTGAAATTGGGAATGATCTCAACGGGCCGCAGCTGATCGTTGGCCCGTCCGTCTATTCTGGCCATATCAATAACCTCCAAATGCGGGCCGATGTGGACATCGGCCCCTACTGTGGGTTTGGTTCCTTCCCGCGGGCCTGTTGCAAAATAACGCAACAGGCCCCTGCAATCAAATCAGGGCCTCCACAAAGGCCTGGGCCTCGAAGGGCATCAGGTCGTCGATCCCTTCTCCCACGCCGATATACTTCACCGGCACCTGGAGCTCCTGGGCGATGGCGATGACGATGCCCCCCTTGGCCGAGCCGTCCAGCTTGGTGAGCACGATACCGGTGATGCCGGCGGCCTCCTTGAACTGCTTGGCCTGGATCAGGCCGTTCTGGCCGGTGGTGGCGTCCAGCACCAGCAGGGTCTCCCGGTCACAGCCGGGCAGCTCCCGGTCCACCACCCGGGAGATTTTGTTCAGCTCATTCATCAGGTTCTGCTTGTTGTGGAGGCGGCCGGCAGTATCGATGAGGATCACGTCGGTTTTCCGGGCCTTGGCGGCGCTGAGGGCGTCAAAAACCACGGCGGCAGGATCCGCCCCCTCGTGCTGCCGTACCAGGTCCACCCCGGCCCGCTGGCTCCAGATCTCCAGCTGGTCGGCGGCGGCAGCCCGGAAGGTGTCGGCGGCGGCCATGAGCACCCGCTTGCCCTCCCCCTTCATCTTGGCGGCCAGCTTGCCGATGGTGGTGGTCTTACCCACCCCATTCACCCCGATAAACAGGGCTACCGAGGGGGTGGTGGTAAGGTGGAGCTCCGGTTCCCCCACCAGCAGCATATCGGTGAGCACCCGCCGCAGGCAGAGGCGGGCGGCCTCCATGTCCTTGATCTTCTCCTCCTTCACCCGGCGGCGGAGCTCCTCCACCGCCTTGAGGGTGGTGTCCACCCCCATGTCCCCCAGAATCAGGGTCTCCTCCAGCTCGTCGTAAAAGTCGTCGTTGAGCTCACCGGCAAAGATCTGCTCAATGGAATGGCCGATGTTCTCCTTGGTGCGGGTGAGCCCCGCCTTGATTTTTGCGAAAAAACCCATTTGTTTCAGATTCCTTTCTTATTCGATAGGACGGCCGCATTTGGGACACTTGTCCGTCTTGCTGACTCCCAAAAAGGCCCCGCAGTCCGGGCAGCGCCACCAGATGCGCAGGATGGCGATGGCCACGGCGATGATCACCAGCCCGGCCACAAACAGCCAGATAAATTGAGTTATCAGGGCCAGACAGATCAGCAGAGCCGCCACTATGGACATCCGCTCCATCAGTCTGCGGGCCTTATACGCCTGTTCCATGTTTAACGCTCCTCACTTAATGCTCAGTTCCTTTTCCACGTCGTTCAGGTTGATGGTCAGCATCCAGCTGACCCCCTGTTCCTTCGTCGGCCCAAAGTCCGCTCCGCTCGAAATACCCGCCAGCGGGTATTTCGAGCCCGCTCCCTTGTGCCTCCTCTCCCCGGCAAACCCGCTGCGCTGGGCTGTGCCGGGGTTGGGCGGAAACCACAGGCTGTGCGCTGAGCTGCAACCTGTCTTACTTGATGTTCAGTTCCCTTTCCACATCATTCAGATTGATGGTCAGCATCCGGCTGACCCCCTGTTCCTGCATGGTGACGCCATACAGCACATCGGCCTCCGCCCCACACGGCTTCCACCGTGTGGGGACCCCGTATTTCACTCAAATCGCCGGAAGTGAATTCCGTCGATTTCAAGGTTTTGCCTGCCGGGCAAAACGCTTGACGGCGCAGGCGCCGCTCCGCCTTTGGCGGATGTCGTCGTCCGACGTGCTGTATGGCGTCACTTGATGTTCAGCTCTTTTTCCACGTCGTTCAAATTGATTGTCAGCATCCGGCTGATGCCCTGCTCCTGCATGGTGACGCCATACAGCACGTCGGCCTCCTCCATGGTGCCCCGGCGGTGGGTGATGACGATGAACTGGGTCTTGTCGGCCATCTGACGCATGTAGTGGGCAAACCGCACCACGTTGGCGTCGTCCAGGGCGGCCTCGATCTCGTCCATGACGCAGAATGGGGTAGGCCGTACCTTCAGGATGGCGAAATACAGGGCGATGGCTACAAAGGCCTTCTCCCCGCCGGAGAGCAGGGAGAGCACCTTCAGGGCCTTCCCCGGCGGCTGCACCTTGATCTCGATGCCGCAGTTGAGGATATCCTCCGGGTCCTCCAGCTCCAGGGTGGCCTTGCCCCCCCGGAAGAGCTCCACAAAGGTCTGCTGAAAGGCCTCGTTGAGGATGGCGAACTGAGCGGAAAAGATGGAGCGCATCTCTTCGGTGATGTCAGCGATGATACCCTCCAACTCCGCCTTGGATTTCTGCACATCATCCCGCTGGTCGGTGAGATAGGTGTACCGCTCGTTGACCCGGGCAAACTCGTCGATGGCGTCCAGGTTGATGTTGCCCAGGCCGGAGATGGCCTTTTTCAGCTCTCCCACCCGGCGCTGAGCCTTGGGAACGCTCTCCAGCTCCACCCGCTGGGCCATGGCCGCCTGGTGGGACAGCTCGTAGGTCTCCCACAGCTTGTCCAGCAGGTTTTTCTCCTCCAGGGCGGCGGCGGTCTTCTTCTGTTCCAGCACGGAGACCTCCCGCTCCAGGTTGAGCAGGGCGCCGTTTTTGTCCCGGGCATCCCGGTCGGCCTGGTTCCGTTGAGCCTCCAGGTCCAGCTTTTCCCGGTTGAGGCGGCTGATATCCTCCTGCCGGTCCTGGTTCTCCCTGCGGATGGTTTGGAGCTGCCGCTCCTTCTCCCGGATCTCCTCCTCCAGCCCGGCGTTTTTCTCCTGGAACTGGGCCAGCATATCCTCCCGCTGGGCCCGGTCGCCGGTGAGGTCCCGGCGCAGCTCCTCCAGTTCGGTCAGGGACTGCCGGGTGGCCTGGCGCTCGGCCTCCAGGGCCGCCAGGCGCATATTCATCTCGGCAATGGTCTCTCCCAGAGCGGCCGCCTTCTCCTGGGCGTCGCTCTGACCGGCGGCCTTGCCCTGGGCCTCCGCCCGGAGGGCGGCGGCGGCCCCCTCCAGGGCCTCCACCCTGGCCCGGGCCGCCCGGGTGTCCGCCTCGATCTGGGCGGCTCTGGCCTGGAGCCCCTCCAGTTCCTTTTTCTGACCAGCCTGCTCCTGAGCGGCCCGCTGAAGCTGTCCCTCCAGTTGGGCCAGCCGCTCCTCCAGCTTGAGGATGGCATCCTCGTGCTGACGCTGCTGGGCCTGGGCGGTCTCCACCTCGTAGGCGGCGGCGGCGGCCTCCCGCTTCGCCTCCTCCATAGCCCGGGCGGCGGCGGATAGCTGCTCCGTTACCCCCACCGCCTGCTGGTTGAGCCGCTCCAGCTCGTTGGCCCGGCTGAGGATGCCCGCGCTACGGGAGACCGAGCCGCCGGTCATGGATCCGCCGGGGTTAAGGACCTGGCCGTCCAGGGTGACGATCTTAAAGCGGTGGTGATAGGCCCGAGCCATGGCAATGGCGGAATCCATATCCTGGGCCACCACCGTGCGGCCCAGCAGATTGGAAAAAATCTTCTGATATTTGGGATCAAAGCGGATGAGCTTGTCCCCCATGCCCACAAAGCCGGGCTCCCGCTCCACCCCCAGGTCCCGGAAATCGGAGGGGCGGATGGAGCTCAGGGGCAGGAAGGTGCTGCGGCCCCCATCCCGGCGCTTCAGGTACTGGATAGCGGCCTTGCCATCCTCCTCCCGCTCCACCACGATGTGCTGCATGGCGCCCCCCAGGGCGATCTCGATGGCCACGGTATAGGCGTCGGGCACCTGGATGAGCCCGGCCACCGGGCCGTGGATCCCCCGGAGCTGGCCCTTCTTGGCCTCCCCCATCACCAGCTTGACAGCTTTGGAGTAGCCCTCGTACAACTTCTCCATCTCGGAGAGCATGTGGATCCGGGAACGGATGGCGTTCTCCTCCATCTGGAGCTTGACATGGGCCTCCTCCGCCTCCTTGGCCTTCCGGCGGCGGCTCTCCAGCCGCAGGCCATAGCCGTTGATGACGTTTTGCAGGGAATCCCGGTCCTCTCTGGCCTGGTCCAGGGCCTGGGCGGTCTGGCTCCGGGCGGTCTGGGCCTCCTTCAGCCGTTCCTCCCCCTCCGCCAGCTCCCGGCGCATAGCCTCGTCCCGGTCCAGCACCTCCTGGGCGGCGGCGGCCAGGGCGGAGATCAGGGCCTTGGCATCGGCGGCGGAGGCGGTCTCTACCGCCTCCTTCTGCCGCAGGGCCTCCAGCTCCCGGGCGATGGTGCCCACCGACTGGGACGCCAGCCTGGCCTCCTCCTGGCGGGCCTCCAGGTCACTCCGCAGCCGGGCGCTGTCTGTCTCGATGAGCTCCAACCGGGCCTGCCGCTCCGTGATCTGGGCGGCGATGGAGTCCGCCCGGCCCTCCTGCTGCTCCAGCTCCCGCTGGATCCGGTCCCGGTTCTCCAGGTTGTTCTGAATGTTGGCCTGGAGGACCGCAATGGCGTTTTCCAAGCCGTTGGCGTCGGCCTCCCGCTGCATCATCTGGAACCGGACGCCCTCGCTCTCCACATCCTTGTCCCGCATTTTTGCTGAAATATCCTCGGCAGCGGCGTACAGGGCCTCCACCGCCTGGCGGACCTCCTCCTTTTGGCGGCAGGCATTTTCATAGTCGGACAGAGTCTTGATGGCTCCCGCCCGCAGCCTTTCCAACTGGTCCAGCCACAGGGAAATCTCCAGCCCTCTCAGCTCATCCCGGAGGATGAGGAATTTTTTTGCCTTTTCACTCTGGAGCCGCAGGGGCTCCACCTGGAGCTCCAGCTCATCGATCTTGTCTGTGATGCGCACCAGGTTCTCCTGGGTACGCTCCAGCTTGCGCTGAGCCTCCTCCTTCCGGTGGCGGAACCGGGAGATACCGGCGGCCTCCTCAAAAACCTCCCGGCGGTCGCCGCTCTTCACCGACAGGATCTCATCGATGCGACCCTGGCCGATGATGGAATAACCCTCCCGGCCCAGGCCGGTATCCATGAACAGCTCGTTCACGTCCTTCAGCCGGACGGAGCGGCGGTTGATATAATATTCGCTCTCCCCGGAGCGGTAGTACCGGCGGGTCACCATGACCTCGCTCTCCTCCAGGGGGAAGATATGATCGGCATTGTCCAAAACCAGGGAGACCTCGGCAAATCCCTGCTGCTTACGCAGAGCGGTGCCGCCAAAGATCACATCCTCCATCTTGCCCCCCCGGAGGGCTTTGGTGGACTGCTCCCCCATGACCCAGCGGATAGCGTCGGAGATATTCGATTTTCCGCTGCCGTTGGGGCCCACGATGGCGGTGATGTCCTCCCCGAAGGAGAGCACCGTCTTATCGGGGAAGGATTTGAATCCCTGGATCTCCAGTGCTTTAAGGTACATAAGCACACCTCTTTCTTTCCATAACCTTCTATCCCCTTTATTTCAAGGGGTTCCAGGCTTTTTGTGCTTACATAACCCCTTACAGATTTCTATAACTTTTCAGTGTAGTGGTGTAAATCCTGGTGCAAAATGGTGTTGGCTGCGGCAAAATGGTGTAAACCTATATGACCTTGATTTTGCCTTCCAGGCTTTGAAAACTTGCGATCTTTCTGGACTCGGTTGCCTCATTATAGACATCCATCGTTGTCCGAATATTTCTATGGCCCATCACATCTTGGATTATCTTGAGATCTTTTTCATTTTCGCAGAACCTTGTGCAGAAAGTGTGGCGCAATATGTGGGCACTGAACTTTGGCAAATAACACGGTTCTCTGTTTTCTTGCTCAGCTTTGAAGTACTCTTCCCTATTAAATGCACTCGTGATGTTTTGTATGGCATCGAACACATACGCTGGAGTAAAAACCTTACCATGACTATTGAGGAAAATAAAACCGGTGTATCCTCCAATAGAGAAGGGCTCTAAATTGGGGTTTCTTCTCTTCGCCTTTTCAGCCAAAAGCGCTTCTTTCACTTCTGATAGCATCGGGATAACTCTTAGACCCGCTTTTGTCTTTGGCTCAGAGATTCGGTACCGATATCCCCCATTTTCGCTTTGCTTATATAATAGGGTGTGATTTACACTGATGAGTTTTTTTCGAAATCGCAGTCACACCATCTAAGTCCAAGTGCTTCACCTATCCGCATACCAGTTCCAAGAAGAACAGTGAATAGTGTACCGAGGCGACAATAAATCCGCGACTGATAAACATACTCAATCAATTTTGCCTGTTCTTCTTCTGTTAAAGCGTGACGCTTTTCCTGTTCAACCAGCAGCATCTTACGCAAGCTTTTCAAAACATTCGCTGCAGGATTCACACGAATAAGATTGTCCATTACAGCGCTCTCAAACATTTGGTACAGTATGGAATGGACACTTTGAACCGTACTTGCCTTGAGGCCAAGATCTTGGACCATATGCATATACAATCTCTGAATGTCAGAAAACTTGACACTCCGAATTTTACGTCCGCCAAGTTCATCCCGAACCTGCTTGTCGTATAAGCAAATGTAATTACATCTTGTGGTTTCCTTGAGGTCAGTGCGTAAGTCCATGAAGGATTTGAACAGCGCGTTAACAGTTATTGTGTTTGCTTCACCGGCACGTATACCATCCTCAAGATCTCTCTGGATCTGTCTTTCAATATCTCGAAGGGCCATCACGCATTTCTTACCCTCCGGAACCTTATCAGTACTGACCAGTTTCCAACTATATACCGCTTTCCGTTTTCCATCCGGATCGGTATATCGGAACATATACATACCGTCTCGCCTTTGCACCTCCCCATTTCTAAGGATTCTACCTTTGCTGTCTTTTCGTTTGCTTGGCATAGTAATTCCCCTTCTATCATGAGAAAAGGAATCTGATATAGCATTTTATTCTACCACATCAGATACTACTTTTCAAGATTCAACCTATTTCCGGTAACTCTGGCGAGATTTCATCACATTTTTCATAATGAATTTAATCTAATTAGATTTTTTACGGAAATTACCAGTACACCAGTTACAGTTTGCTATATAACAAAACAGTCTGGCCACGGCTCAAGCCATGTCCAGACCTCCTTTTGTTTGCTTACAATGTATCGACATCTTCCAAATACTTTTCAAACTTTTTTCGCTTAATCAGCCTTTTTGTTCCTATCCAAATAACAAATCCACAGTCCGGGTTGCTGGTTATCTCTCGCAACTTATTTGTCCCAATTCCAAAGTAGGCAGCCGCCTCTTCAATCGTCAAATTGGCCTTCTCCCAAATTGGTACCGCTTGCTTTTCCATTTCCTCAACTCCTTTTTGTAAAAGTCAAAAGAAAAGCAGCGGGCGGCGGTTGGCCAGGCCGCTCCGCGAGACTTACTCCCTGAGCTGTTGGCACTTCCCGCAACCTGCGACGGATTGGCTACCGCTCGGATCACGGCCAAAGCGACGTATCATGATCAACGAGTATGGGTCATGGCCTCCAAGCCGCCACAGCTTGTCTGCACACAGCATCCGGCTCCCCCCTGTCCTCCCTTCTCTGTTCGGGATCATGGCCCGGTCTGCTTGTACGGCTCTCCATACACGCAACGTACCCGCTGCTGATATGAGGCGCGGCACGCCTGTTTGTCAAGGTGCAGTAGGATGCCTTCCTGGAAGACCATTTCGTCTTCACCTCTTTCCCCGTTTTCCGCCATCATTTTTGCCACAAAAAACAGCCCCACGCCGTTTGAAAGCGTAGGGCTGCCCACAATTACTGGTCGAATATAGTGAGATTGTCGAGCATATCGTCCAGATCCTGCTGATTAAGTACGGTTGGAGCCGCTTGCTCCACCTGCTTTTCCTGCTGGATCTGGAACTTCATGCTGTCCTTGAGCCTTTCTACCGAGGCGTCAATCATTTGCTGGATCTTTGCTAGGGTCTGCTCGTCCGTTGGCGTGGACTGGACGGTAATCACTATTTTAGCATTCTCCGCCATTACTTCCGGATGATTCCCGATATACTCCCAGACTGCCTGGACGATCAGATCGCTCTTGCGGTTCTTTAATTTCTCAAGGAGATCCCCGACAGCGATCTTCTCAGCAGTATCCCTGCCCCAGCTGAGAGAAAATCGGTATTTATCATCCCTGCGCAAAGAACTCCCCTCCGTGATTCTGCGGGGTCATCCGCCGCAGCTGAGCAGTGGCCAGCATCCCATAGCCGATGGCGTTTGCCTTGGGATCTGTCACAAAATCCGCATGTGCCACCAAGGGCGACTCCTCCACAAAGGACCTAAACAGGATCGATCCGCCGCCAATAAAGATGGCAGGGTTTGCGCGCAGATCAACCTGTAGTTCACGCAGTTTATCCAATATGTCGCAGGCGTAACTGCGCACTTTCATGAAGACCACCTCCCGCACCTCCTGCGGCAGGATGGTTGGGCGCCCCTGGATGATATCCGCAATGTGGTCGTCTTCAATTTTGATGTCGTACATGGCGCTTACCCGGCTGATGATGTCATTTGACATTGGGATTACTCCCATCTCCAGGCTGCGGCAAAATTGCAAATCCGGAGCCGCATTGCGCAGGAGCATGACATCCGTGGTATCGTGCCGCCGTCCTGGACGGCAAGGTCACGGATCTCCCACCCGCAGATGACCTCGGCCCACCGGGCGATGTATTCCTCCATGGTCTCCTCCCCTGCGGACATGAAGT
>NZ_JACJLC010000080.1 GCF_016901955.1 Pseudoflavonifractor phocaeensis
GTCTCCCGCTACCCCCGCACCCTCCGCCGACCCCGACGCCTTCCAGCGTCGTCTGGACGCCCGGTACGACGAGCTGAAGTGGCTCTATTGCGAGCTTTACCACGGGGATCTGGCCGCCTTTGACTATTTTATCGAGATGCTCCGCCGGAGCTGGGGGCAGCGGAAGGACGCCCTCCGCCTCCAGGACCAGGCCCGGGAGGCCGATCCCGACTGGTACCGCCGCCGGGACCTGCTGGGCATGATGCTGTACACCGGTCAGTTTGCCGGCACCCTGAAGGGGGTGGCGGAAAAGCTGCCCTACATCCGTGAGTGCGGAGTGAACTATCTCCATCTGATGCCCCTGCTCCAGAGTCCCAAGGGCCGCAGCGACGGCGGCTACGCCGTGGCCGACTTCCGCACTGTTCAGCCCGAGCTGGGCACCATGGACGATCTGGAGTCCCTGGCCGATGCCTGTCGGGCCGACGGCATCAGCCTGTGCCTGGACTTTGTGATGAACCACACCAGTGAGGACCACGAGTGGGCCAAAAAGGCCCGGGCCGGCGAGCCGGGCTACCGGGAGAGGTATTTCTTTTACGACAATTGGGACATCCCCCGGGAATTTGAAAAGACGGTGCCCCAGGTGTTTCCCACCACCGCCCCGGGCAGCTTCACTCTGCTGCCTGACTGCGGCCAGGTGGTGATGACCAACTTCTACCCTTATCAGTGGGATCTGAACTACGCCAACCCCGTGGTGTTCAACGACATGACGGAGAACCTGCTCTACCTCACCAACCGGGGTATTGACGTGATCCGTCTGGACGCGGTGCCCTACATCTGGAAAGAGCTGGGCACCAACTGCCGCAACCTGCCTCAGGTCCACACTCTGGTGCGGATGATGCGCATCGTCTGTGAGGTGGTCTGTCCCGGCGTGCTGCTGCTGGGCGAGGTGGTCATGGAGCCCGCCAAGGTGGTGCCTTACTTCGGCTCCCCCGAGAAACCGGAGTGCCATATGCTGTACAATGTCACCACTATGGCCACCACCTGGCATACCCTGGCCACCGGGGACGTATCTCTGCTCCGCCACCAGATGGACACGGTATGCGCCCTGCCCCGGGACTTCCTCTTCCTCAACTACCTGCGTTGCCACGACGACATTGGCTGGGGCCTGGACTATCCCTGGCTGAACCAGCACTTTGGCACCGACGAGGTAGCCCACAAGAAATACCTCAACGACTGGTTTACCGGCCATTTCCCCGGCAGCGACAGCCGGGGCGAGCTGTACAATGACGACCCCCGGCTGGGGGATGCCCGGCTGTGCGGCACCACCGCCTCTCTGTGCGGCGTAGAGACTGCCGACTATGAGCGGGATCCCTTCAAGCTGGAGCGGGCCATTGCCTGTGACCTGATGCTCCACGCCTGGATGCTTACCCAGAGCGGCATTCCCGTACTGTACAGCGGAGACGAAGTGGGGCAGCTCAATGACTACACCTACCACCAGGACCCGGAGAAGTGGGACGACAGCCGCTATATCCATCGTGGGGCCTTCCAGTGGGATCTGGCCGCCATGCGGGCGGACTGTAGCACCCGCCAGGGCAAGCAGTTCCAGGGCCTGCGCCGGCTGGAGCAGCTGCGGGCGGAGGAGCCGGCCTTTGACGCCCGGGCCGACGTGTGGACCTTTGACACCGGCTCTCCCCACGTGCTGGGGGTTGGCCGTTGGTACAAGGGCCACAAGCTCATTGCCCTGTTCAACTTCAGCAATCAGTTTGTCACCGTCTCCTCCTGGGAAAAGGGCCCCTATGAGGAACTGGTGTACGGCGGACATTTTGAGGATCTGCGCCATGTAGAGCTCTATCCTTACGGCTTTGCCTGGATGCTCCACCGGGAGGACTGACCGTTATTTCCAATAAGGAGGCACGTGCTATGACCATTAAGGAGATCGCCCAAATGGCCGGGGTTTCCAATGCCGCAGTGAGCCGCTATCTCAATGGCGGTTCCCTCAGCCAGGAGAAGCGTGCCACCATCGCAGCGGTCATCCGGCAAACGGGCTATCGGCCCGCCGCTGCCGCCCAGACCCTCCGCAGCAAAATCACCGACTATGTGGGGGTCATCGTACCCAAGATCAGCTCGGACGCCGTGAGCCGGGTGACCGCCGGCATCACCCAGGTGCTGTCCCAGCAGGGCTATCTCTGCCTGCTGGCCAACACCGATAACGTGGCCGAGCAGGAGCTGGCCTATCTGGACCTGTTTGAGAGCCGGTCGGTGGCCGGCATCATCCTCATGGCCACCATGCTCTCCCCCCGGCACGAGGATGCCATACGAGCCTGTTCAGTGCCCCTGGTCATTGCCGGGCAGCAGTGCGAGGGGGTTCCCTGCGTCTACCACGACGATTACAACGCCGCCCGGGATCTGACCGAGCGTCTGCTTCAGCGGGGCCGCCGGCGGCTGGGCTACATTGGGGTCACAGAGCAGGATATCGCGGTGGGCCTGCGCCGCAAGCAAGGCCTGCGCTCCGCTCTGACTCAGGCCGGCCTGTCCCCAGACGTACCAACCTGTCTCAGCGACTTTACGGCAGAGGGTGGCCGGAGGGCCATGGAAACCCTGCTGGCCGACCACCCGGACCTGGACGGGGTGATGTGCGCCACCGACCTTATCGCCATCGGGGCCATGGAGGCCCTGCGGGCGGCGGGCAAGCGCCTGCCGGAGGATGTGAGCGTGGCAGGCATTGACGACAGCTGGGCAGGGATGCACGTCAGCCCCAGGCTCTCTACCGCCCATTTTTACTACGAGGAATGCGGCGCCGAGGCCGCCCGGATGCTTTTGTCCATGGTGACTCACAAAGAGGAGCTTCCGGTACGTCAGACCATGATGGGCTACACCGTGGTGGACCGGGAAAGCGTCTGAACCGTTTATTATCCGCCCCAGGGTGGCATGGAGGTTAATCAATGAAGATTCTTTATATGGGCACCGCCGCTGCCGAAGGGTGGCCCGGTCTGTTCTGTTCCTGTCCGGTGTGCTCCCACGCCCGGGCTGCAGGAGGCAGGAACCTCCGCACCCGCACCCAGGCTATGCTGGACGATGATCTGCTGCTGGACTTTCCCCCTGACACCTACTGCCATGCCCTGAATTACGGTCTGGATCTGGGAAAGATCCAGACCCTGCTGGTGACCCACAGCCATATGGACCACTGGTTCCCCACCGATCTGATCCACCGCCACGAACACTTTGGCCACGGGGCGGAGGGAGTGCTGGAGATATACGGCAACGAGGCAGTGGAAAAGGCCTTTTATGACCACATCCTTATTGACCGCTTCAAGCCGCACCCCATTGACGATGTGGTCCACTTCCACCGTACCCACGGCGGGGATCATATCCGCTCTGGGGCCTGGGAGATTGTGGCGGTCCCCGCTGACCATGACAAGCGGGAGGAGCCTCTGGTCTACATCTGCAAGAAGGACGGCAAGACTGTCTTTTACGGTCACGACACCGGAGCCAACCTGAGTCAGGCAGCTTGGGATTTGCTGGCCGCCGAACGTTTTGACCTGGTCAGCCTGGATGCCACCATGGGTCAGAAGACCATCGGCGGCTACCACATGGGCCTGCCCGATATCGAGCCCTTCCTGGCCAAGCTGGCCGCTCTGGGCTGCGTGGACAGCCATACGGTAAAGGTTATCAACCATTTCAGCCACAACGGCGAGATGACCCACGACCAGCTCACCGCCTGGGGCGCGGCTCGGGGCATCCTGGCCGCCTACGATGGCATGACCGTGGAATTCTGAATACTACTCTCCTCCACTTGCCCGCAAGGATAGGAGAGCCTCCGTTCCTACAGGGGACGGGCGGCCCACCTTCCTTGCGGGTACATTTTTCCTAAATTCCCACAGGAAATCTATGCTTCATTTTCTGTTTCGCACAAAACAGCCCGAAAAAACTTGTCCAACATTCCATCTGTACAAACTAACTTGAGGCGGATATAATGAACTCAAGATGAAAACGTTTTCAATATAAATTCAAAATCACCTGGAGGGGTATCTATGGATTACCGCAAATGTGCCCAAGAGATTTTCCGGCACGTAGGCGGCCGGGAGAATCTGGTCAGTGCCGCTCACTGTGCCACCCGTCTGCGGCTGGTCATCGCGGACAACGGGAAGCTGGATATGGATGCGTTGGAGGACATCGACGGCGTCAAAGGCGTATTCAGCAACGCCGGACAGCTCCAGCTCATTCTGGGCACCGGCACGGTAAATAAGGTTTACGACGAGTTTCTGGCGGTTTCCGGTATGACCGCCGCCACCAAGGAGGAGGTCAAGGCCGCTGCTGCCGCCCGGCAACCTCTGCCCAAGCGGATGGTGAAGGCGCTGGGCGACGTATTCGTGCCCATTCTGCCGGCCATCGTGGCCTCCGGTCTGATCATGGGGCTGTTGGAAGGTCTCTGCAAGGCCTTCCCCACCCTGGCTGATTCGGGCACCTACACCATTTTCCATCTGTTCAGCAACGCCGCCTTCGTGTTCCTTCCCATCCTGGTAGCAGTGTCCGCCGCCCGGGTGTTTGGAGGCAACATCTTCCTGGGGGCTGTCATCGGCATGATCATGATCCATACCGATCTGGTGAACGCCTGGTCGGTAGCTGACTATGTGGCCAGCGGTACCCCCATTCCCACGGCTGATGTATGGTTTGGTCTCTTTGACATCAACCTGACTGGCTATCAGGGCCACGTGATCCCAGTAATCATTGCGGTCTGGATCATGTGCCAGATCGAGAAACGGCTCCACAAGGTGGTCCCTGAGATGCTGGACCTGTTCATCACTCCCCTGGTCACCGTGTGCGCCACCGGCTACCTGACCCTCACCGTGTTTGGCCCCGTGTTCTCCACCCTGGAAAATTGGGTGCTGGAGGGGGTGCAGATGCTCATCACCATCCCCTTCGGCATCGGTGCGGCTCTCATGGGCGCCATTTATCCTCTTACTGTGGTGTGTGGTGTCCATCACATGTATAATGTCATTGAGGCGGGCATGCTGTCCTCGGTGGGTCTGAACACCTGGATGCCCATTGCCTCCGCCGCTAACTTTGCCCAGGGCGCCGCCTGTCTGGCAATCGCCCTCAAGACTCGGGAACGCAAGACCAAAGCCCTGGCTCTCCCCTCCGCCATGTCCGCCGCCCTGGGTATCACCGAGCCCGCCATCTTCGGCGTCAACCTGCGCCTGGTAAAGCCCCTGGTGGCTGGCATGATCGGTGGTGCCGCCGGCAGCGTGGTGGGCTCCATGTTCCACATCGGCGCCACCGCCTACGGCGTCACCGGCCTGTTTGGCTTCCTCACCACCACCGACTACATCGTCCCCTACGCCATTGAACTGGCCGTCTCCTTTGTGGTGGCTTTCGCGGTGAGCTGGTTCCTGTACAAGGAGAAGGCCCCGGAAACCGCCTCCGCTCCCGTTTCCCAGGCTGAGACCACTCCCGCTCTCACCTGCCAGCCCGGGGTGGTCTACTGCCCCATCCAGGGCAAGGTGATCCCCTTGGAGGAGATCCCCGACGACACCTTTGCCACCGGCGTGCTGGGCGAGGGCTTCGGCATCCAGCCCGCCGTAGGCCGCGTGGTAGCCCCCTTTGACGGCGAGGTAACCACCGTGGCCGAGAGCAAGCACGCCATCGGCCTGGCCTCCTCCGACGGCATGGAGCTGCTCATCCATGTGGGCATCAATACTGTGGAGATGAACGGTGAGGGCTTCACCCTCCACGTCTCCGAGGGGGATCAGGTAAAGGCGGGCCAGCTCCTGCTGGACTTTGACCTGGAGCTGATCGCCAAAAAGGGCTATCCCACCACCACTGCCGTCCTGGTGACCAATTCTGAGGATTTGGGCTCGGTCTCTGTCCATGCCGGCGACCAAGCTTCCTTGGACCCCATCCTGACCGTCAAGGCCTGTGTTTCCAATAACTGAGAGAGAGGAGAAATCTGTCATGAAAAGCTTTACCTACACCATCACCGATCCCGTGGGCATCCACGCCCGTCCCGCTGGTCTGCTGGTCAAGGCCGCCAAGGCTTTTGCCGGCGCTGAGATCACTGTCTCCAAGGGGGACAAGTCTGCCAAGGCCACCCAGCTGATGAAGCTGATGGGTCTGGGTGTTAAGGGGGGCGACCAGATCACCGTATCCGTCAACGGCGGTGACGAGGAGGCCGCTGCCGCCGCCATGGAAGATTTCTTCAAAAACAACCTGTAACTTACCCAGCGCCCACCGCCAGATCTGGCGGTGGGCGCTGCCAAACACGAGAAAGGAGACGGCAGGATGAACATCGTACAGGGAAAAGGAGTCTCTCAGGGTGTGGCCCACGGCGTCATTTACTTTTACCACCGTCCGGAAAGCCAGGTAGAGGCACGGCATAACTGTGACCCGGCGGAGGAGCAGGTCCGTCTGAACCAGGCTCGGGAGACGGCGGCCCAGGCCCTGCTGGACATGGCGGAAGCCGCCCGGGCCCAGGCCGGGGACAGTGCCGCCGAGCTTTTTGAGACCCACGCCATGTTCCTGGAGGACGAGGACTACACCGGGGCCATGGACGAGCTGGTGGCCCAGGGCTGCAACGCCGAATATGCCGCGCAGCAGGCGGGGGAGCAGTTTGCCGCCATGCTGGCGGAGATGGACGACGACTATATGAGGGCCCGGGCCGCCGACGTGAAAGACGTGACCGGTCGGGTGCTCAACCTGCTTCTGGGCGTCGTGGAGGGGGGCATCGACTCGGACGAGCCGGTAATCCTGGCGGCTGACGATCTGGCTCCCTCGGAGACCATCCAACTGGATAAGAGCAAGATCCTGGCCATTGCTACCCAGGGAGGCTCCGGCAACAGCCACACCGCCATTCTGGCCCGCACCATGGGCATCCCCGCCGTGTGCGGACTGGGGGAAGCCTTCAACGAGAGTTACCACGGCAAGGAAGCCTACATCGTGGGGGAGACCGGCCAGGTGATCTTTGACCCCGACCCGGAGACCCTTCAGAGCCTGGAGACCCGGCAGGCCCAGCAAACCGAGCGCCAGGAGCTGCTGCGCTCCATGGTGGGCCAGGAGGACGTGACCCTGGATGGCAAGAAGATCAAGCTCTACTGTAATATCGGCTCTCCGGAGGACGTTTCCGCCGTGCTGGCCAACGACGGCCAGGGGGTGGGCCTGTTCCGGTCCGAGTTTCTTTATCTGGCTGCCAGCGACTATCCCGACGAGGAGGCCCAGTTCCAGGCCTATAAAAAGGCCGCGGTAGATATGAAGGGCAAGCGGGTCATCGTCCGCACCCTGGACATCGGGGCAGACAAGCAGGTGGACTATTTTGACCTGAACAAGGAAGAGAATCCGGCCATGGGACTGCGGGCCATCCGCATCTGCCTAAACCGACCGGAGGTATTCCGCACTCAGCTGCGGGCCCTGTACCGTGCCTCTGCCTTCGGCAAGATCGCCATCATGTTCCCCATGATCGCCTCGGTATGGGAGGTAAAGGAGTGCCGCCGGGCCTGTCAGAAGGTGATGGACGAGCTATCCGCCGAGGGCATCCCCTTCCGGGAGGACACGGAACTGGGCATCATGATCGAGACCCCCGCCGCCGTGTTTATGGCCCCTGAGCTGGCCAAGCTGGTGGACTTCTTCTCGGTGGGCACCAACGACCTAACCCAGTACACCCTGGCCTGCGACCGTCAGTGCAACGACCTGGGCAAGTTCTTCGATCCTCATCACCCTGCCGTCCTGCGTGCTCTGAAGATGGCGGCCGACGCCGCCCACGAGGCAGGAATCTGGATCGGTATCTGCGGAGAGCTGGGGGCAGACACTGCCCTGCTACCTACCTTCCTTGCCATGGGTATCGACGAGCTCAGTGTCTCCCCTACTGCCGTGCTCCCCCTCCGGGCGGCCATCCGCAAGAGCATTGCCGGTACCTGCGACCTGGAACTGCTGAAGGGCTGATCTATGATATCATTACGCCTCAAACTTGTTTAAACAAGTTTGAGGCGTTTATTCATTGCTCCTCAGGATGGAACACATACCGGTCCAGTCTCCGGAAGGCCTCCTCCACTCGGCTTTGGGGAAGGGCCAGGTTCATGCGGATGGCCCATGGGCCGTGGAAGGGCCGTCCGTCCTGCCAGATCACCCCCACCTCCAGCCCCGTCCGCTGGAGCTGGTCCAAGGTCCTTCCGTGCTCCTCGCACCAGCCCTGGCAGTCCAGAAACAGCATGTAGGTGCCCTGGGGTCTTGAGACCTCCACTCCTTGGACCCGCTGCCGGATATACTGGCAGGCAAAGTCCACATTGCCGGTAAGTACCTGCCGCAGTTGGTCTACCCAGGCTTCTCCTTCCGGCGAGTAGGCAGCGATGAGGGCATGCATGCTCAGCACATTCATCTCATTGTAGTGGGAAAGGGAGCTCTCCTTCTCCACCCGGTCTCTCAGCCATTTGTCGTAAATGATATGGTAGCTGCCCACCAGCCCCGCCAGATTGAAGGTCTTGCTGGGGGCGTACAGAGCTACCGTGCGGGCTCTGGCGTCCTGGCTCACCATTTGGGTGGGGATGTGCCGGTTCCCCTCCAGAATGAGGACGCTCCAGATCTCGTCGGAAATGACCTTTACCTCATACTTCCTGAAGAGCTCCATAGCCTGTTCCAGCTCCCACCGCTCCCACACCCGTCCGGTGGGGTTATGGGGAGAGCAGAGCACAGCGGCGTGAATATTCTGGCTGCGCAGCCTTTCCTCCATATCCTCAAAATCCATCCGCCATACACCGTGATCGTCCTTCTTCAGGGGGCTGAGCACCATGTTGTAGCCGTTATTGGTCATGCATCTGGTAAAACCCACATAGGTGGGAGAGTGGAGCAGCACCTTGTCCCCCCGGGAACAAATGGCGTTGAGGGCGCTGATCACGCCACCCAGCACCCCATTTTCGTAACCGATGTGTTCCTCCGCCAGTCCGGTAACCCCGTTGCGCACCTCCTGCCAGCGGATGATGGCCTGGTAATATGCCTCCCTGGGGGTGAAATAGCCATAGGCCGGGTGCTGTGCCCGGTGGATGATGGCCTGAGGAATGGTGGGTACCGTGGGGAAATTCATATCGGCCACCCACATGGGAATCACGTCAAACCCCGGTCGGATAGTCAGATCCTTTGCGTTTAAAAAACCGATCCTGGCCCCAGTCTCCACATCCACCGCCAGTGCGTCCCAGCCTTTCCGATCCAGGATGGAGGTAAAATCATAGCTCATACCCTGTCCTCCGTTTCGCTGTTTGTCCCATTTTAACACGTCCCCGTCCTACCGTAAAGCCGCCACGGCCAGAGAAGGCCTCCCCGGAGCTGTTCTCGGCTGGGCCACCGCCCCGCATATGCCGCACATAGAAAAGGGTTTCCCCTCAATCGTGAGGGGAAACCCTTTTTCTTGTTCAAGAGGCTACTGCGGGATGGAAAATCGTTGATCGGTGGCTGCCCGCACCATATCATCCCAGGAGGAGAACTTGGTACTCTCTTTGACGAAGTTGTTGAACACTACGTCGTCATAGATGAGCTGGTCGGCATTCCAGTTGACAAATACGGCGCTGGAATACCGGAAGCCCTCAAAGGACTGGAACCGGGTGTTGGCCTGCATGAACGTGTCGTTGAAGATCTGGTTCAACAGGTCCTTCATCTCCTGGGGATAGTCTACATACTGGAATGCCATAGCTTACCCCTGTTGGCCGTAGAACTTCTTGGCCTGCTCCTCCACGTACTGGCGCCACACCGGCTGGTCGGCGGCCATACGAGGACGGATGTACTCGCTCATCTGGCCATCCTTGCCGTGGACCAGCTCGCCGTTGGAGATGGACATATACAGCAGGGGCTCGGAGGGGGGGCAGCCCTCGATGTGGATGGCGTTGGGGTGATTCTTCAGGTACTTGCGGGTGCAGTTGCCGTGGAGTACCAGCTTCTTGTCATCCACGTCGTCGGGAATGGCGTTCTTGCCGCCGGCCACCACCACGAAGTCGGAGCGGCGCTCGTAGTCGCCGATGGCCTTCAGAGTCTCCATATTGATGGCCAGCAGGGCCTGGCAGCTGGAGCAGGCGCCGTCGCACAGCACCTTGTACTCGGGCCAGCGGGTGCTCATGTCTCCGATGTAGGGCACCCACATCTTCTTGTAGCAATCCTCGACCTTAGCGCCCACCACGTCGATCTTGTCCCGCTCGGTGATGCCCAGACCGGTCTCAGCGGCTACCCGGAAGTAGTCAACGGCCTCGGCGTCGATACCCACCAGGTCGCAGGCAATCAGGTCCACGGCCACGGGGTCGGTGGAGCCCAGGATGCAGCCCACATCGATGGGCACGGGGGTGTGGGGAGAGTAGCCGCTGGCGGGGCGGATGGCGTCCACGATGTTAATGTCGGCCCGGGACACACTCCACACGTCCATCATGGCCATGGTCAGGTTCTGCTGGTGCATCTGCAGATGCACGGCGTCCTGCACAACGCCCTTGATGTTCTTCAGCGCGCAGGAGAATACCATGCTGGCGTGAGCCTTCAGGATGGGCAGGTTGATCAGATGATCGGCCTCCATCAGGCGGCGGGGCAGCTTCACGTGATGCAGGTTGGAACGATAGCCCCGGACAGCCACGTTGATCAGGTCCTTGTCGGCCTTGATGTCGTACAGCTCCACGCCCTCTTCCCGGGCCACATCGGCGATGCCGGAGACCTCATAGCACTCCATGGTATCGCAGCCGATAGCGGCGGCCTCAGCGATAACGATGCTCTTGGGGTTGGCCTTCTTGACCTCCCGGATAACGGCCCGGACCACCTCAGGATTGGTGCACACGGAGGTGTCAGCGGGGGCAGCATGGCCGGCATTGGGCTTCAGGAACACGGTGGTACCAGCCTTGATCATGTTGGTAACGCCGCCCATCAGGTCAAAGACCTTGGTGACGCTCTCCTGAATGCTGGGCTCTTTGGCTAGGGCGACCAGTGCTTTTTTATCGGACATAATTCATTCTCCCTTCTTTTGATTCGCGCGCCCATGGAGCCCGGACGCGCTGGGATCTATGCGTTTATGAAACTATGCAAGCCTTATGCCAAGTGGCACTCACCAGCCGGTGATCCATCCGGCCCTAGCGCCCCAAGGCTTTCAGCTTGTCCCTTTCTCCAGGCACGGCCCGGAGGAGTCCCACTGTTGCGGAAGCGGAACAGCTTGCCCGGCTTTGTTGCGGAACAAGAACAGCTTGCCCGGCTCAGAGCAGCTTGTGCAGCTTGAGCAGCTCAGCGAAGGCACGGTCCCGGAACTTGCACACCTCATCCACGGTGTTGCCCATGGAGGGGTCCCGATTGGCGATCTCCTGGTCCACGCCCTGGGCGTAAACCTCGTTCCAGGGGGTAGGCTCCTCGCCGTACTTTTCAGCGATGTTGCGGAAGCCGCCATCCACGCCCAGGCTGATGGTCAGCAGCTGACCGGTAACTGCCATACGCATGCCGGGGCCGAACATAATGGCCTTGTCCATGTCCTCCACGGTGCAAACGCCGTCCCTCACGCACTCCTTGGCAGCCTCCAATGCAGCCCAGGACAGCCGGTTGACAATGAAGCCGTAGATTTCCTTCTGACAGACCACAGCCACCTTGCCCATACCGGTGTAGATCTCCTTGGCCTTCTCAATGGTCTGGGGAGAAGTCTGCTCCCCGCCGCACAGCTCGATGAGGGGCAGCAGGTAGGAGGGATTGTAGGGGTGGCCCACCAGGATGGACTGGGGATAGAGGGCCCCCTCCTGAAGCTTGGTAGGGAAGAGCTTGGAGGTTGAGCTGCAAATGATGGCGTCGGGGCCGGTGACCTTCTGGATAGTGGCGTAGGTGGACTTTTTCAGCTCCAGCCGCTCGGGGATGCACTCCTGAATGAAATCAGCCCCCTGCACGGCCTGCTCCAAGTCGTTGGAGTACTGGCAGGCGGCCAGGGCGTCGTCGGCCTGCTGCCGGGTGGCGGCACCGGCCTCCACCAGGATGTCCATGATGTGGCGGATATTTGCCTCCATCTTCTCCTGAGGCACCACGTCGTAGAGAACGGTCTCATAGCCGTTCAGCATGGCATTGGCAGCCAGACCAGCGCCGATCATGCCGGTGCCTACGAACACTGCTTTGATGTTGCTCATACTATCTTTCCTCTTTTCCAGCGGTCCTGGCGGGCCTACTCTGACAGCAGCCGCCCTTGCCGCCTGTTGTGGAGGGCGATGGACCGGCACGCTCCCGGCAAAAAAACGAGGGCCCGCTGAAGCGGGCCCTCGTCCCCGGTCAGGCCGCTCCCGCCCGGTATCTGTTTCCAAGGATCCCCGCAGGATCAATACACGCCGTACTTGTACACCCGATCGGGCACATCCTTGTTGATCTTGTCCTCGTCGATGAAGGCCACGGCCCGGACGATGGTGCCGTCGCCCATGTACCAACGCAGGGGGAAGGCACAGAAGGTGAATCGCTGACCCTTGACCTTCTCAATGTCGCCGCCCACGTTCTCGATGCCCATGACGTTGTTGCCCAGCAGGATCTCGTGGACAGGCTCCCACTCGGGGAAGTCCTCCAGAGGCTCACGGCCGAACTCCTTCTTGTACTGCTCCACGATACGGGGGACGTAGGGCCCGGGGCCGTGCTGGGCGGCATAGGTGTACAGGATGTGGTCCAGAGCCTGCATATCAAAGCCCACGCCCTTGACCTTGTGGTCCACGAACCAGTGGGCGCCCTCGATGGACAGTCCGGGAGAGTAGGCAAAGTAGTCGTCGTTCTCGCCCCAGCGCTTGTTCATGCCGGTGCAGATCAGGACCCAGTCGCCCTCCTGGATACCGCCTTCCACCTTGGCGGCGGCGTTCTCAATGTCCTCCACGGTGATCAGCTCCCAGTGCTTCTTGGGGATGTCCAGGCAAACGGCGGGGCCGTAGTAGTTCTCCAGGGGCAGCTCGTGGGTGTAGGGGGACTCGGGGATCACGTGGG
>NZ_JACJLC010000009.1 GCF_016901955.1 Pseudoflavonifractor phocaeensis
TGGGTTGTTGGCATCTTGTACTTTAATCCATTGGCTCGCACGTTTCCGACAATAATTGGTTCGATACTCCCGACAAAATGTGGCTGTGAACTCCCGACGCTAACACTGGTAAATACGGATGAAGTTTTTTCGGCGGTTTTATCTGCGCCGGCATCTGCAAAAAGGATGTGCCGCGAAACCGAACATTTCGCGGCACATCCCTTGATATTGTTCACCGTGATAGGATTTCCTTGTACTTTGAGCAATTATCTGTCAAAATAAAAGCAGATCATTTTAGGTGGAAAGCGAGGTAGGCATGATGTTGGAAAAAGTCCATCCCATACCGCACAATGACCAGCAGCCGGAGAGCGGTCCTTCCCCTTCCCAGGCGTCTCAAGTTGACCAGCGTGAACTGACCGATGACGAGAAGATCGATGCGGCTGCCGCCCGGATTTTGGAAACTTACCGAGATGCGTTTCTGGAGTTGGCGAAATAAGTAGTTGCCCACTTTATGCGCCTCTTAGTCATATGTTCTGCTATGTATTGATTTTAATCAAAACCGTCAAAATACGGATTCTTCTCCGCAAGATTCCGAAGCTTCTCCTTTAACTCCGGCTCTCCGAACCAGTCACAGGCCTCATACAGCATCTTCTGCCCAGTGTCCCAGCAGGCACACCGGAAAATCTGTTCGGCCAGACGGTCGTCGGTTTTCAGCCGCTGCAGCAGTGGTCCCTGGACGAACTGATCCCGCAGGAGGCCGTCCATGTCCCATCCCAAAAACTGATAGGCAACCTCCTTTTCCTGCAGTTTGTCTCCCACCGTGTCCAGCAGCAGTTTCATCATGTCGATGGCCGCCTCCGGGTCTTTCTCGCCAGTCTTGGAAAGAAGGTCCATGGTGTCCATTTCCTCCAACTCTTCCGCCGTCCAGCTACTCACAGCCTCCGGGAAAGCTGCGATCAGCAGATCCCGGCATGCCCATTCATTTTCGTCAAAGTCCCACCGGTGGACCATGTCCTCCAGCTCACTCTGGGAAAAATTACGGGGAGCCTCCTCGTCAGAGGTATCTGTCACTGTAACGGTGACCTGGATGGTGGGTGCGGCTGCTTGCATCAGCTTGGCCTTTTCTGAGGGATGAAGAGACGAGATTGCACCAAAATCACCGCACCAGCCGCACTCCCAGCGAGTACCCCGAATCATCACGGGACTTCCACAGTGCGGACATCGAATTGCCATAGACAACGCCTCCTTTCTGCTGTCATTGTACCGAGAAACCGACTATTTCGCAAGAAAAGAGTCGACCTCTTCTGCACGCTTGCGCAGCCAACTCTGAAATTCCTCGGCTAAACTGATTATGTGCTCTGTGTCCAGACCTGGCTGATCATCCTCCGTTTGGCGAGGAAGGTCATCTTTTTCGATCCCACCCAGGGCCAGTGCCAAGGCCAGTTCTACCTGCATCATCAGATAGAAACAGTCCATCTTCCGATCCTTGGGGTGCTTTTGAATCGCCTCCAGAGCATCCGTCATACCACCCAGAATGCACCGCATACGGTTCATGGCCACATTGGAGTCCCACGCTGTCCACCGGGAACGATCTTTTGGAAACACCGCCTCACGCAGGACATCCAGCATCTCCTCCAGTTCCCGACGGTCCAGAACCATCTGCTCATCCTGGGTAAACGGCTGGCCGGTTTTCTCACTCAATAGGAAGCCAACAGGCCTCAGCGGATTTTCTCTGAACAGGAAGTGATCGTGCCCGTCATCGTCCCGGTACATGAAACAGGGACGATGGAGCAAGGCGTCCTTCTGCTCCTGGTTGATCTCATCAAACAGTTCCGGCTCCAGGCCGAAAAACCGGCTAAGTTGCTCCTTTCGGGCCTCCGGCAGAGGTTCCCGACGGTTCTCCCACAGATTGATGGCCTGGCGGGTGACACCCAGTTTTTCGGCCAACTGCCCCTGGCTCAGATTGCACCGCCGACGGATAAACGACAGTCCGTTCATATGATCCCCTCCTCATTTTGGCACCATTGTACCGGAACTTGACAGGGGAGGACAAGATGAAAGGTGAAAACACAAGAATAATTATGATACAAGACTAATCAGTTGCTCGAAATCCTTCACCACATCATAAGTAATGCTGCTGTTGCTGATTGCTGCAAAATGAGCCTTGGCACACTCAATTTTTGCTTCCTCCACACCGCGCAGTTCCATAGTGTCATTGCTGCCCTTGGTTTCCGCCACGAAATAGACATGCTTCACAGTTCCTTCGTGGAAGGCGATGGCCCAGTCGGGGCTGTATTTTCCGACCGGAGTGGAGATGAAGAAGGACTTGGGCAGTTTCACATAGAGGGCAACTTTTTCGTTGATGTCCAACTGTCCAGCAAACTTACGCTCACCATCCGAATCATAAATCAGATAGTCATAGATACTTCGGTCCACCGGCATGGCATTCTGCCCCAGTTTTCCTCGCAGGGTTGCCGCAGTGAAGATGTCGGTATCATAGGCCGCATCCAACTTGTTATAGGCGATATGCTGAATGATGGCCGTGGCCTTCTCGTTATTGATGATTTTCCCTGCCTTGAGAATGAACTCCTCCGGATTGAGGCGGAACATGGCAAATTTCTGCGGAGCCATCCCAGCAAGAATCGCTGCAACTGTGGCGCGGGTCAGGCCAGTTTCCTCCACGATTTTACCGACCAGATCGTAGCGTACACTGCCCAGAACGGAATGGTCCGCCACTTCCTGATCCGCTTTCCGCTGCTTGAAGCTTTCTCCCTGGAGCAGCTGATCTTTCGACTGGATCTGCGTCTCCTGCTCCCCATATTCCTTTTTCACAAAGATACGGGATACCTCCAGATGACCGTTCAGCTTGTCAATGGCTTTCTGGATGAGGTCTTTTGTGTCAAAAGAGACTGTATAGAAGGATTTCTGGTTGATCTTCTCCCAGAGGGCCAGGAACTCCTTCTTTTTCAGCTTGTCGGGGTCCACCTTGGCCTCTACATTATTTCCGTGGGCATCCTCAAGCTCCACGGAGTGGCTGTCATAGATGGTGGACAGGATGGATACCACAGAGGCGGCGCAGTCTTTGACTTCCTCGGCCACCTGAACGGTGCCGCTGGCCTTGTCGGCGTAGTACTTGTCCGTCAACTCGCCCCGCTTCACATAGCCGTTG
The DNA here is from genome assembly GCF_016901955.1 of Pseudoflavonifractor phocaeensis. Lineage (GTDB taxonomy): Bacteria > Bacillota > Clostridia > Oscillospirales > Oscillospiraceae > Flavonifractor > Flavonifractor phocaeensis_A. The sequence continues at coordinate 3,149 of NZ_JACJLC010000009.1, forward strand.
CCGATCAAATCCTCATAGATGGCCTCTGCCAAATCACGAGTGACCTTGACGGTATCCCCGTTGGCGTTGGTGAGTACCTTGTCCATGAACAGCTGCACATCCACTTTCTTGGGCCGGTCGGCCAGGGACTCGGCAAGGCCGGACTGGAGCGCCTCAGCAAACTTGCCGAAGGCCATATCGGTGACCAAAGTAAGTTTATTCAGTTCCTGCACCTCGCTGCCCAGCACACTCTCGTCCATCCGCTCGCCCTGCTGATTGACGCACAGGCGCAGGCCGCGTCCGATTTCCTGGCGGCTGCGGATCTCCGATTCGCTCTGGGGCTTCAGGGTACAGATCTGGAACACATTGGGGTTGTCCCAGCCTTCCCGGAGGGCAGAGTGGGAGAAAATGAACCGTACCGGCTCGTCCAGGCTGAGCAGCCGCTCCTTGTCCTTCATAATAAGGTCGTAGGCATCGGCGTCATCGGAGGTTTGGGTCTTGCGGTCCACCTTACTCTCCACAAAGCGGGCCTTCTTGCCCTTCTTCTTGTCGATGGAGAAGTAGCCCTGATGTGTCTCGTGGGCGGAGATTTTGTCCAGGTAACTGAGATAGGCCTCGTCGCCGATTTCTCGCTGGAGCTCGCCTACCACATTTTCATACTCTTCCTCAAACATCCGGGCATACTCGCCGTTGCGTCCGTCATCGTTGTCTCCGTCGTATAGGCGGTACTTGGCCACCTCGTCAATGAAGAACAGGCTGAGTACCTTGATGCCCTTGGGGTAGAGCTCCCGCTCCCGGCGGATGTGGGTGCGGATGGTCTCCCGGATCTGGACCCGCCGCTGGAGGGCGGTCATCTGCTCGTTGCCTTGGATCTGTCCGGCATAGAGCTTCAGGCCATTGAGAAAAGTGACAGAATTGTCCCGACCGTCAATGCCGTCGGGAAGGATCACATAGCGGTCGGAGTATTCCTCCAGGCCGTTGGACAGGGCAAAGAGATCATCACCGCCGCTGACTTTTTTGACCACGGTTTTGGTGCCGGTTGCCCCCTTGATCTCGAATCCCAGGCGGGCAGTGGGAGCCTTGTTCTTGTAGAGGTCAATACCCTCCAGATAGACATAGCTGTTGGTGGCGGTGGAGCCGGTGAGGGTGACGCCCAGCGCGGCGATCTTCTTCACCAGATGCTGGTTGTAGGCGTCCATGGCGTCCAGCCGGTACACCATGTCATACTTCTCCTTGTGGGTGGCGGAGTAGCGCAGGGTGAAGAGTGGGTTGAACTTCTTCAGGCTCTCTTTGGTCTGCTTGCCTTCCACGCTCTGGGGCTCGTCGATAATCAGAATAGGATTGGTCTTTGCGATGATATCAATGGGCTTGCGGCTGCGGAAGGTGTCCAGCTTTTTGTCAATGATTCTCTGGTTCTTGCTGGAGTTGAACGCCTGCATATTGATGATCATCACATTGATGGCACTGTCCGAAGCGAAGCGGTCCACCTCGGTGAGCCGGTCGGAGGAGTAGATGAAGAACCGGATCTTCTTGCCATACTCCCCGGCGAAGTGTTCCTGAGTGGTCTGGAGGGACTTGTAGACGCCCTCCCGGATGGCCACCGACGGCACCACAATGATGAACTTGCTCCAGCCGTAGCGGGCGTTGAGCTCGTACATGGTTTTTACATAAGTATAGGTCTTGCCGGTGCCCGTCTCCATCTCAATGGACAGGTTAATCCCCGGCCCGGCCAAGGCATCGGAGGGCTTTAAGCCGCCCCGGCGCTGGACAGCGTGCAGGTTGTCCAGAATACGGGCGTTGGTCAGCTCCGGCACCAGCGGGTGGTTCCGGAAGCCGGTATCCGTCATGTCCAGGTCAGTCTGGACATTGGTCATATCACCTAAATCCAGGCGGTAGGTGGTAGTGCGCATGGGCTGGCCGTTGAACACATCGCAGACCGCCGCAGCTGCCTCCGCCTGAAAGGGCTGGTGTTTGAATTGAAGTTTCATCTAATCATTCCTCAAATGCTTCAAAAACGCCACTTGCATTTTGAACCCGTAATGTATATTGGTGGTCGCAAATATAATATAATTTAGACGATATGGGTTTGCATTTTTGATAGCTAAAAATGGTATAGTTTCTATCTCGTTTCAGAAATTTCCGATCCTCAATTACTTTTGATGATCGGAATGCAATCCCGTCAAAACCAATATTCTTTGCAAACTCACTGATATATTGACATAGAATATAATCTCGGACATCTCCATAGTGTCGATTATACAATCGAGCAAGTGCAAGCACAAAATTGCGCTTCCACTCCAAAACTTTTGTATCTTCCCCCGTAGAGGTCGCACAATAAGAGCAAAAGCTAAGCAAAGTAAGCGGTTCTAATATTTCAATTTGGGCAACACTAACTTCTGACTTTAGGGGTGGTGTTATTTCTGCGATTGCAGTATTGACGCTATGCGCAGCATAAAGATAGATGATTCTATCTGGATTCGCCCGGCCATGTGGAACAATCTTCACATCACGTGGGACAAAACTATCCTCTTCCCCATATCCGTGAAACGAAGAAGTCTTTTCTTTACAATCTTTTTCCTTATTATACAAGCGTGCCCGATAAAGGATCATTCCTTTGGGTAAGGGAATCGCATTATTACAACACTTGGCATACCAGTAAAGAAGTTTGAGAAATCTAAAATCTGTAAAATAGCGGTTTTGCTCCTGAAGCCCCTTTGCCACCGTATCTAAATATTGATTTGGTGTTCCAAAAGAAAGAAAATACTGCCAATCATCCTCGGTCAGGGCCGAGAATTCTGGTAATTCAAGTTGGCTCATTAAATCACCTTCACCTTGGTATCCGGGGAGAGGTTTTTGAAGATCTCCGTCACATTGATCTTGGCGTCGTCGGAGGCGAAGGCGCTGTCCCGGAAGACGGCGCGGAGGGGCTGCTGCTTTGCCATGTACTCCACCACGGAGCGGGGCACATTGGGGCTGAAGCAGGCCATGAGAGCGCCGTTGTCCACATTGTGGACGGTGCAGCCGTCCAGGTCGGTGCTGGTGTGGGGCAGGTGGATCTCCACGCCCCAGTCCAGCAGGCAGGCGTAAAGCAGATCCAGATCGGTGCGGTCGTCTTTGATGTTGGACACCAGGTCGAACATGGACTGCTGCTCCAGCTCCTCCGGCTGGTAGTACACATCCTTCATGTTGCTGCTGTCCACCCGGAAAACCCGGAAACCAGTGTCGATTATTGGAAACTCTTTTTCATAGAACTCATCTGGTAATTTGCCTAACTTGTCACATTCTTCCTGGTGTTCGACATAATATGTAGTTTGATCCCATTCGTGCTGTATAGTCGATATAGTTTCTAAACGAGCCTGTTGAATTTTGTCTCCAGCCCGGCGAATGCGTTCTTTTCCTATTTCGCAAATATTTTTGTAGCCAGCCTTGAATGCCTCTGATTTTTCATCGCAGGGTTCTGGTAGCTGCACCATGATAAATTTGCGGTGTCCACCATCCTCGGCATTGAGCTGCATGACGGCGTGGGCAGTGGTGGCGGAGCCAGAGAAAAAGTCCAAGATGATGGCTTCTTTATCCGTCTTTGTGCAGATGTCAACAAAAAATTTAAGCAAAGGAACAGTTTTGGGAAAACTGAAAACTTTTCCGTCAAAAATGCGAGTTATTTCTTTTGTCCCATCTAATGACATCCCTACATCGTCAGGTAATTTTGTGCTAACAGACATTAAGCCAAACAAATCACCTGCTTTGTCCATATCATCTTCTTTCCAATAGCGCAAGGCGGGTTTTGAAATGTTTAAAAATGAGTAATCCCCAGGAAAAACTATTCTATTTTGTTTATAATAATCCTCAAATGTTTCTTTGCTTATTGCCCAAGTTCTATTCGGATTGGCAGGATATTCTTCACCTGTTTTCGGATTTACTATAGTGAAATAACTATTTGGTCTTTCACTGGCAGTTGTCTGCTTAGTTAAATCATGAATACGCCATGGTTTGCCCGGATAATCTGGAGTTTCATAATACCTTCGTTCAGTCCCATTTACCCTCGCAATAAAATTTGAAGATTTTGCATAGCATAATATCCACTCATAATCCTGAGAAACTCCAAATGGAACATCTGTTTTTGCTGTTCTTTTCCGCCACGGAAATACTGCAACAAAATTTGACGCTCCAAAAATTTCATCGCAAGTCTTTCTTAAATTAGAGTATTCGTTGTCATCAATTGAAATAACCACAGCACCGTCATCAGTAAGCAGATTGCGTGCAAGTGTCAATCTGGAATACATCATACTGCACCAATCTGAATGAAAACGGCCATTGCTTTCTGTATTCTCAAACATCTGGTTTTCATCTTCATCGTACATTCCCATCTGCTCGTTTTCTTCCTGCTGGGAACGCTGGAATTTATCCCGATAGATGAAGTCGTGGCCGGTGTTGTAGGGCGGGTCAATGTAGATCATCTTCACCTTGCCCAGATAACTCTCCTGGAGGATTTTCAGCACCTCCAGGTTGTCCCCCTCGATATAGAGGTTCTGGGTGGTGTCCCAATCCCGGCTGTCCTCCTTCACCGGGCGCAGGGTCTTGGTGATGGGCCGGGCGGCTTCGGCCATAGCTGCCTTCTTGCCCACCCAGGTGAACTCATAGCACTCGTCGCCGTCTACCACATCCCGGCTGAGCAACTGCTTGAGCACCTCAAAATTGATGCCCTTCTTGATCTGCCCGTCCTCACCCCGCATCTCCGTAATGGCAGCGGGGAACAGCGCCCCGATTTTCTCAATATTCCCAGCTACCATATCCGGGGTTTCAAATTTCATGTGTTCCATATAGAAACCATCCTTTTTATCGATTGAATTCGTAAAGTTTGGATTTTATAATTGGAATGTTGTACCCACTTTGCTGCATCAACAGCTTAACTGTTTCCTCTGCATACGAAGGAGCATAGGGAGATATATAAACCGCCGTGATGAGTTCTGGAATATCGACAGAAATCGCATAACCAAATTCATTAGGAGGAGTATCTTCTTGGTGTAAGTAAAGGCAGCGGACTTCATTTTCATGAGAAAAACTCATCCGCTTATATAGGCCCAAATACAATACATTTCCTTCTGGCAGAAAATCAACATCATAGTCAGCATATTTGACAGGGGATATGAATATATCTCTCTTTTCAGCTTTAAATGAGTTTTGTAATCTCGCGGCATCTGTTTTAATTGCCACTCCACCACTTTCGGAATACAAACTCCACATTGCGGCCGATTCAAACGAATTGGCATGAAAACAAGAAACATACATCCTGCTTCGTCCATAATTCTCCATAGTTGCATAAGTAGCTTCTGGTATTACGTTGCCCTTGCCATATACTTCTGGCCTTAATACCGTATTTGCATGAGGATAAGTCCCTTCGTACACATCTTTGAATTTATCGATACGATTAAACCAAAGTGTTTTTGTTTCAATCAGATATGCAAATTTCAGAAAATCCATGTACTTCCAAAGGACCGTTTTATCAGGAACTATTTCCAGATGCTCATGTGTAGTATACAACTCATATCCCCCTCTCCAGTTTCTGTATCTCCCGCCTTAGTTCCATCTGCCGTCCCAGCTGCTTTTCCTTCTTCATCTTTACTTCCAGTTGGGCGATCTGCTTTTCCAGCTTCTCCCGCTGCTGGGTCTGCTCCACCGCCTCCTTTAGGCTCTCACCCTGGGGCGCGTCAATGGCGTCCCCAGCGATCTGGCGGACGATGCTCTCATAGAGGGCATCCATATCCAGGGCAGTGAGATTCAGGGACAAGTCCTCGGGCTTCATCCATTCCGTGTGATAGCTCTGCCGGAGCTGGAAGGCATTGCTACCGCTCTGGCTGGCCTCCTTATAGGTCACATGGAGCCGGACGCTGCCGTCGGGCCGCTCCAGCAGAAACAGAATGTGGTAGGGAATCTGCTTGTCCATCAGCTCCAGCACCCGTCCGTCCAGTTCCTGCCCCTGGAGCGTCAGGCGGAACACCTCGATCTCCCGCACCATCTGGCCGGGGGCGATGTTCATGGTCTCGGGGGAGAGCTTGTTGGCCCAGGTAATCAGCTTCACCTGCTCCACGAAAAGCCGTTTGACCTCAGCGGATACTTCCAGATTTTCATAGAATTTCTGCTTGGGGAACCGGCGGCCAAAGGCCGTTGATTTAGGAAAGTCCAGCATGGTATTACCTCCATTTTATCGGACGACAAGGAAACAAACAAGCTGAAAATCATCCAGCCCGGACACCTGACTGAGCAGAGCCGAGGTGCCGCCCGCCCGGAACAGGCTGTCCAAGTCACTGTCCTCCTTGGTGTCCAGAATGGACAGAACCGCATCCTCCAGCAGACTGGAATAGACGGCCATATTCCGCCCGTCATCGGTCTCCTGATTGAAGGCCCGGTACAGCTCCTCAATGGGCTTGTCCTTGCCACGGCACAGTTGCCGCATGGCGTCCAGGGTGTCCTTGGGCGAAAGGTGGTCGTGGACGGTGACGCCGTCCTCGGTCAGATAGACCAGATAATAGGGATGAAGCCGGTTGCGGTTGTCGATGTTCACCTCGTTGTGGACATTTTTCAGAATGAACACAACGCCAGCCGGAGCATCCGGCGTGGCCGCCGCCACGGCGCTGATGCCGCCGGGGCAAGTCTCCAGCTCCGGGTGGGTCTTGGCGTACTCCATCAGCTCCATGCGGAACTCGTTGAGGCCCAGGTCGGTGATGGACACGCCGGTGCCCATGTCCTCCAGATCAACCACCTCGGTCTGGAGCCGCTGGAGCTGGGCCTTGCGGTACTCCAGGTCGCCCTGTTCCTCGGGGGAGAGCAGGTTGTCGTCGCCGGTGGAAGTCATGACCAGGGCCTTCATGCGGGTCTCCACCCGGGCCTTCAGGTTGATATAGTCATCCAGCTGCATATCCGGCCAGAAGTTGATGAGCTGGATCTGCTCATTCCGGCTGCCTATACGGTCCACGCGTCCAAAACGCTGTACCAGCCGCACCGGGTTCCAGTGGATGTCGTAGTTGATAAGGCAGTCACAGTCCTGCAGGTTCTGGCCCTCGGAGATACAGTCAGTGGCAATGAGTAGGTCGATGTCCGGGCCGTCCGGCATCAGAGCCGCCTTATCCTTGGAGATGGGAGAGAAGCAGGTCAGCACATTGTTGAGATCGGCCTTAAATTTTGGCACTGTCGTGCGGCCACTGACGGAGCCGGTGACCAGAGCGGTGTGCAGACCATACTTGTCATTGGCAAAGGCACTGACATGGTCGTAGAGGTACTCCGCCGTGTCAGAGAAGGCGGTGAAGATGATCACCTTCCGGTTACCGGGGTTGATGGGGTGGTCGATTTTCTCCGCGATGGTAGAGAGCAGCATCTGCAGCTTGCTGTCGTGCTCCGGGGTGATGTCGGCCACCATGTTGACCAGCACATAGAGGGTGTTGAAGTCCTCCTCCAGATCGTGCTGCCAGGTCACATAGTCCATGTCCTCCAGGGCGATTTTCACCTTCTTGCCCACAGTGAACAGATCCATCTCCTGGTCATCAGCGTCAAAGTCCACCGTGCTGGTCAGGTCGTTGAGCTCCAGGGTCAGGCTGGGATCGTAATGAGCGATGGTGTCCAGGGTGGAACAGATCAAGTCTTGGATGCGCTTTAGGGTCAGGCGGAAGGAGTGGACGGAACTCTCCAGGCGCCTGAGCAAGTTGATGCTCATCAGACGGCGGATACCCTGCTCACGTCCCACCTGAGTCAGGCTGTTCTTTCCCTCATGGTTCAGGTCGGCGTACTTCTCCATACGGCTGGGCAGAATGTAGTTGGAGGGGGTATAGATGCTCAAGGTCAGGCTGAGCAACAGGTCATAGATCTCGTCGTATGTAATGGCGTCGCTCAAATCGGTCAGCGGCGGGCGCTTGGAGATGGGCGGCAGCCGTGTGGGAAACTTGCCGATTTCGCCTACATTGTAGTACTTCTCAATGTGCCGCCGGGAGCGGGCGATGGTGACAGCGTCCAGGATCTCGAAGAAATCGAAGTCCAGCATCCGCATGAGTTTGTCGGTGGTACGCAGCTCCACATCCCACTCGCTCCAGGTGTTAAAAGCTTTCTGCGCATTGCGGAAGATCTCCTCTACCGAGCGGGTGGTGTCCAGCTTGTCCCGCCATGCCTCGCTGTTGCCCTCGTAGGCCAGAGCTAGCTGGTTGCGCAGGTCATAGAAGCGGTTGTTGACGGGAGTAGCGGAGAGCATCAGCACGCGGGTACGGGCACCGGGACGGATGACCTTCTCCATCAGGGCGTCATAGCGGTTATATTTTCCCTCGTCGCTATGGCTGCTGCCGCCATTACGGAAGTTATGGGACTCGTCAATGACCACCAGGTCATAGGCACTCCAGTTGATTTTCGAGAGGTCCAGTTCGCCGGAAAACCCTTTGCTGCGGGATAGGTCGGTGTGGTAGAGAACATCGTACCGCAGCCGGTCACCGGCGATGGGGTTATTCACATAGTTGGCCTTGTAGGTCATCCAGTTATCACTGAGCTTTTTGGGACAGAGCACCAGCACCCGCAGGTTGCGGTTCTCATAATACTTGATGACAGCCAGAGCGGTAAAGGTTTTGCCCAGGCCCACGCTGTCGGCAAGAATGCAGCCGTTATACTGCTCCAGTTTGCTGATGATGGCGAGCACGGCATCCTTCTGGAAAGTGTAGAGCTTATTCCAGATCAAACTGTCCTTGAAACCATTTGCTTCGTTTGGCAGGTCATCCTCGCTGACATTCTCCAGAAAATCATTGAAGATATTATAGAGCGCAAAAAAGTAAAGAAACTCTGGGCTGTTTTCCTGATAGGCAGTGGTAATCCGCTCAAGCACCTGCTCCGTTACATCCTGCATCCGCCGCTTATCCGCCCAAAGTTGGTCGAACAACTGCAGATAAGCCTTGCTTTCCGGTGCATCCAACTGCTGGATCATGCTGAACATATTGCCTCCCCGCTCGCAGCCCAGATCTGCCCGAGTGAAGCCGTTGATGGGAGCATACGCCACTGGGTGTTCGTTATCGACGGCAAGGAAACCTGGCATTGTCTCATCAGTGCAGTTGGATTTGAACTGCGCTTTACGGCGTATCCAATCAGCACATTCTTTGGAGATGGTTTTCTGCGTAAACTCGTTGCGCAGGCGGATCTCAAATTCACTGCCATGCAGAGTTTTTTCGCGTGCCTGGCGGGGAATATAGAATTCCCGTTTTTCCTTTGAGGCAGGTTCGGAGAGAAAAGAAGGAGAAGTGAAGATGAATCGCAGTGCGTCCACCTGTTCCAACCGTTCTCTTAATTCTTCATAAGCATAGATGGAAAAGCAGGCTGCAGCAATAGATACTTTACTATGGGAGGTAAGTTTTACCTGCAAGTCATCAGATAATTTTTCTGTAATGTTATTGATGATCTTCATGTGAATTCTCCCTAAATAAAGATTGAAAAGTTTATCCCAGCATAATCCTTACGGCTTCAGCGCCGTCACAGGCACCACGAACACCCCGTCCGGCCGCTGGTACGCCGCGTTGGCCATGCCGCACAGGACACACAGTACTGCAGGCGGCCTGCCCTTGGGATCGGCCTCGATCTGCTTTTTAATCTCCAGCAGGTTTTCCGCCGCGGCGTCAATCTGATTGGCTCCCAGTTTGATCTCGAAGGCGCACCACTGGCCATCCAGCAACTCGACCACCGCATCGATCTCTTGGTTCTTATAGTCCTGGTAGTGGTAGAGCTGCGCCCCAAAGGACTCGGCATAAATCCGCAAATCCCGCTCACATAAAGCCTCAAAGAGGAAGCCCAGGGTCTCCAGATCCCCCAGCAGGCTGGCAGGTGTGGCCTTCAGCAGGGCGCAGGCCAAGGATGGATCAGCAAAGTGCCGTTTCTCTGCCTGCTTCACCCGTACAGAGGAACGGATGCCGGAGGAGAAGGGCGGCTGATTGTCCGTAATAAACAGCCGCTTGAAAATATCCAGGTAGGCTGCCACCGTGTTGCCGTCAATATCCTCGTCGTCGACCGCTTTGATGTCCTTCATCAGCGTTTTATTGGTGACGGTGGTACTCTCATTCCGAGCCAGAGAGCGCAGCAGCAAACGCATTTTCTGGGTATCCCGCTTCACACCGTCCATGCGGTACACATCATCGTCGATGACAGCATCCAGGTATTGGGCCGGAAGCAGCGCCGCCTGTTCCAAAGTCAGGCCCAGACTTCCCGGCCAACCACCCCGAATAATCAGTTCGATCAACTTTTTCAAATCTACCTCACCGGTCATGGCGGGGGTCAGTTTCCCCTGGCACAGTTGCTCCAGGGATACCTTGCCGCTGGAGTCCCCGGATTCCCACAGGGACATGGGGCGCATCCGGAGTCGGGCGATCCGTCCCGCGCCGCTGTGTAGAATCCCCTTGTGGTTCGGGGTCGCGGAGCCGGTGAGGATGAACTGCCCCTTTTGCGCCGTCTGATCCACTTTATAGCGCACCGCGTCCCAGAGAGGCGGTACCTCCTGCCACTCGTCGATCAGCCGGGGCGTCTCTCCCTCCAGCACCAGAGCGGGGGACAGTTCCGCCAACTGGCGGTTCTGAAAGTTTCCGGCGGGGTCGCCGATATAGATCTCACTCTTGCTGTGATAGGAGGAAGTCCAGGTCTTGCCGCACCATTTCGGCCCCTCCACGCAGACGGCGCCGAAGGCGGACAGGTATTCTTCCACCTGATGATCAATAATGCGGGGCTTATAGATTTGTTTGTCCATGGCAGTCACCTCAATGATTCAGTGAAATCATTATACTCTATTCAGTTAAATCTTACAACTCCATTCAGTCAGATTTTTGATTTTGAGTGTGCTCAATTTATTTCGTTGGGGTCAAGGATAATCACGCTGTGTCCCAATTTCTGCGCGTAGCGTATGGTCGCCGTTGTGCCGCCCCGATACTCGCCGTTATAGACGGCCAGCAGAACCTCAGAATGTGCGACAAGAAAGCGATTGCGCTCTAACAAACAATTTTTTTGGAAGATCCGGCTGACATAAATAATGGAATCCGCCTGCGTCAGAATGGCGTGATACCGGGCCTGGGACGTAGCGGACCACTCCGTTTCCTGCCCCTTATAGGGAAGGATGCAGTGCAGTTTGACACTGGGATATTCGGAGCGCAGATGCAAGACAATCTCCGCCGCCAGCAAGTCAACTCCTTCAGCCATGCCGGAGAGGAAATCCGTCACTCCCTCTTGAACCAGCAAACAAATCTGCCGCTCCAACGCAGCTTTCAGTGCGACGCACCGCACATTTGTCTCATTGTAGCCCCAGGGAAGTTTTTTCGGGCGGTGACCGGTGAACGCACAGGCTTTTCTTGCTTTCTTCAAAAAATCATCTCCCGCATTGCATATGGGGATTATATCCCCTTAATAATGCGGATTATAACCCCCATACTGTATGGTGTCAATGATGGGGGGGTGCAGATGATCGTATTTGATAATTTATGGGTGTTGATGAAGGAAAAAGGCGTCTCCACCTATCAGTTGAGAGAAAAATGCGGCATTGACAGCAAAACTATCCGCCGTCTCCGGGCCAACGATAATATGGAGACCAAGACTTTGAACAAGTTGTGTGCCGTACTGTCCTGCGAGATCGGAGACATTGCCAAATATGTCCCGGATGATCCAGCATAAGGCCGCTTCCACACATAAGCTGTGGAGGCGGCTTTCGATTTTCTGTCGAATGAAGTCGAGAAAATTTTCCAGTTAACATTAAATATATGGTTTAATCGCATTGACAAACACAATATATTGTGGTATATAAAAATTACGATTGATTCTTTGCGCGTACTCGGTGGAACTCCGGGGCAGAATTCACCTGTGAGCGAGAGGGGCATCTCGCATTGCGCACGCTGTTAGGTTTGTACGTTTCAGCCGTTTTCCGCCAGGGCAATGCCCTGCGGCTGTTGTCTCCGTTTCAGTGGACAACAAGGGAACCATGTTCATCGGCTGTCTTTTCCTTTGATGCTGTGGTGCTGCGCCGAAGATGTTAACTTCTTCGGATAGCCATGAGAAAGAATACGAGCACTTGTTTGAGGGTGCGAAAAGTTTGCTGCCTGTGTAGATCAGGCACAGAAGGAACTTTTCGCACCCTCTTTTTGTGCGTTCATAGCCCCGCACTCCCGTTGGGAGTTGCCCCAGACTCTGCCAGTCTGCGGTAAGGTGCCAGAAGAACTTATTCTAAAACATGGCCGTCCCCCTTCTCCGCGTCGAGGTGCGAGGAGTGACTTGGGGTGCTGCACCTCGGAGCCTGTGGCAGCAGGCTCACCCCCTCTTTGTTCCGGCACAGTGCCAGTTCGGCAGCAAAGAGGACGCAATTCCCCTGATCCTAGCCGGAGGGATCAACAGACACACGCAGGCTGCGGCCCTTTGCCGCAGCTTGCAGCCGAGCTTCAGCGGTTGTGTCGGCAGTCGCCATCGGTGCAATGCCCACCGATGGCAGGGTCTATCCCTATACTGCACTCGTACTGACCTGGTTCCAACTGAAAAAGAGACAGAGATTCGCCGTTCATGGCTCGCTTCCTGGAAACGCCTCTGCTGCAAGGGGTTCCGAAGCGATTGTCCCCAGGCTTCAGGAAGATTTTCCTAGAGATCCGGCGGAAACAGACGGCTCTGCCAAGGGGCGAACTGCGCCCATCTGAACTACTTATGAAAGAAAAGGAGCACTTTACAATATGACACGATCCATTCAAAACAAGGGCCTCTATCTGGCCCTGGTGAGCCAACTGAACAAACTGGCCCGCCACAATCGTCAGGGCAGCTTCCGCACCAAGGATCGCTATTACGAGGCGTGCAAGCGGTTCTGCGGCTACCTGGCCGACGAGTACCGGCGAAGGAGGGGCCGTCGGTGGAGGAGGCCAGGCCAAAGTTGTGGCAGAAGGCGGCGCCCACCACCAGACCGGTCAGGATCACCAGCAGGTGCAGTTTCAGTTTCGACACAACAGATTACCTCCCAAAGAATGAATGCTGTCTTTATTTGTATGGATGAGGACCGGTGCTCCCGGCCGGTGTCCGATCCGCTTCCGTAGCCGCATAGGTTCAAGCGGAAAACAGGGCTCCGGGGTCGCCGTTGAGCAACACCCGCCGGTCGCCTACCAACTTGGATACCTTGCAGCGGTCAAAATAATCCAGATACATCTGGGCGTATTTGCGGGAAACGCCTAATTTCGTCTGGAATTCGCCCAGCGCCACCGTATCGGTTTGGTCAAACATTTCCACAAAAGAGTAAAAGGCTGTACGACAGACTGAATTTGTGCTGATGCCACTCATGATAGCGCTATGTGATACGCACATATCCTGGGTTGCTTGCGCAGAAATGGTTCCATTGCAGTGTAACACTAAGACACGTCGGCATTTGTTGACTTTGATTTCAACATAATTATAATAACCTTGTAATTTGATGAAAGAGAATAATTTAGTACAATGAATAGGTAATTTATTGTATGATGTGATAGATTGTGGTGTTGGAAAGATATACAACTAATGTACATGTGTACATGTGGATTTGGAGGGCATATATGCGGGACAAGGTTTTAATTGCCACAAATAGTGGGAAGTTGCATCCTGGCCTGTGCGGCTGTGTGAGCCGGGTAGCTTCTATTGTGCACCAGGCTGTGAGTCAAAGGAAAGCGATGGAACTCCTGTCCCGGTTTCAATATAAAATGGTTATATTAGTGTTCAACCCGCAATTTGCCTGCAAAGAAGATATGATCGAGAGATTGCGGGCGCTGAGTAGCGTTCCCATTTGGATAGCCTCAGGGGAGCCTTCCAGGGAAGAAGAAATCCAACTGCTGGACGCTGGTGCGGATCGGTATTTTGCGCTGGATAGCCTGCTGGATGAGGAATATTTCCGGGCCAATGTGTCTGCCCTGCTCCGGCGTATGCGGATAGAAAATTCCGTAGAATACCAGGAGCTCTGGCTGCCGGACTGCGGCCTGAAGGTCAACCGCCGGTTTCACAAGGTCTATATGCACGGGAGGGATCTCCGGCTTACGCCCAAGCAGTATGCGCTGATGCTGATCCTGACCCAGCGCATGGGAGAAGTGGTGGAAAAGGAAGAACTCTATGAACTGGCCTGGAAGTCCTGCTATGATGTGAACGCCGATGAGGCGTTGAAGTATCACATCCGGGAAATACGCAAAAAGCTGGAACCGTTCGGCGCCGGCGGCCTGATTGAGACTGCGTGGGGCGTTGGATACCGTTTTTGCTGGGAGAATGTGTCGGATAACGGCGAATTTTGCGATATTCCTGACAGAATTAAACCTGAAACTGACAAAAATCCATGAGATTCCACATATTATCCACTATTCTGATGCCATGGCAGAGGGAGAAGGTGGAGCGATATGAGACACAGACGGTAAGATCTGCCTCCCAAACAGGGGCAGATCTTTTTTTATCCAAAGCAGCAAGCGGCAGCAAGGGCTGCCAGGATGCCGGGACACGGTGTAAACTGACCGCTTGTGTCGTCCGCTGACGCGGGAAAGGCGCCACCATGACATCTTGCTGATCGGGGCATTGAGAAGGGTAAGCACGCCACGGAGCGGCGGGCAGGCACAGCGGTTGGGGATAGATGGGATTGGCTTTGCCGTCAGAGCCAGACCATATCCTGTTTCCGTGGGTTTCTCAATGCCGGATGGAATTCCCGCAGGCCAACTGCAAGCCGATGTGGCGCGGGATGCCGGGATCCTCCTTATGTTCTGAATGGATCACATTCAGAGCTGGAGCATGAGGAGGAATCCCTATGGAGTTTAGAAACAGCGGCAGATTGGAAGACCAGATCGTGCAGAATCAGTTTACCGCATATCTCCGGATCGCGGTGCGCAGGAAGGTAAAAGATGTTCTGAACAAGAGGAAAAAGTGGCGGCAAACGGAGATGCTTACGGATTTTCAGGAGGTTGGACCGTGGGAATGGCAGCGTGCCATACGCACGCAGGACCCGGCGGAGGTTTTTGCGGAGTTAGAGGCGCTGAAAGCTCTGTTGGCCGAACTCAGTTCCAGAGATCGGGGGATCTTCCTGGGCAGGGCACTGTACGGATGGGATTTTGAGATGTTGGGCAGGGCCTATGGGCTGACCTATCAGGGGACCGCCGCGGTCTATCATCGTGTGCTCCGAAGACTGCGGCAGGTTTTGGGGAGGGAGTGTACATGAGTTTTGTGGACCTGCTGCGCAGGGCCAAAATAAATGACAAAGAGGCCAGAACGGCCATTCTGGAGATGTATCAGCCCATGCTGCTGAAAGAGTCCATTCTGGACGGGGTATTTGACGAGGATTTGTATCAGGAGCTCTGTGTGACGCTGCTACAGTGTGTAGATCGCTTTCAGATCCATTGAAAAGTTAGAATGTACGGAACAACCGGCCGCCCCAGACATGTGTCTGAGGGGGCCGGTTGTTTGATTTCTGGTACCGTGGAGCGATCCCGCTTTATGACAGCTCGGTCAGCTGGCAGAATTCAGCCTGCGAGAGGGGTCAAAGGCTTTGCCATCCAGGTACCCCAATTTACCGCAGTCCGCGTTCCAGCGGGTGTCGGTACGCCTGGCATAGGTGATCTGGGCCATACGCTTGGTGGCATCCTCCACCGCCTGGGGCACGGCCATGACCAGCGCCCATTCCTGGTGCTGATCAGATTGGGCCTGAAAGGCTTCCTTCAGACCCATACAGAATCCCCAGCCGTAGGAGTGGCACATCTGACGCAGCTCCTGGGCGGAGTACCCCTTCTGCCGACGGATGGCTGAACGGCGGGCGGACACACACTCAAAGGCATAGAGGAGAATAGACTTGCAGATCTGGAAATCCTCATCCAAGCCGACCAGACCGATCTCCGTCCGCTTGGCGCCTTTTTGTTTCAGCAGGAACGATTTACAGCAATAGTGTTTGGAAATGGTAGCTGCCAAGGTGGGGGCCCAGGGGGTGGACAACTTGGTGGTGGTCAACCCAATGCCCTCCTTTCGCAGCTGCTGGGGTCCGGAGGGGGTCACGTCCGCCAGCGTCAGTTTGTATTTTGCCATCAACTGGCGGGCTTTGAGGAGCGCCGCTTTGGCCTCCGCCTCATAAGGGCTGTTGGCCAGGGCCAGCAGATGGGCAATTTTATCTGTCAGGCTTGCCATGGAATTTCAACCTCCCGTTTGTTGTGATGATAATAGAAGAAAGGAATCCGCCCGATACGTGAAGCGCGGCGGGCGGATCCCTTTTCAATGAAATTTCACAGCAGATGCTTTACCCGGCCCTGCGTTTGGACCAGCGCTCAGCCTGGCCCTGCTTGAGCCTGGCATAGTGGATCTCGTAGCTGTCGCAGCCGGCGGAGTGGTACCGGCGGAGCGCCCCCGAGTGGAACTGGAACAGCGCGGCCAGACGGCCGGGCTGTCCGGTATCCGGGTCCCCGGGAGTCCGCCGGTAGTCCACGATATGGCCCAGCTCATTCCGTTCCAGGAAGGCCATAAAGCTGTCGTCCTCCACATCCAGGAGACCGTCCGCCAAGTAGGCCTGGTAGCGGGGAAGGGACTGGCCCAGCTCCTGGGTGATGGTGATCCGTCCGGAGCCGTCAGAGGGCAGGAGCTGCACCTTTAGCTGGGGCGTCTTGGAGCAGCACTTGACCTTCAAACGGTAAGTCTTGCCCTGATAAGTGCCAAGTAACAGGGCGTTCATAGTGATTCACATCCTTTTCATGCAGAGTAAATGACGCTCAGGCGGCGGAAGCCACGGCGGGCACCGGCGGCGCGGATTGGGGCGCCGTGGGCGCCAGTAGAAAATAGCAGGTGTTCCTGGTCTCAAAGCAGATCCGTCCCGGGCTGACGCTGCCAATGGACACCACGGTGGTGGTGCGGATCATGCGGCCCTCGTGGATGATGAGGGCCCGTTGGCCAACGGTCAGGGGGCAGATGAGGATCCCGCTGAGGATCCTGGTAGCCTTTTCGGCTTTCATGGGTTCAATCCCTCCATTCTCAGATAGGTTTGATACAGACGCTTCAAGCGCTTGCTGACCCTCCCGGAGGACAGGCCCATAGCCCGGGCGGTGCCGGCAATGCTGTGGCCCTCCAGACGCAGCCGGACCAGAGCGCGTTGCTCCGGTGTGGCGATGCGGAGCAGGTCAACCAGCAGCAGATGGGCGTCCAGTTCCTGCCACACAAGCGCTTCTTTCTCCCGCAGGCAATCAGAGAGCCGGAGCCGTACCGCCAGCTGCCGCTGTTCCGCCCGGAAATAAACAGCCAGACTTCGCCGCATGGCCCGCCAGGCCAGGGTGGAAAACGGATAGCAAGCCAGCTGGGGCTGGGTCAGATAGCGCCGTACAGCCTGGAGATATCCAAGCGCTGCAATATCGTAATATGCCGGAATGTCCAGCTGCCGCCGGATCAGATAATCGTATATCAGGGAATGATGCCGGGCGGCAAAATCCTTCTGTATCTCCGTCAGGGCGGGCAGAGGAGGGGGCCGTCCCTCTGCTGGGGCCGGCCCCTTTGCCTGGGATGACCGCTCCGGCGTGTTACGCGGGCAGTTTCTCCCGTTCTCCATCGATCACACGGGCGTCGGCAAAGTGGGCGCCGTTTTCCGGCAGCCGGAGGGGCTGGCCGTCATCCTCTTCCTCCAGGGCGGAGGCGGACCGCAGGGCGCTGGCACGCTGCTGGTTCATCTGCTTGATGCGCTGAATGAAGTCGTTGGCGTAGGCAGCCACCTGGGCCAGCTCTTCGCCGGTGAAATCACGCAGCTTGGCGAAGGATACCACGCTGTAGTCCTGATTGGTGCGGGCGTTGGTGGCCCGGGTCAGGCTCAGCCGCACGATGCAGCTGAAGATCCGCCGCCGCCGGTAGACGAAGACCGCGTTGACAAACCGGGAAAAGGCCTTCAGGCTGGTGGGCGGCAGGTTGATCTGCATGGGGATGAACTCCCCGCTGCGCAGCAGGTAGATGGTGCGCATATTCTTGCAGGCCTTGCCCGCCCCGGACTCACTGCTGCCATACTGGTTCAGCAGACAGTCCACGCAGGTGCCGCCGGGGTTGCCGTACCCCAGCTTGCCGTCCAGGGACTGGCAGATGGGGGGCACGCTGCTGTCGTATTCACTGCCGCTGGGCCAGTAGGCGTTATTGTTGTGGCTGAACAGGATCACGCCGTCCAGGTACTTGGTATAGTCCGGGTTCTGGGGATCGCCGGTGGGCAGCTCCCACTGGAGCATCCCGCCGCCGGGCACCTTGATTTGGGGGAAGTCCAGCCGCAGTCCGTCAATGTCATCGGTAAATCCGTCGTCCATGGCCTCGCCGTCCGCCAGGGGCAGCATAAAGGGGGCTTCCAATTCCGCGGAGTTGTGGGCGCTGTTCTCCTGATACATGATGTTATCCTCCTTAAAAAATGACTTTGCCTGTGGTGATTACGCCGCCATGGGCAGAGCCTCCGGCCCTGTGATCTTCGTCTGAAGGGCCCTGGGCATGGTCATGACCTTGTAGCCGATCTCCTCCAGAGCGGTAGCCCGGTCGTAGCTCTCCACATCCTGGCTGAACCGGGTAATTGCATTGGCCAGTCCGTAGAGGGTCAGGTCGGCGCTCTCGATGAGGTGCTGGAGTACGCCCTTGCACTCCTCCTCCGTGATGTGGAAGCTGGCCCCGGTGAGCCGGACCACCTCCGGGATCTGCCGGGTGTCCAGCCTGACCCCCTGGCTCTCCCGCATCTTGTCCACCACCTGGAGGAAACTGGCCTCCCGTACCGCGGCGTCCACGGTGTCCTGGAGCTTCTTGACAAACGCCACGTCGTCTGCCAGCTTGGTCTCCTCGGAGTAGATGGAGAAGTCCTCCTGACTGTCCATGGCCCGGCCCGTGTGATAGCGGCCGGTTTTGGCGTCGTTGACTACCATCCCGTTGGAACAGACCAGCCGGTAGACAAGCGGCTTGACCCATACGGCGCCCTGTCCGATCTCGCTGTTGGAGATGATCACGCCGGCCTGTACCACGTCTCCAGGGACTACCTCAGCCTGGAGCCGGGGATTGACTACCTTGATATACATCCGGCTGTCGGTGATCTCGCAGCTCTCCACCCGGGCCTCCGGCATCTGTTCCAGCCGGGGCAGGGTGAAGCGGGCGATATCCAGGTTTTCGATCCGCCGGTACCGCTTGCTGAGAAAGGCCCGGGCATGGCCGTCAATGGTGCGCAGCATCCGCTGCTCCGGATTGTGCTGGAACCAGCGGTTGACGTTGCAGGCCAGCAGCTCCGGTTCCTCCTCCAGCATTTTGTTGTAGTACCGGACCGGAATGTCCAGATAAGCGCCAATCTGCCGGTGGGCCGTGGCGCGGATATCCAGCGGGGAAAGCTGGACCTCCTCACGGCCGGCCAGACGGAGCTTGGGGACGCCGTCGTCCACCTCCATCCGCAGGCAGTTGGTATTGACCAGATAGTCCTCCTTGGCCGCATCCTGGCGGACCAGCTCCATAAGCATCTCCTGGATGGTGCGTCCGCGTTTCATGGTGGTTCACATCCTTTCTTTTGTTGTTACCAGGAGATCAGGAGACCCCGCTCATCCGTGTCGGCAGACAGGCCCTCCTGCTTCAAAACCTGGGTAAGCTGCGGCCAATACATCCGCTGCGGCAGGTCGGGCAGGGTTTCCCGGGTGGGTTCCTCGCCGCCGTCCTCGTTCAGCAGGACGATCTCGCCGTTCTCCTTCACCGTCAGGCTGCTGTGGCCCCGGGACTGGAGATCGGGGATCAGGGTATCCAGGACCAGCCTGCCCCGCAGCTCAAACCACGCCTGCGGGTCCAGGGACAGATCCCCGGCCTGGCCGGAGCCGGGCGTGACCGGCGCGGTCTTGACCAGCTCGCACCGGAGGTTGGCCATCTGATCCAGGGTGACGTCGGCATATTCATAATCCGGTACGCCATAGAGCCGGAGCCGTCCGGTGCCGCCTGTGACGGCGAAGGCCGCCGGGTCCTCCATGGTCCACTCCCAGCGGGCTTTGGGATAGGCCGCCTTCAGGAGTGCGGAGATCCGGTAATTGACGTGGCGCAGCAGCACGGCGGACGCCTGAGCCCCGGAGGAGGTGTCTTGCCTGTCCAGCCGCTCCAGGCATTGCCGGTAGAGCCGGTTGTTCCGCCATACCGGCAGCAGCCGGGCCCGGGCAAGCCAGATGCCCCAGATGCCAAACGCCGCCAGCAGCAGGGGAATGAGCCAGTCGCCCCGTACCAGGGCCAGGATGGCGATGACCACGCCGATCAGTACGGAGATACCGCCCCTCAGGGGAGATTGCCATTTCATCGATCGTTACCACCTTTCTGTTTGTCTGAAAACAAAAAAGGAACCGCACTGGTGCATGAGTCATTCAAACACACAGTGCGGTTCCTTTTTCTTCGCTCCGGGCCGTTATCCCGGAAGGGTCTCCCGCTCACCGTCGATCACCGGAAGCGGTTCCGGAGTGGGAGGGCTGAGCGGTTGTCCCGCTGGACCGGGCCGGGCGGTTCTGACGCCGGGGGGCAGGACGCTCCACTGGCGCAGCCGCAGCTTCAGCCGCTTGTCCCGGGTCGTTCCGTCCCGCTGGACATAGTCCGCCAGTTCCAGAAAGCCCCGCACCCATAGACGGGCGCCCCGGCCTATCTTCTGCTCCAGCAGGCTCTGAGCCAGATCGTCCCATGCCCAAACCTCAAAGTACTGTTCCCGGGCGGCCTCTCCCCGGCCGATTCGTTCCGCCAGGGTGAATCGCAGGTAGAGCGCACCCTGGTGGCTCCGCTTCGGTTCCAGGTCATGGGTCACCCGGCCGATGGTACGCAGGTCTGCCATATCGCTCCTTTCTGCCCTTATGGGCCGTGTTGTATCTATATAAAAAGCGCCAGCAATCGACCGGAGCTCCGAAGGGCATGATCGTACTACTGACACTTACGTACAAACCTGACAACGTGCGCAGGTGGAGGTTTCGCTCCACACACAGGCTTACAGCCGGTGCCCCGCAGGGGATTTGGCGCATCAATCAATTTCAAAAGGATTATACCATATGAAGCGCCTTGAGTCAACAATAAACACAATATATAGTATATATGATTTTGGCGGTGCGCAGATATCGCGGACGAGACAGGGAAGGGCGGCGCGGGGAACAACCCGCGCCGCCCAGTCACGAGGGTCAGATCCGGACAAAAAGGCCTACGGGGCAGATATCCTGGTATGCGGGATCATCGATGTACCAGCAGCCGGGGCCGGTGACATCCCAGCGGATCTCCAGGCTGATCTCATGCCAGCCGTCGGGAAGCAGGGCGGTGTAGCAGCTTCCGGCGTGGATGCCATAGCCGTTGAGCAGGAGCCTGGGATGTGGGTCGTGGTCCTCCGGGGCGGGGAGCTTCAGCTGGCTGATGCGGCGGGATCTCATAGGACAGGCCTCCTCTATTTTATTGTTCACTGATAAAACAGGAGGCAGCTGCGTATTTTTTGCAGACTATTTGGAAGTTCCCAATCGTGCGCGCATCATTATTTCGCCCAAAGCTCTCCGCCGTCGGAGAAGCTGGCCTGGTGTCCGTTGGCGGCCTCCAGAATGTCATAATAGGCCCAGTAGCCGCTGAGGACGTCGGGGAACCGCACCAGCCCACGGGGGTTATCTGTGATGTATTCCTGGTCGGCCTCACGCCCCAGCAGGCGGTTGACGATGGTGACGACCTCGGCGCGGGTGATTGCGTCGTCGGCGTGGAAAGTGCCGTCGCCGTAGCCTGCCACCCAGCCATACCGGGCGGCGTCGGCAATGTAGCCCGCCGCCCAATGGCCGGGAGACACATCCCCAAAGCCGCCGTACTCCTCCATGATGGCGGGATCGCCGTCGCCATAGGCGTCAAAGAACCGCACCGCCATGGCAGTAAACTCAGCGCGGGTGATGGACTCATCCCCGTGGAACAGGCCGTCGGCGCAGCCCACGGTGATGCCGTAGCGGGCCAGATAGGACACATACCCGGCGTACCATGCGTCGGCGGGGACATCCTCAAAAGCGGAGGCAGCGGGGCCGGTGATACGCTCTCCGTTGCGCTGGGCCAGCAGGCGGGCAAAGATGGTGGCCGCCTCGCTCCGGAGCATATCCCGGTCCGGCCCAAAGGTGCCGTCGGTGTAGCCCACCACATAAGCCCCGTGGGTTTCCAGCTCCGTCACCTCGGGAACTGTCAGCTTGCCGTCCTCGTCGGTTTCCCCGGTTGCCTTCTGGCCCAGGTCGCCCTTGACGGTGACGGTCAGACCCTCCTGGGGCTCACGCTCCTGGTCGGTGACCGTGACGGTGATCCGGTTGTCCTCGTCCATGTCGGTACCCTCCGGCAGGGTGACAGTGATGGTACCGGTTTTTCCGATAGATACCCCGGCATCCTCAATGGGCCGATTGGTTTCGTGATCCTCTACCTTGACGGTCAGGGTGTGGCGGTCCCCGTTGGCGTCCTCCCAGCCCACGGTGCCCTTGCCGTCCTCATTGGTGGTATCCGAGCCGCCGGGGACGGTGAGCTGTCCGGCGGCGTCGGTCTTGCCGCTGCTGAAATTGTTGTTGCGGTCGGTAACAGATACACACATGTCCGCCACGGGGGACTTGTCCTCAGTAAGCTGAACCTGGATGGTGGTCTGGTCGGCGTAGTCCAGCAGACGGCCAGAGGGCAGCCGGATGGACAGGGACTGGTCCTCATGGAGGGTGACTGTGGCCCCGGCTACAGGATTATTGGTGTCCGTGTCGGTGACGGTCACCAGATAGCCGCCCACGATGGCCTCGCCCTTGCTGTCCGTGGTGGCCTGCTTGTAGATTTTCTCGATGGGCCGCTCTTCCAGCTTTTCGCCGCAGACCTCGCACTCCTTATGCTTGCTGCCCTCGCTGTCGGTGGTGGGTTCCCGGTCAATGATCCAGTCGCCGGGCTGATGCCCTGCCGCCTCGGTGCAGTCATCCCTGTAGGTGTCGCCGCAGTTGGCGCAGGTGTGGGTGGTGTAGCCCGGTTTCGTGCAGGTGGGGGCGGTGACCTCCTCCTGGTAGTCATGGCCCAGGGCCTCCGCCAGGACTGCGCCGCAGGTGGTACACAGCTGGGGAGTGGTGCAGGTGGCCGCCTGGCCGGGCACATGGCCTGCGGCGCTGGCGTAATCCGTTTTATAGCTGCGGCCGCAGTTGGCGCAGGTGTGGGTGGTATAGCCCAGCTCCGTGCAGGTGGGAGCGGTGACCTCCTCCTGGTAGTCATGGCCCAGGGCGTTGGCGATCACCGCGCCGCACTTGGTACAGACCTGGGGCTGGGTGCAGGTGGCGGGGTCGCCGGGCACGTGGCCCGTGGCGCTGGTGTAATCCGTCTTGTAGCTGCGGCCGCAGTTGGCGCAGGCATGGGTGGTATAACCCAGCTCCGTGCAGGTGGGGGCGGTGACCTCCTCCTGGTAGTCATGGCCCAGGGCCTCCGCCAGGACTGCGCCGCAGGTGGCACACAGCTGAGGAGTAGTGCAGGTGGCGGGGTCGCCGGGCGTGTGGCCGGTTGCCTTGGTATAGTCTGTCTTGTAGCTGTGGCCGCAGTTGGCACAGGTACAGGTGGTATATCCCATCTCGGTACAGGTGGGAGCGGTGACTTCCTCCCGGTAATCATGGCCCAGGGCGTTGGCGATCACCGCACCGCACTTGGTACAGACCTGGGGCTGGGTGCAGGTGGCGGGGTCGCCGGGCACGTGGCCCTCCGCGGAGTTGCCCTCCAGCCGGGTGATCCCGCAGCGGGTACAGCGATATTCGGTCACGCCCTCACCGGAGCAGGTGGCCCCGGTGATTTCGGTGCCCTCGTCCCAGCTGTGGCCCAGGGGGTCGGTATAATCAGTGACAAAGGAACTGCCGCAGCCCTCGCAGATATGGACGGTCCTGCCGCCGCTCTCACAGGTGGCCGGGGTAGTCTTGGCAGCATAGTTGTGGGCCAGGGCCGGGGTAATGTCCTCAATGTGGCGCTCCCCGCAGACGGAACAGGTCCGCAGGGTGTAGCCGGGGCTGGTACAGGTGGCCGGGACGACGGTGGTGGCGTAGGAATGCTCGCCCTTGGGGGTGGTGGTTTCCTTCACATCTCCGCACCGCTCACAGATCTCCAGCACCTTGCCGGAGGTCTCGCAGGTGGCCTCCCGGATGACCACGCTTTGATAGTCGTGGCCCAGGGCAGCCTGATAGTTCCGCTGTTCCAGCATACCGCAGTCCAAGCACAGATAGCGGTCATAGCCCAGAGTCAGGCAGGTGGGCTCCACGCTGTCCAGCAGCATCCAGTTGTGGTTGTTGCCGCAGCCCTTGTCCACGCAGCAGCTGCCGTCACAGTCCGGGTCGTGGCAGCCGCAGTCCGGGTTGCCGCATCCGCAGGCGCAGGAGCCGTCCTCGTTGGTGCCTTCGTCCCGCAGGTGGACATAGGCTACCCCATTCTCCACCATATCAGCGCCGGCATAGCGGTAGGTGATCTCATAGTACACGGGATAGTCCCCGGCCTCGGTGTAGTTGGGGGCGTTGGTCAGGGTACAGCCGTCTGCCGTGTGGCCGTAGCGGATGGAGGTGGTGACGCCTGCCTCGGAGAGGTCGGACACGGCGACGGTGTGGGGCTGACCGTCCGCCACGC
The DNA here is from genome assembly GCF_016901955.1 of Pseudoflavonifractor phocaeensis. Taxonomy (GTDB): domain Bacteria; phylum Bacillota; class Clostridia; order Oscillospirales; family Oscillospiraceae; genus Flavonifractor; species Flavonifractor phocaeensis_A. Next base: position 27,686 of record NZ_JACJLC010000009.1, read on the forward strand.
CGAAGTAGTCCGCGACCACGGCCTTGGCAGCGATGTAGCTGGTTTCCGTGTAGCCGCAGTCGGCGCAGGCCTCCATCTCCACAAACCGCTGGTGGCCCAGTTCAGAGCGGATGGCGGTGTCCATGTGGTGCCGCTCCAGGGCGGCGCTGCTGGAGCTGAAGGTGCCGTAGCAGAATCCGCAGTATCTGCCCGAGGTGGTGGTGACCTGATGGTACTGGCTGTCCACCTGGGTGACCTGGGTCTCCTGGGACAGCTCCTGGTAGAATTCCTCAAAGCAGTCGAACAGCCAGTACACGTTCCGGCCGCAGGGATAGCCGGTGAGGCCCATGTTGCTGTTGATCATGCCGCAGTGCTGGCAGATGGCCTTGGTCCAGTGGTGGCCGGTGTAGTAGGCGTTCACGCCGGGGGTGCCGGAATCCAGGTTGCCCTGGGTCTTGCCGTCGGCACAGATGCCGTCCGAATATTTCACGTTCCGGTTCAGGGCCGTCTCCCCGGAGCGGGTGTACTCCGGGGTACGGTACACCAGAAAGCTGGTCTCCATGTCGCACTTGGCGCAATAGAATGTCTCCTGGGTGACCACGGCGTTGGCGTCCAGCTCGTCGGTGCGGTCCAGGGCCTGCTGCCAGTGTTCGGCGGGGTCGTGATAGCTGTCCACCTGGCCTGCGAAGGCTGTGGGGAACAGGGAGAGGGTGACCGCCAGGACCAGGAAGAGGGCGGTCAGCCTGCGGGGAAACCTGTGGACGTGTTTCATATCGTACCTCCATTTTTGACAGGAGAACGCCCTTGAGACAGAGAGCTCAAGGGCGTTCCGGTTTGGTCGTGATTATGTTGTATTATGGGTCGGAAGAAGATCAGAGAGGGCGCTCACCTCCTTGCCCGGTATCCTCCGGGTTTTCCTGACGGCCGCCGGAGTCCGGCGCCCTGTCGGCCCTGTAGGGCCCCAGGTCCTCCATGCCCAGGAATTGATCCCGGGGCCGCAGCGGCTCCGGCAGCGGCTCCGCTCCGGCGAACCCCGCCTTTTGGAAGTAGAACCGGTATTGGTTGCCGATCAGCAGCCGGGTCCGCTTGTCCAGGGTCAGGGTATGCTCCAATCCATGGGCGGTGAGCAGCCGGACGGTCTGCTGCTCCCGCAGAGGCTGGCGCCTGAGCCCGATGCACACGCCCTCTACGGTTTCATAGGCCCGGCTGGCCGCCGCCCGGTAGAAGAGCAGGCTCCGGACCAGCACGGCCAGGGAGAGAAGCAGGCTGAGGGCGAAGAGGAACAGGTCGTCCAGGGCCAGCCAGGCGGCCAGGCCGGCCAGGGGAAAGAGGGCGCAGATTGCCAGATTGACCAGCCACCGCCGCTGGAGGGCCTGGGGCCATTGGGAAAAGGGTTCCATGGTCACACCTGCTCAAAGATGAGCTGCTTGCGCAGATACAGGTTGGCCACAGCGATGGTGACGGGTTCCATACTCCGGGCCTGCCGCATGGTGAAGCCCAGATTGTCGCTGGTGGTCTCCCTGTCGCCGTAAAGGGCGCTCAAAAGTTTGCTTTCGGTGGAGACGTCGGAAACCTGATGCTCCACACACTTGATGAGCTCGGGGACAGAGAGCACCGCCTGCCGGGACAGATCCAGAACCAGACGTTCCTGCTGGCTGGGCTTGTCCCGGCGAAAGACCCGGACGGCGTCGGGGAGCGGGGCTCCCTGGGTCAGGAACAGGCTGAAGAAGGCTGCCAGGCGGAGCGGCAGACGCTGAGGGACGGGGATGGGGTACAGACCGGTGAACAGATCGTAGAGAGCGTCCAGGGCGGTCTCCCCGGTGCCGGCAGCGATGAGGCCCCGGTGGAGCAGACGATACAGGCAGGTCTCAAAGTCCCGCCTGGGCGCGGGCAGGAGCTCCCGTTCCAGCCTGTGGTAGCCGCGCTCCAGCTGCCTGGACTCCATCAGATGCCAGGCCAGGCAGCTCCAGAGCGTCATCTCCTGGGGGTCCACCTCGTAGACCCTGTCATTGCGGATCACCACGGGGTAGCGGTCCCCGGCGGCGGTAGATCGGCACTGATAGTGCCCCACGGCGGTATAATAGCTGTGCTGTGGCATAAGATACCTCCCAAATGAATTTGTATGGACTACGACGCCAGGCCGGCGGACTTGGCGATCTGCCGGCAAAAAGCGATGACCTGGTCGCAGCGGTCCATGGAAAACTTCGCGATGTGGGCCTCCTCAGGGGGTAAGCCCAGGTGGAGCTGGAGCAGCCGGTAGGCCTGGGTGCGGCTCATCAGGCCGCTCCGCCAGAGCCGGTCCAGGGCCTGGTGGGCCTGGTTGCGCTTTTTTCGCAAGGCCGGGTCCGCCAGGGTGCCCATGGGCATGTGGGTGCGCCGGTGGGCGCTGACATAGCAGTCGCAGGCGGGATATCTGGCGCAGACATAGTATTTGGCGCTGGGATCGGGGGCTTTGTCTCCGAAAATGACGCTGGCAGGGCGCAGCAGCGCCTTGGAGTGGCATTTGGGACAGGTCAGATGTACTTTTTTCATGGGTGGATCACCTTCCATCATCAGAGTGACGAGGGGATGAAAGGCTGGCCGCTCAACCGGAGCAGGGGGCATTCCGTGCTTGTGTCCAGCTGCCACTGGAGATAGCGGGCGTACAGCGCCTCAAAGGCAGCTCGGCTGAGGGAACCGACGCACTCGTCGGGCTCGATCCTCCGGCCCAGGGCGGCCTCCAGCCGATGAACCGGGAACACCACCGGTTTGCCATCCCGGTCCGCGGTCAGGAGATGGCCTGCATGGCGCCTCTCACAGGGCTGACAGCAGGGATCACAGGGAAGAAACATGGCGTTGCGCCAGTTCCCGCCGCAGCAGGAGAGAAAGGCGCACAGGGCTTGGGCAGCTGCTGTTGTCATGAAAGACCTCCTAAAAATCCCCTCATAATAATACGCACCGGATCAGAACAAAAACGGCCGGTTATTTTGTGAACATTTTGTAAAAACTCCAAAGCGGCAAGGCCGCACTCCCTATGAGATTGACAATGTATATGCGTTGCAGTACAATTTGTGGGAAAGGAGCGGTGAGAACGATGCCAGGAGATTGCAACATCAGTATGCGGGTGGACTCCGCATTGAAGAGTCAGGCCGAAGAGGTCCTGTCCCAGGTGGGGATGACCATGTCCGGCGCCTTTACCATGTTTCTCAAACAGATCGTCAGGGAACGGTCGGTTCCCCTGTCCCTTTCCCTCCAGTCCAGCAATACGGTTTACGCCGACCTGCTGGAGGCGCAGACTGAGCGCCTGCGGGGTTATCAGGGGCGGGACGCCCGGACGGTGCTGGCGGATATGGAGCGGGTGATCGGGGAGGTCGAGCGCGGTGGGTAAGTATACCGTGGTCGTATCCCGGCGGGCGGATGAGATGCTGGTGCGGCACGCCCGGTTTCTGGCACAGGTCAGCGTGCCCGCAGCCCGGCGGCTGGTGCGGGAATTTGAGGAGATCCTGGATGCCCTGGAGAGCAGGCCCTTCCAGTTCCCGCCCGAAGAAGACTACAACCTGCCGGAGGGCGTTTACCGAAAAGCGCTGTTCTGCAAATGGTACAAGGCTTTGTTCACCATCGGGGAGGACCGGGTCTATCTGGACGCTGTGCTGGATTGCAGACAGGATCATACCGGGTTTTCCACCTGAGGGGTGGCAAGCGGTCAGCGGGGCGCTGGCCGCTTTTTTATCCGATGATCCAGAAGGGCCCGCCGGCGGCAGCCCGGCGGCTGGCCTCGTTGAGGATGATGGACAGGTCCCAGGCCTTCTGGCTGCGGGTGTAGCTGGAGGGATCCGCCACCAGGATCTTGTCTCCCTGGACGCCCCGGAGCACGATGAAGTGGCCGCCGGAGGTGAAGTGCCCCTTGGTCATCAGGGCCACCACCAGCTTGCCCTGGCTCAGGGCGTCCACCAGACGCTGGGGCTCCGAGGGGGTACAGCCCTCCACGGGGAGCCCCCAGGCTTTGGCCGCGTTGGGGATCAGGGCGTGGAAGGAGCCGCTTTTGCTGCACCAGTAATGATGCTCATAGGCCCACCGGGCCATCTCCACCGGGTCCACCAGATCGTCGGTCAGAGAGGATACCACAATGGCCATGGCGGTGGGGCCGCAGCCGTAGCCGCCGATGTGATCGGTGCCGTAGGGCTGGGAGGCGTACCGCTGATCCAGTTGATTGTAGTAGACCACCGGCGTGGCGCCGTCGGTGAAGCGGATCTGGCCCAGGGCGGGGATGCCGTTGACGGCGTCCTCCGAGTGGATGCCCTGATAGGTGCCGTCCCCCAGGAACTGGCTGAGGTTTTGCGCGAAATCCTCCGCGATCTCCTTCTGATCCTGGGACAGATGGAAGATCTGGTCGGCAAAGTAGGCCTCCCCCTGGTACACGATGGTGTAGACATACCAGGTTTCCGACCCGCTTTCGTCCTCCGGTGTGGTGGGATCATCCTCGGTCACCCGGGTCTCGGTGGTCATGGTGTAGGTATACAGATGCTCCTTGCCCCGGCGGATGGTGGCTTCCATATGTTCCAGGGAGATGTTCTCCCAGTCCTGGTCCATGGAGGCGCAGTATTGGCCGATGAGGATGTTGGTGTTGCTCAGCAGGTTTTCCGCATAGGGGTTGACGATCTCATAGTGCTCCCCGCCGGTGCCACTGAAATCCGCCTGGATCCGTTGGGTCACGTCGTCGATGCCCTCCCCCAGCAGCGTCTGGATGGAGGCGGTGATTCGGGTCATTTCATCGGAGATGACGGTCTCGTCGTTCAGCACCGGCTGCTCCGAGTCCCCGGAAAAGGCGTCGGCCAGCCCGCCGAAGATGAGGGCGGGGAGCATCAGCAGAAAGAGAAGGGGGAGGGCCAGCAGCGCCGCGGCCGCGGCGCAGGCTTTGGCGATGGTGTGCCGGGACTGGACCACAGCCCCCAGCACGGCGCCGAAGGGCCCGGCGGCAGCGCCCCTGGCGGCTCCGGCCACGGCCTTGCCGGTCTTGACCGCGCTGAGTACGGTGTGGGCGGCGCTGGCGGAGCGGAGCAGGCTGTTCTGATCTTCCTTATGTTCTGCCATGGCCTATCCCTCCCGGCGGGCGTCAGGATTTTTGAGGTGGATCGTGTGTTTCATGGGCTGGATCGTCCTCCTGATCGATTCTGAATGTGTGCCAGTCTCCCGCCCGGCCGCCGCGGACGGTGTAGCGGTGCTCCCCTTGTGTCCAGCGAACCGTAAAGGTCTGGTTCGCCAGCCGTCTTGCCAGTCTGGGCCTGAGTTCCACCGCCACCATGCCGTCGGGGCAGGGTTCCACCGTCCGCAGATCGATTGAGGGGTGGGCGGCGTCTGTTCGGAACCGGGCGATGAGCCGCCAGTCCCTGGGCCTGCCGCTGGGGATGTAGACCCGGACATTGGTCCGCCGGCGCAGACAGACCAGGACCAGACTCATAAGTGCCGCCGCCAAGGGCACGGAGGCCAGGACTATGGACGGCACAGGCAGAAGGGAAAACGAAAAGGGGATATCCGGCTCTGCCGCGGGTTCCGCGGGCTGCCCGGTGTATACCACGGTATAGGTGACGCTGTCCACGCCGGAGTTTGTGACCTGGCCGCTGTACTGTGCGGTGGTGAGATAACCCGTGGCGCCGCTGTAGCTGGTGGTGGCGGCGTAAATGGCCACCGCCTGATACCGGGGCACGGCAGGGACTTCTTCTGACGGCGCTTCTTCCTGCCACTCCACATGGACCAGAGGCAGGGTGGCCCCGTCCCGTTCCGTGCTGGCGGGGATCTGACCGGCGTCGTTGCCGGGCAGGTCAGAGAACACCTGGATGTCTGTCAGGGTACCGTACCGCTCCTCGTGGCCAGCCGCCTGGATGTCCAGGGCGGTGTGGTCCAGGATGAGCTCCCCGGTATAGCCGTCCTGGTCATAGGGAATGACAGAGTCCAGTTCCATCAGGATGGAGGCCAGATCATCCTCCTGGGTCTCCACCGTAACGGTTTCCGTCACCGATTTGACATCCAGAGCGGTGTGTTCCTCCTTGGTGGTATAGGCCCAGGTGTAGGTGCGGCCCTCATAGAGGAAGGGGTCTTCCCTGAGAGAGTCCGGGTCGGTCTGGGGTGAGACCACGAAGGTTTTGATCAGACGCTGGCTGCCGTTCCGGTCTTCCACCACTACCTGCTCCGGAAGCTCCGCCCCGGCGGCATTGGCGGCCAGCCCCAGGGCCAGCAGAAAGGCCAGAAACGGCCGGTACAAATACCTCATACCGGCGGCTCCTACAGATGCTGTTTGATGACCCGGGTGATGATCCCCACGGCCACGCCCCGTTCCTGGTCCAGCCGGGTGACGGCGAAGCTGACCTCGTCCCGCCGGCCGGGCAGCCGCCGGTCCAGACAGGTGTGGGCGATGGCGTTGGCCCCGTTGTGCAACCGGATGTAGATGACCCCGTTGCGGGCATCGGTGACCTGCCCGGCGTAGCGGCACTGGAGGGAGCACTGTTTCAGGGCGTCCCGGCTGGTGGCCCCGCTGACGCTGCGGACATCCGCCGTGATGGAGAGGGAATTGGGGTCGGATTTGTCGATGGTGCGTACCCGGACCAGCACCCGGTCCCCTACGCTGTACGTGTCCCTGGCATCCCCCATCCAGGCGTCGGACAGATCCCGGGCCAGAATGGCGCACTCCACGCCAAATACCTCCACCCGCAGCAGCTTGTCCGTCACGCCCACTACCCGGGCCTGGACCACCCGGCCCTCATAGATCAGAGGCCGGCCGTTGTCGTCCGTGTCCAGATAAAAGGTCTGGCGCTTGCGGAGCATGGCCGCCCGGCGGCTGGCCACCACGCTGCGGGTGTTCTTGTCCAGGCCCCGGACGATGAAGTCGATCTCCGCCCCCAGCATGGAGGCCAGGATACGGTTTTGCCGTTCCACCAGGGCGCGATGCTCTGCCCCGTGGGGAATGGGTTCAGGCTGGAACAGCATCTCCTTCAGGGGGATGGCCACCCGGAACCCCTGATAGATCACCACGGCGATGGTCATGCCCGATTCCGTCCGCTCCACCCCGTCCAGGGTGCCGGTCAGGATGCGGCCGGTGATGTGGGAGGTGCGGAGGGCGTGCCACACCAGTTCGTCCCGCTCCCACTGGGTCTCCACGTGGTCCCCGGCGTCAATGGTAAGCACAGGCGCGTCCTGGCTTGTCCGGGTTTCCGGAGCCCGGGGAACAGCGCGCCCGGCGGGAGGCAGGGTCTCCTCCGCAAGGGGCGGCGGGTCAGCCTGGGCGGGGGACGGGGGTTCCGGAGAGCCCTCAAGGGAACCGGGTGCGCTTGCGGGAAGGTCCGGTTCCTGATCGGGCCGCAGGGTCTCCGCCTCCTGGGGGAATGGATTGTTCATAGACATAGGCGTTAATCCTCCTTTTGCTTCATAATGGCGTTTTTGGTTGCGCTGACGATCCGCTGGGACGCCCGTCCGGCCTGGCGGGACGCCGACCTGGGGGCGGACGGGGCAGGCGGGGCGGCGCAGGCCTGCGGGGGAACGGTCCCCCGCCAGGCGGGCACATGGTCCGCCGCTTTGGCGGGCCGCAGCTTTTTGGATTCGGGATGCTTAGAGTAGTCGTATTTTTCTACCTCCAATACTTTTTTGCCCCGGAGGATCACCAGCGCCCGGTCCACATCCAGGCGCAGCACCTCGTCCATGGTCATCAGCCTGCGCTTGCCTACGCCGCTGGTCTCCCGGTATTCCGGGGTGTAATTGGACACCCGCCAGGTGCCCAGATGTCTGGCCTGGCTGGTGACGCGGATGCTGGCCTCGCCGGTGCGCTGGGAGATGAAGTCCGCCGTCAGGGCATCGGTGCAGCCCAGGAAGAGCTGTACGTCGCAGTTGCCCAGAATCTCCTGCCACTGATTGTACGGATAGCGGTTCTGGAGCCCGGCCAGGTTCTGGAACACGCAGGACATACTGATGTTCCGGGAGCGGATGACCGAGATCTTCCGGGACAGGTCGGGGATCACGCCGCAGGCGCACAGCTCCTCTCCCAGCACATGGACGGGTACCGGCAGGGCTCCGCCGGGGCAGCGCTCGTCGGCGTAGCGTACCAGGCGGAGGAAGGTGAAGGAGAGGAACAGGGAGGAGAGGAAGTCAAAGGCGCTGTCCTGGTCGCTGGTGACGCAGTAATAGGCGCAGGGCTCCTTCCCGGGCAGCTCCAGGTCGATCTCGTTATAGCCGGTGATGTGGCGGATGTCCTGGTTTTGGAACACCTGGAGCCGGGAACCCAGCCCGATGATGACCCCGCTCCGGACGCTTTCCGAGGACTGGCGGAAAATGCTGTAGGGGGCCTTGGCGGGGTGGCTGACCGGCAGCACGTCGAACAGAGCGTTGAGCTCCCGATCCGAACTGCTGGCCAGCAGCTGGTAGACCTGGCCCATGTTCCGCCTGTCCGGCGGGAAGCACCCCTCCACGTAGAGAACCAGGGCTTTGAGCAGATTGAGCTCCGCACTGTCCCAGAAGTGGTCGCCCCGCTCACTGCCGGTATTTTTGATGATCACATCGCAGATCAGCTGGGCCATCAGCTCCTGGCCCCGGATCTCGGACAGGCAGTTCCAGGAGTCGGAAGCGGTGGGGGTCACCAGATTGAACACCTTCACGGTGTAGCCCTTGTCCCGCAGATAGGCGCTGGTTTTTTCATAGAGTTCGCTTTTGGGGTCCGTGATGATGATGCTGGACCGCCGGGCGGCGCACTGGAGGATCATGTTGACGCAGAAGGCCCTGGTCTTTTTGGAGCCGGAGGCGCCGTATACCGCCAGATTGCCGTTGAACCCGGTCTGTTCCGGTACGCAGACCACCTGCCCGTCCAGTTCCCCCAGGATGATCCCGTGGTGTTTCCGGACGTCAGGCGTCAGGTCCAGCACCTCCCGCAGTTCCCGGCGATCCATGAAACCGGCGGTGCCGTAGGTGCCCTTGTCGGAATAGGTGAGGTTGCGCCGGCTGTCGTAAGCCCCGGCGTCGCCGCTGCCCATCCGCATGACCATCAGAATGAGCAGAGCCAGAGCGGCCGCGCACAGCCCCAGACCATAGAGCCCGTAGGGCAGGCGGAAGGCGGAGGACAGGCAGACGGCGAAATGGGGATCGGGGAGCGGGGGCGCGGTGCCGGGGAGCTGTCCGGCGGCGGACCAGTCCTGGTAGTTGGAAATGAGCTGGGACAGATACCCGCTGCCGTACAGCAGGGCCAGCAGGGCGGCGGGACCGGCCAGCAGCAGGGGAAGGATCTTCTTAGGGGTGATGGAAAACACTCCTTTCATACGCATCAAAGTCAACGCTCTGGAGGGTGATCCGGGGGCCGCAGACCTGCCGGAGGGCGGGGGCCTGGAAGTCAAAGCAGATCAGCGCGCCGTCCATCCCCCGCAGCTCCAGGGCGGTGTCGAATTTGCGGATACGGGGCATATCGCAGAGATAGGCAAAGAGCACCGGCAGGCCGTCCCATGTGCTGGCGTCGTGGTCCGCCGGACAGGCGGGGGTGGGCGGGGCCAGGTTCTGGCGGAGGATATCGTCCAGGTCCGCCCGACAGGCGGAGTCGCACAGCAGCCACACCAGCACCTCGCCCCGGTGGTCGCTGGGCAGGAAATAGAAGTGGTCCAGATCGCCGTCCAGCACATAGTAACTGTGTCCGGCCCCTTTGGAGCCGTCTAGAATGGGGATGACCTGCTCCATGCCGGAGCCGAACACCAGGGCGATGATCTCTGTGCCCACCGTCTGCCCGCCCCATTGTCCGCGGCACAGCTCTGTCTGGAGCAGCGCCTTCAGCCGCAGTTCCGATTTGTACTCCCACTTCATCTGGGCGTCCGCCGTATTGTAGACCAGAACAATACCGCCATCCGTCAGCAGGATGCCGGTGGCCCTGGAGTTTTTGATTTTCATACCCAGAGGCTCCAGCTCTTTGAGCTCCCTGGAGGAGTAATAGAGGGGGAGCGGGTGATCCCAATGGGCGGACGGAGCGGCCTGGAACAGCGGAGGCTTTTCCCAGCGCAGGGCGGGGATGCCGGCCAGGCGCATGGTCACCAGCACCTCGGCCATCCGGTGGAGCCGGAGGCGGCGGGGCAGCTCGCTTTTCAGGGTGTTGGGCTCGGACCGGCCGGTCAGGTAGGGCCTGAGCCGGTCCGGCTGCCGCTCCAGCATCAGACGCTTGGCGGCGGCGGTCAGGCGATAGCCCCGGGTGCTGTCCCGGTAGTAGGTTTTGAGCAGGCCGGCTCCCTTGAGGGCCTTGACCACATTTTTGAGATAAGCCGGCCCGCCGTTCAGCCGGGAAAGCTGTGCCGCCGGGAACTCCCCGCAGACGGCGGTCAGGGTGAGCAGCTGGTCGGCCAGCGTATCCGGCGCCGGCAGGCGGCGGGGGCTGTGGCCCATCACGATCAACTCCTTATGAAAAGCGCGTTACCGTAGGGCTTTATAACTTGGGTAAAATCCGGCGATGCCTGGGCCGGCCCAATGCCGGAAAACACAGGGATCCGGGCCTTTCGCCCCACGTCCCAAAGGAAGCGGGACGGATCGGCTGAAAATGGGACATGGCGCTCAGGCGTTCCGGCGCCGGGATAGCCACTGGGGGAAGCGGTCGCCGGACATGATGGAGATACGGGTGCAGTCCCGGGGCCCCAGCTCGGTGGTGTGGTAGGCGTCGCACAGCAGGCCGCTGTCGTCTGCCAGCAGGAAAGAGGCGGCTACGTCCAGAAACTGCTTCCACTCCAGATTGTCATAGTCCCGGACCCGGCGCTCCGGCAGCTCCCGGCAGTAGACGTGGGAGAAGCACACCACGCAGTGGGCCAGCCTGGGCGCGGGATGCTGCCGGGTATACCGGGCCAGGGCGGTGCGGAAGGGGTCCAGCAGATATTCTGCGCTTTCCCCCTGCCGCCGCTTGGGCAGCAGGCCGGGCAGGGTGATCTCCAGAATGCCGTCCTCCGCCTGGATCTGGATACCCTGCATGACAGCGGCGGAGGTGAGGTAGTTCTCTTTTTTGATCGCGGTGGTGGTGTAGACCAGGTGCCGCAGCCGGCAGGCGATCCGCTCCCCCCGGAGGGCGGCGTCGGTGGACAGCAGCTCGTATTGATGGGAATTGCGCTGGAGATCGATTCCGTTCATGGCGTACAGCGCCCGGTTCAGCCGTTCCACCTCCGCCAGGATGGAGACGATCCGTTGGGACAGGATGGCTCGATTCATATACACGCTCCTTCTGTCTGATAATATTGCACCGTCCCCTGGGGGGAGACGGTGCAGAACCCCCGTACATTGGGGATGCGGATCAGGGGGATCTGCTCCGGGCCGTCCACCAGGACGATGAACTGGGAGGCGTGTTCTTCCGCGTGCTCCAAAAGGCGGTTGATCCACTCCTCCTTGCCCGGGGCAGCCCGGACGATCTCGTAGACCTGGCCGCCGGCGAAAAAGATGAGGGTGGCGGGGTAGTCCCCGGCGGCGTGGAACTCCACCTGGTCGATGAAATCCAGCAGGACCCAGACCGAGGCGGTCAGGGCCGGGTCGGCAGAGTCGAGGGACTGCCCGGCGGGGAAATAGGTCTCGCCAACCCTGCGGACCCGGCCCTGCCGGACCAGATAGGACAGCAGATTTTTCACCTTGTCCTGCCTGCCGGGGTAGAGCCGCAGCAGCTGGGCTTCGGTGAGCGCCCGGTACATGCACAGATCCCGCAGGATGCCGGCGGCCTCCTGGCGGTAGAGGGCTTCACGGGTTTTCACAGCGGGGCCTCCTTTCCGGGTGGGAGCCGACGGCCAGCAGGGCCTGGAGCTCCCGGCGGTCGGTGGTGATGAGCTCCTTTTCCAGCTGGCTGCATTTGATCTCCACGGCGATGTTATTGTTGTTGGTGCTGATAAGGGCGTTGCCTCGCTCAAAGTGTGTGATCTCCATCACCTCCGCCTCGGACAGGCGCAGGATGCTCTGGACCCGCTGGGCCTCCTCGTCCTCCAGGTTGAGCACGATCTTGGTTTTGGCGTTGTTGATGATGCCCTTGCCGAACTTGCCGTCCTCCAGGGCGAAAAAGTCATTGATGTCCTGGGTGGCGCAGATGGCGCTGCCGCCGTAGCCACGGATGATCTTGAAGATCTCCAGCACAAATTCGGCGGCCAGCCGGTTGCTTTTGGCCCCGATGAGCTGCCAGCACTCGTCGATAAAGATGGCCTTTTCCGCGGTGCGGTTTTCCTTGGCCTTGTCCCACACGTAGTCCAGGGCCACGAACATGCCCGCCGTCAGCAGATCCCCGGTGAGCTCCGAGATATCCAGCACCGTGTATTTGTTGTCCAGGGATACATTGGTCTGCTGGTTGAAGGAGCGGGCGGAACCGTTGACCAGGCGGTTGAGGATATTGGCCAGCCGCCTGGTCTCCGGGGACTCCAGCAGGACCTGGTGGAGATCCCCCAGGATGGGCATCTCCCGGTAGCGGCCGGGGTGCTCCGGGTCTTCCAGGGTTTCGTTGGCGTGGGTGATGCCCTTCCGGGCATACGTGCGGATCATGGCGTCGTCCAGAAGCTGGCGCTCCTCGTGGTTCATGTCGGGGATGAGCAGGGAGAAAAAGACATGGAGCTGCTGGATTTTGGCGGCCAGCAGGGACTTTTCCGCCCCCGGCCCATCCAGCAGATCGTCCACCGATTTGTCCGCCTTCCGGATCTCCATGATATTGATGCAGCTGCGGGAGGCGGGGGAAATGGAGATGAACTCCCCGCCGATGTTGGCGCAGGCCCGGTGGAACTCATGGCCTTTCAGGGGAGCGATGATGAACACCTGGATGCCCCGGCGGCGCATCCGCAGGGCCATAAGCTGGAGGGTAAAGGTCTTGCCCGCGCCGGAGGTGCCCAGAATGGCGATATTGGCGTTTTTGTACACCTGGGAATCGAAGATATCCACCACGATCAGGGAGTTGTTGTGCTTGTTGACCCCCAGCAGGATGCCGTTGTCGTCGCACATCTCGTAGCTGGTAAAGGGGTAGCAGCTGGCCGCACCCAGGGTGAGGACGTTGCGCCTGGAGCGTTCATACAGCCTGCGCTCCAGGCTGGCCAGAGGCATGGCGGATAAAAAGGCCTGCTCCTGACAGAAGGAGCAGGTCTGTACATCCAGGTCCCGGGATATCATCAGCTTTTTCAGTTCGGCGATTTTCCACTCCAGATCGTCCAGGGTGGCGGCGGTGACGGTGACCAGCAGATTGAGGAAGTAGAAGTCCTCGTTGTTGCTCAGGCCGTCTTTCAGAAAATATCCGCTCCGGATGGCTCCGTCCAGGTCATCGAAGTCGGTGTTGGTGTCGCTGGTCTCCTTGATGCGGCTGCGGTTGATGCGCAGCTGCTGGCCCAGCTTGCGGACCATCCGGTCCTTGGGCTGGCGGGTGAGGAACATATCCAGGTCGATGCCGTCTCCGGCGTTGACCAGCAGGCTCAGCCACCCGGCGGGCACCTGGGTTTTATAGCCGCCGGAGGGCACCAGAAGCCAGGCACAGTACAGCCCGTCTACCCGGAGGTACCTGCTGTGGGTAAAGTCGATCTCTCCGGGAGCGTAAAACTCGTTGCTGGGGATGTGTTCCACGCTCCGGCCGGCGGCCAGATAGCGGGCCAGCACCTCCTCGGCCTTTTCGGCAAAGGGGCGGACGCTGCTTTCTGCCCGGCAGAAGATATGGTATAAGATCTCCGCCGTGGCCTGGTCTTCCTCCTCCGGCAGCAGCACCTCGTTGCCGCACTGGCGCAAATAGTTGGCCGCGGTCCGGGCGGCAGTCTGGAGGGAGGCGATGGCCTCGGACTCCTCGCTGCCCCGCCGGGCGCCGGGCAACGGCTCATATTCAAAGATGAGGAAAAACCGACGGGTGATGGCCTCCCGGGAGCCCAGCCGCTGGATCAGCTTCAGATAGTCCTCCTGCAGGGCCCGGCAGCGGGGGTCGGTCTCCGCCTGGAACTCCTTGCGGACGGAATCCAGGTGGCGGTTGATATCCGCCCGTTTGCTCAGCACTTTGAACTGGAGCTTCACCGGTGAGATCTTCAGGTAGCTGATGAAGGAATAGATGATATTCCGCTGCTCCCGGGCGCTGCGCAGCAGGAAGTTCACCGGAACCACCTCCACCAGTTTGACATACCGGTGATCCCTGGTGTAGAGGATGCCGTTTTCTACCTTCTCGATGGGAATATATTGGGCCAGCGGGTTGAGGGGCGCTCCCGCCTCATCCGCCAGAAAGGTTTTGAAACGGTCGATCCTGTGCCCTTTCAGATCAATGGAGAGCCGGTTCCGGCTTTTGGACAGGGACTGCCCCTTTTCCTGGCCGCCGCGGTCTCTGGCCCAGCTGGGCAGCAGCTTGTTCTTCCCACGCTTGCCGCCGCCCTCCGCTTTTTTGCCCAGCACTCTGCGATTGCGCAGGAAGCTGAGACACAGCAGGAAAAAATCGGACAAGCTGGAGCCGTTGATCCCGATGAGGGCCAGCAGAGCCAGGGGCAGGGCGGTCACGCAAAGCAGGATGATCCGGGTGGTGAGAGAGAGGGACAGATTGAGAATGGGCAGACCTGTCACCGCCCCCAGAATGCCCGCCTCGATGACGTTGCGGACCTTGAACGCGCCGCCCAGCAGGGTGCCGCCCTCGATAAAATTGGGGGGTATCACATAGAGCTCGTGATCTTCTGATTTCATGGCGTGGTCTCCTTACAGACGGTCCTTCCGCTTGGGCGGATCAGGCAGCCGCTTGACGATGGTTTTCTGAGAACTGATCTCACCGTCGGGGGCCTGGTAGGGCGTGGAAGACACGGTATCCGCCCCGTATTCCTTGTACCAGCCGGCGCCGTCGGCGGTGGTGATCCGCTGGTGGGGGCCCTGGGGCCGGGTGTATTGCTGGGTGTGGTACATCCCGAAGGGGATGCCCTGGGGATACTCGGGAGAGTATTCGGTGCCGGTGATCCGTCCGCCGCCCATTTCCACATCGGCGTATCGGATTTCCGGGGCGGCGTTGCCCTGGGCGGTCAGCCCGGTGTAGCAGGACAGGGCCTGGGCGGCAAAGGGGCCGGAGATGGTACCCTCAGAGCGGATCTCACCGGTGGCTACCCTGCCGATCACCTGGCTGGCAAAGGCGCCGCCGGACTGCATGGAGTGGAAGAAGAGCTTGCCGCCCAGGCTGGTGTTGTGCTGGACGGTTTTGTGGTTGGTTTGCGCGGAGGAGCTGACGCCGGTATTTTGTACCGTGGTATGATCCGCCCGGACGGCGGGAGACTGCCGGCTGTCGGCGGAAGGGGCGTCTGCCCGGTCCGTCATCACAGTGTGGACCCCGGCGGCGCTTTGCTCCGCCGAAATGACCTGTGCTTCGGCGGGGGAGCGGTCTGTCAAAAGGGTTTGGGCATCAGAAACACTGTGGGTTTCTGTGACGGCCTGGCTCTCCGCGGCGGTATGGTCCGCCTTCACCGTTTGAACGTGGGATGCGCCATGCTCCCGCGAGAGGGCCTGAGTGTGGTCGGCAGTGTGATCCGCGGAGACGGTTTGGATATCGGTGACGCTGTGGTCTGCGGAGACAGTTTGAGTCTCGGCAGCGGTGTGGTCTGCGGAAATGATGTGAGTCTCGGCGGCAGAGTGATCCGATGAGACAGTCTGAACTTGGGTATCGCTGTGGTCACCCGCAACAGTCTGAACGTGGGTATCGCTGTGGCCATCTGTGGCAGTCTGGACGTGGGCAGCGGTGTGATCCGAGGGAACGGCCTGTGTGTCCGACCCGGGGGGCTGTGTGGGAGCCGGGCCGGCTTCCGTTCCCATGGGGCCGGAGGTGTGGGTGTGTATGGTCTCTCCACCGCGGCCGGTGGGGGGCGTTTCAGCCACCCGTTCCGTGGTGCTGGCGGCGGTTTTGGCGGCGTCACTGGTGATTTTGCGGCTGATCACGCCGGCCAGTCCGCCCCGCAGAAAGCCGGAGTCTCCGGCGGAGGGGCCGCTTCCGCCGGACTTTCCGGCGGAACCCCGGCCAAACCCGATGATCTTGCCGCCCAAACCGGCCGCCATGGACACACCCCGGGCGGCGATCATGGCCTCCGCCAGCATGGAGCCGCCGGTATGGCCTACGTTGACCCCCAGGCTGGACAGGAAGCTGTCGATTTTTTGGGAGACCTTCAGAAAGCCCACGGCGCAGAAGAACCAGATCAGCACATTGCCGCTGACCGTTTCCTTGCTGGTGGCGCTTACCGCGGCCTCCACTTCGCTCTCCTCAATGGCGCCGGCGGTGATGGTGAGGGCCATGGCACACAGGAGCAGAACAGTGAATGCGGAAAACAGAGTTCGGGATAATTTCACAGCGTGCCTCCTAGATTGACAAGGGATTGGCGATGAACGAGCCCACCATGCTGGTAAACAGCCGCAGGCACCAGGCGTTCATCAGGAGCAGGAAGATCTGGCCGCCCAGCATCCGGCACCAGCTTTTGAAGATGCCGGAGGTGCTTTGTGCCGCTCCCATGGCAAAGGCCACCGGGGCGGTGTAGACCAGTACCCCCAGAAGCACGTACCGCTCTGCCGCTTCAAACAGCAGTTTGATATAGTTCCAGGCCAGGATCAGCACCAGGATCAGGACGATGAGGGTCACGGCGCCGCTGGCACAGACGCCGACGATGGTGAGCATGGCGGAGTTGAAGCTGGCGAAGTCCAGGGCGGGCAGAGCGGAATTGAGGATCCACTGATAGGGCGTGCCGCCGATCTCCAGGGCCAGGTCCACGATCTGATTGCTGTAATAGGCCAGCAGAATGAAGATGATCGCCCGGAGGGTGAGCTTGACCGGGTCTTCCGCCTCGGCGCCCATCCCCAGCCAGTAGTTTTTGAACAGGTTCCAGATCCAGAGCAGCAGGATCAGGCCGATGGCCAGCGCCACCAGCAGCTCATACATGGTCTCTGCCGCCGGGAAATAGCGCAGAAATACGTCCATATTGCAGCCCAGAGCGCCCAGAACCGAGGTGTTGATCAGATCAAGGCCGTGCATGACCTGTTCCGCGATCCACGCGACGATGCCGTCTAAGATGCCCATGGCTCAGCCGGTCCACTGGCCGCCGCTGAAGAAGGGCGTGATGTAAGCCATGATGAATCCCAGACTGTTGAGAATGGCCCAGGTGATGATGATGCGTTTGAGCCAGGCCCTGGATTCATCCACCGTCCGGCCGGAGCGGGAGAAGTTCATCAGCAGCAGGGCCACGGCGGCGGTCACCACGGCCGCCACGGTAGAGATGCCCAGAATCTTGTTGTAGACGTCCTTCATCACGTCGCTGGCTTTCTGCCAGATGGTGACGCCGGTAGCCGAGGCGGGCATGGCGGTGAGCAGGGCCAGGTTGGCGGCCAGCCAGGTGTGGCCAAGGACAGACTTCAGTCCACGGCGGCGGCCGGCGGGGGAGCGGGGCGGCGATTGCGTTTGTTTCAAGACAAGACCTCCTTCATTTTTGGAAACAAAAACAGCACCCGAACGGTTCGGGTGCTGCTTGTTGTTCCGGGCGCAAAAAACGCTGGATAGCGTTTGTGCCGGACGATATTTGGTTTTGAACATGGTTTTAAGCATATTTAGTGTAACATATAGAGATTCCCGGTTCAATAGCAAAACCATGCCAATTTACTGCCAATTTGCTCTTATAGCAGAAGGGCTGCCTCGTTGGCAGTTTGGCAGTGCTATGATCCTGAATGACATGGTATAATAACACCACACTCTGGATAGTATAGCAGCGTAATTATCAATATTAGCTGTATTTTATTATAAGTATACTTATAATATTTATTGACAAATATGAAAATTAGAGCTATTCTATTATGGAAGGAGGTGGCTGCATGGCTATCATCAGCAAGGAAGGACTGCTGAAAGTGCTGGTCTCCTACAACCCCTGGTGGAAAACAGGAGTCGTAAACCCGAAACTGTCCAAAACCTATAAACGGTTCGCCTTTTATGAGGCCATGAAACGCCTGAATCAAACGGACATCCGGCGCACAGTGGTTTTAACCGGAACAAGACGGGTGGGAAAGACCACCATACAGTACCAGATGATCGAGGCTTTGCTCCAAAGTGGTGTGCCGCCTCAGAAGATCGTCTTTATCTCCATGGATCATCCCATGCTGAAGCTGAGCGCCATGAACGAGATCCTGGAGTGCTATCACGAAAATATCTATCCCGAGCAAGATGTCTACTACTTTTTTGACGAGATCCAGTATGCGCAGGATTGGGACAAATGGCTGAAGGCGATCTACGATATGCGGCCGGACACCAAAGTGGTAGCCACCGGCTCGGCCAGTCCGGTTTTGGTCAAGGGGAGCCAGGAGAGCGGCGCCGGGCGGTGGTCGGCCATCCAGGTCCCCACGCTGTCTTTCTATGAATATTGTGAACTGCTGAATGTGGATCGCCCCGACCTGCCGGACGATTTGAAGATCACCCCGCTTCTGTATAAGACCCAGCAGGAACGCACTCAGATCATGCTGCAGCTCTCCAAGGTGCAGAACCACTTTAACCGCTATCTGCAAGTGGGCGGCTTCCCCGAACTGGCCCTGGCCGACAACGACATCTTGGCCCAGCAAGTCATGCGGGAGGATGTGGTGGACAAAGTACTCAAGCGGGACCTGCCATCCCTTTACAAGATCCGCAACGCAACAGAATTGGAGCGTATCTTCCTATATCTCTGCAATGTTTCTTCTGAGATCGTTTCTATCGAAGCCATTGCAAAGGAACTGAATGGCGTTTCCAGACCTACCATCGAAAATTATATTGACTATTTGGAAAGTGCCAACCTGATTTATCAGAGTTGGCCGGTTAATATGGCGGGGAAAAAGGTCCTCAAAGCCAGTCCCAAGATCTATATTGCCGATGCGGCCATCCGCAATGCGGTTTTGATGGATGATTCCATGCTGAGCGACCCGGTGGAAATGGGAAAGGTTGTGGAAACGGCCGTTTATAAGCATGTGGCCGCATTTTATTATCAGCAGGCCGCATCGGTGGGATTCTATCGTGGTGGCAAGCGGGGAAAGGAAATCGATGTTGTCGTGGAATACTCCAATTCCAAGAACATCCTCATTGAAGTGAAGTATCGGGAGGGTGCCCCCATACCAGATGATTCCGCCATCGTAGAGTTGAGCGGCGAGGCTGCAGCCTCCATCGTGGTGACCAAAACCGCCAATGATTTCGGCGTCCTCAATACAAAAAGTGGAAAAGATCTGATCCGTATCCCGGCCTTTGCGTTCCTTTATCTGCTTGGTCATGAAGAAAAGCACGGCTACCGCAGAATGGAGTAATGACAGCACATAAAGGGCCTGTCGCAGAATGAAGTGACCCCAAAAAGTTAGACAATATTTGAAAGTAAAAATTGTTTAAGCAACCGAGAGGGCTTGCTGTCTGTGAATTGCAGGCGGCAAGCCCTTCAGCTTTGCCTTGATGCGACGGTTGTTGTAGTAGTCCAGGTAGTCCAGCAGTTCCCCCTTGAAGTGTTCCATAGATTTGAATTCTTGCAGATACAGCAACTCACTTTTGAGTAAGCCAAAGAAATTTTCCATGACAGCATTGTCCAGGCAGTTTCCTTTGCGGCTCATGCTCTGTCGGATACCCTTGCTTTTCAGCATCTGCTGGTACTGCTTGTGCTGGTACTGCCAACCCTGGTCGGAATGAAGGATTAATCCTGTTCCATCCGGGATTGTTTCAAAGGCTTTTGTGAGCATTGTTGTCACCATGCTCATAATCGGACGCTCGGAAATAGTGTAGCTGACCAGATAGCCGTTGTGCAGATCCAGGATTGGAGAAAGATAGAGCTTCTGACCGAAGAGGCTACGGCCACAACGCGGATCATGCCCCACCATATCAGCAAGGGGGAAACCATCGCGCAGTCCTTAAAGGATCGTTTCGACTATGGACAAAACCCGGAGAAAACCCAGGGCGGCGAATTGATTTCCGCCTATGAGTGCGACTACCGTACCGCCGACGCCGAGTTCCTGCTGGCAAAGGCAAAGTACAAGGCAACCACAGGCCGGGAGCAGCGCCGGGATGCGGATGTGCTGTGCTATCAGATCCGGCAGTCCTTTCGCCCTGGGGAGATCACCCCGGAGGAGGCAAACCGGGTGGGCTATGAAACGGCTATGCGCTGGACAAAGGGGAAACACGCCTTTTTCGTCGCCACCCACACAGACCGCCAGCACATCCACAATCACATTTACTACAATTCCACCACCCTGGACTATACCGGGAAATTCCGGGACTTTTTCAGATCGGCGGCAGCCCTGCGGCGGCTCTCTGACCGGGTATGCCTGGAGCATGACCTGTCCGTGATCCAAAACCCGAAGCTCCACAGCAAGGGTCGCTTTCTCCACTATGGACAATGGATCGGGGAGCGCCCGCCCTCGGCCCAGCAGCGGGTGCGGCTTGCCGTTGTGGAGGCCCTGGGGAAACGCCCCGCCGACTTTGCGGCGTTCCTGCGGCTCATGGAGGAGTCCGGCTTTGCGGTGAAGCGTGGCCGGGGCGGTGTCATTTCCTTTCTTGCCCCTGGGCAGGATAAGCCCACCCGCCTGCGCTCGTCCACCCTGGGCCCCGGCTTTGACCCGGAGGACATCCGGGCGGTGATCGCCGGGGAGCGTCCGATCCCGGAGCTGCCCCAGGAGGGCCCGCCCCCGCCCCGGCGTGTCGATCTCATCATCGACATTCAAAACCGTCTGGCCCAGGGCAAGGGCCCGGCCTACGAGCGGTGGGCCAAGGTCTATAACCTAAAGCAGATGGCCGCCGCGCTCCTGTATCTCCGGGAGCATGGGCTGACGGACTATGCGGCGCTGTCAGCCAGCACCGAGGCGGCGGTGGATCGGGCGCACAAGCTGGCCGGGGAACTGCGGGACACCGAGGCGGCGCTCTCCCACACGGCCCAGCTCATGGGGGCGGTGGTACAGTATGCAAAGACGCGGCCTGTGTTCGATGGTTACAAGGCGGCCCGGTATAGCAGAAAATATCTGGCCCAGCATGAGGCGGAGCTTTCTGACTACCGGGCGGCAAAGGCCGCCATGAGCGACCTGCTGGGCGGGGCGAAGCTCCCGAAGATGGACGCGCTGAAAAAGCGGCGGCGGGAGCTGGCGGAAAAGAAAAAAGCTCTTTATGCGGAATACCGCAAGGCCCAGGCGGATATGCGGGAGGCTGTGGCGGTCAAGGGGAACATCGACTGTTTGCTCGGCCACACGGACGAGCGGAACAAGGCCCAGGAGCGATAGCGCCGGGGCCGCAGACAACAAGGACTTCTGGACAAAGTGTCCAGAAGTCCGGCGGGTTTGGGGATCTCCCCAACAAGCATTTTTGCGGTGCCCCCGGCCACGCAAAAATAGCAGGTGTGGGCACACCTGCCCTGCTTGCCGTTTCGTGCAGCCCCCGAAAATAGCGTGAAAACCGCAGCGCGCGCATTTACAGGATTTTGCTTTGACCGCTTGAAAAATAGCGGATTTTGTGGTAGCATAATTGTGTATAGTTTTGCAGAAAGAGGTCTTGACAATGGAAGCGAAAGGCGGGAAAATGACTAAGCAAGCAAGCAAGCAAGCAAGCAAGCAAGCAAGCAAGCAAGCAAGCAAGCAAGCAAGCAAGCATAGTGAAAGTCTGCCCTTTTCCCCTGTCAATAGCCAAATTGCATATTCTTTTAGGCGTATTCCGCCCGTTTCTTTGCGGGTGGGGTGCGCCTTTTTTGCGTTTCGCAGCGGGAGATGCAAAAGATTTTTCACGCAGAATTTACCACCCGGTCAATCAAGGGACGGGGAGGTGAACTGTGTTGCATGAAAAAGGGATTCCGGAGCGGCGGGTCGCGTTTTTGGAAACCTGCTTTGATGTATTCTGTAAAAACGGGCTTGAAAACACCAGCCTGAAAATGCTGGCGGACGCCTGCGGTGTAACAAATGGAAATCTGCTCTACTACTTCGGCAGCAAGGATAACCTTGTTATTGAGGCCACCGCCTACGGTATGGCAAAGGTGGAGGATGATTTCATGGAGCAGGCCCCAACCAGTTTTGCGGACATCGAGCGTTTCCTGCGGGAGATGCCCGCGCTCACGGCAAAACTCCACGGGGCAAAATACCGCTTCATGTATCAGGTGTACGCCAGCCCCAAATACCGGGAGCATGGCAAGGCATTTTTCAATGGTGTCAATGTCCGTTACCGCAAATATGCCGAGCAGCTCTCCGGCAAGCTGGGGCTGCCGGTGGAGCTGATCCAGGGCATGACCTATTTATTTGTCCGCGCCTGCGTCCACTTTGCCCTGTTTGAGGACGAGGACTATTTACAATTACAGCTCAATGCGATACGCGCTTCCCTGCGGGCGATTGTCTCAGGGCGCGGGGAGGAGGAAACAAGATGAAAAAACGATTCTTTGCGGTGGCGCTCTGCCTGTGCCTGCTGGTTGGGCTGGTGCCGGGCATGAACTTTACAGTTTTTGCCGCAAACGATAGCGACTATGTCATTGGAGATATTGTGGCATTTGCCGGGTATACATGGCGCATTGCCGGCACCGAAACGCAGGGCGCAACAGCCCCTTCCGGCTATTATACCCTGTTTGCCGACAAAAATGATTTCGGCAGCATCGCGTTCCGGGCGGGAGTTGACGCCACGCAACCTGGTGACAACCAATACTACGACAGTGACCTGCAACAAAAGATGGAGGAGATCGCAGGCACCTTTTCTGAAAAGGACAAAGCCAATATCTATACCCGCACTCTGAGGTCGGCAGAGGGTGAAGTAACTGGACCTGATGTATATAATCAGTATCTTTGGGCACCTCCACAGGGGGAGCTTAGTTTCTTTCGTAACATATGGACTTCCGAGTACGCTCAGTTTTGGAGCTGTACTGGGGATAACGGCACCGGTGGAACTTACGATGTTTGGTTCGAGTACACCGGGCAGACTGGAGATCCTTTCCTCAGCACGCCTGTTGCCCCTACGTCAGTCTTGCAAGTCCGCCCCGCCCTGTATGTAAAGGCATCCGCTCTGTCCGACTATGTTTTGGGCTTGGACACCATTTCCAACGCCTATGTGGGCGGCGACCTGGAGTACAGCCGGGGCACGGATGGCGGTCTTTACATCAGCGACAGCCAGAAGGCGGATGTCCGAGTAGGCGACTCGAAATTCACGCAGAGCGGCGAGTTCCTTTCGTTCCGCCTTTACGGCGACGGCACCACCACCGGGGAAAACCAGGTGTTGGCCTGTTTCCTCACCGACCAGAACGGCACGGTAAAGTATTATGGCAAACTGGTGGACTGCTCCGGTTCGCTCCCCGCGGAAACGAATTTTACCATACCGATGGCGGGGGTGGCGAATGGGACTTATACTCTCTCCATCTTCTCGCACAACACACAGACCAATGAGATCAGCCAGCCGTCCCCCACCATGACGGTATCGGTGTCCAACCGCGTGGGTACGGTCAGCAATTATCAGGGTGGTAATTTTTTTGATACTCCCCTTATCGTTGAGCAGTACCCTCCAGAGTTCACGAAGCACCCGCAAACCCAGATCGTGGGCGAAGGCGAAAGCGTGACCTTTTCTGCTGAGGCAGAAGACCTTAATGGGGGCACAATCACCTATTCCTGGTATGCACAGGACAAAAGCAGCGACCCCGATGGTACCTGGTATCAAATTTCCAGAATAAGTGGTGGTGATGTTGGTCTCGTTGTCGCATACTCGGCACCCAACCTTACCATAAGCAATGTATCCAGGAGTTGGTCAGAGTCGAACTTGGTTCTGGACGCCGGTTTCCAGCCAAGGGATGCCCGTTTCCGCTGCGTTGCGACAGGCCTCTATAATTTGTCGAATTCTAGTGAAGCTGCCGAACTGCTGGTGGTGGACTTCGACGGGCAGGAGGTGGAGCTGCGAAACAACGGCACCAGCATCCAGTGGCGGTACGAGGGCGAAGCCGATAGCGCATGGCGTGATCTGGTGGCGCTGGACGCCATCACCGGCGGCGACGGCAGAGAAGTGGCGCTGCAAATAGACAATGGATATATTCAGTGGCGGTACACCACCGGCGGGGACACCGCCTGGAAAAACCTGATATCCCTTTCTGACCTGAAAGGCGACCCCGGCGAGGATGGCCAGGAGGTGGAGCTGCAAAACAACGGCACCAGTATCCAGTGGCGGCACGAGGGCGAAGCGGAATGGAAAGACCTGGTTGACCTCTCCGCCATCACCGGCTCAGACGGCACGGACGGCAAACAGGTGGAGCTCCGGGTTGAGGGCGGCTATATCCAGTGGAAAT
Organism: Pseudoflavonifractor phocaeensis; assembly: GCF_016901955.1. GTDB lineage: Bacteria > Bacillota > Clostridia > Oscillospirales > Oscillospiraceae > Flavonifractor > Flavonifractor phocaeensis_A. The sequence continues at coordinate 51,847 of NZ_JACJLC010000009.1, forward strand.
ACGACGCTGACGCCGACTGGCAGAACCTGATCGCCCTGTCTGCCCTGCAAGGGATCAAGGGCGAGCAGGGCGACAAGGGCGATAAGGGCGACCCCGGCGAGGACGGAAAAACCCCGTACATAGGCGACAACGGCAACTGGTGGATCGACGGTGTTGACACAGGTATTCCGGCCACCGGCAGCAGCGGCAGCGACGGTTCTGACGGCTCCAACGGTAAGGACGGCCAGGACGGGAAAGATGGTAAGGACGGAAAAGACGGAGAGGATGGCAAGGACGGCCTGACCCCGTATATCGGCAGCAACGGCAACTGGTGGATCGGCACCACCGACACCGGCGTGAAAGCCGCAGGCGCCGATGGCAAGGATGGCGCGAATGGCAAGGACGGCAAGGACGGTGTTGGGATTGCCGACATTACGCTCAATGGGAACGGCGAGCTGGTTGTCACCCTCACCGACGGCACCGTGAAAAACCTCGGCAAGATAAGCGTCACAGGCTCCGGCGGCAGCGATGGCGAGGACGGCGCAACCGGCGCGGACGGCTCCGATGGCAAAGACGGCGTTGGGATTGCCGACATCCGGATCAACGAAAACGGCGAGCTGGTCGTCGCCCTCACCGATGGCACCGAAAAAAATCTCGGCAAGGTAACGGGCGCGGACGGCGTGGGTATCTCCGGCGTGTCCATCAATGAAAATGGCGAGCTGATCGTTACCCTCACCGACGGCACCGAACTGAACGCCGGTGCGGTTCCCACCACCGCAGCGGAGACTTCTGAATTGAAAACCATTGTTTATGTTTCGATGGGAACCGCTGGCGTTTCTCTTGCCGGTATGCTTGGCCTGCTGGCTTTCCTGCTGACAAAGCGCAAAATGCTGATCGGAAAGTAAGACGGGCCGCAGCCTCATATTGACTTCTGGACAAAGTGTCCAGAGGTAAGGAGATGAAAAAGTAAGCGCGATGCCCCCCAAAAAGGAGGCCGTCTGTGAAGATTACATATCCCTTTTGCGTTACCCCCCGGACGGGGGAAATGGCACGATAAAATACCACCACCCACTTTAGGGGCGCGGACAGTCAACAAACTGTCCGCGCCCCTTTTCTGTTCGACGGTTTTCTTCGGCATTTGCTATCAGAATTTAGCAAGTGTCAAAGAAAGCCGTCGAGTTTTCTTAGCGGATTTTCCAGCCCATGAACTCGATACGGCTTATTTTGGAAAAATCAGCGTTTTCCATAATGAAAAGCGGTTTTTTGTCCGGGGTGCCGCTCCCCGCCAGCCCTCCATTTTGTTTCCGATCAACCCATCAACCGAAACAAAATGGAGGACAAGCTATGACAACGATCAATCTGAAAGATTTTTATTATTGGTACTTAACGGACGAGCTGGTGGAGGTGCCTGACGAGGTGGCCGAAGAGCTCATGGCAAGCAAGCGGCGGGAGGCCGCCCATGCGGAACGGGTGCGCTACAACAAGGCTTACTATTCCCTGGACTGTGACGATGGGATCGAATACTCCGCCTGCCTGCACGAGCCCAGCCCCCAGGAGCTCATGGATCGCAAGGAGCTGTTCTTCCGGCTGTGGAATGCCCTCAACTCCCTGCCGGAGATCCAGGGCCGCCGGGTGGACGCTCATTTGATCCTGGGAAAGAGCTACCGTCAGATCGCCCGCGAAGAGGGCGTGGAGAAGAGCACCATTCGCCGCTCGGTAGAACGAGGGAAAGGAGCAGATGAAAAAATATTTGCGGGAAAATTTTTGATTTACAGTCTCCATTTGCCCCTTTTTTCTGGTGGTATGTGAGAGGAAGTTTTCTCTCCGCAAAGGAGGCGCGGGGGCCGCAGGCCGCCGCCCCCTTTGTGGGGGAGCGCCGCTGCCGAGTATGGCTGTCTTATGACGGGGCAAAAAAATGAGCGCGGCGCTCCCCACCATTTATGAAAGTGAGGGATAACAGAATGGACTACGATCCTATGTTGGCTGCTATGCTGTCCCAGCCGTGGAGCAACAACGCCTGCCGTGGCTATGTCATCTACGCCATGGAGAACTGCGGGTTTTCTCCCCTGAACATCCGGCGCGTACTGGCGGAGCTCTATGAGGTTTTCGACATCCGCAGTCTGGAAGAGGCCCAGCAGCACTTTGAGGAAAGCCCTTACTGACTTCTGGACAAAGTGTCCAGAGGTACATATCCGGCCAAAGGCCAGCACTTTCGCGGTGCTGGCCTTTGCTATGCTTCAAAACATTCTTTGATTGTATGGGAGGGATTTTATGCAGGCGCAGGTCAAATATGAAAGTGAAGTTAAATCGGCTGTTCTCGGAGATCGGACGATCACCGTCAAAAATCTCACCCCCGTTTTTTCCCCGCAGGAACAGGACAAGCGCAACCGCGAGATCGAGCGGCGGCTGTTTGAAGTGTTCCGCAAGTATGCCGGGCAGCGGGGGTAGGCCGGAGTCATCCTTGTTGTAAGGGGGCAGCAGAGGTATAATATACTTGTAGGTTGGCTCCCAACGGACAGAAAGGGAGCTAATTATGGATAATAGAATTGATGCAATTTACGGGCGGCAGTCGATTGACAAAAAGGACAGTATCAGCATTGAAAGTCAATTTGAATTTTGCCGATATGAGTTAAAAGGCGGTGAGGGTAAGGAATACAAAGATAAAGGGTATTCCGGCAAGAACATTGAACGCCCCGACTTCCAGCGGCTCTTGCAGGACATCCGGCTGGGCCTGATTAAGCGGGTGATTGTCTACAAGCTGGATCGGATCAGCCGCTCCATTGTAGACTTTGCAAAGCTCATGGAGCTGTTCAAGCAATACGATGTGGAGTTTGTTTCCTGTACGGAAAAATTTGATACTTCCACCCCGATGGGCCGGGCGATGCTCAATATCTGCATTGTCTTTGCCCAGCTTGAACGCGAGAGCATCCAGATGCGTGTGCAGGACGCTTTCTATTCCCGGTGTGCCAAAGGCTACTATATGCGAGGCCGGACACCATACGGCTTTGATACCGAGCCCATCGTCATGGACGGGATCAAGACAAAGAAGCTGGTGGAAAACGCGGAAATGGATTTTGCCGAGCTCATGTTTCAAATGTATGCGGAGCCGGGCAATTCCTACGGCGATATAACCCGGTACTTTGTCAAACATTCCATCAAGGTCTATGACAAGGCGCTCCAGCGGGCCTTTATCTCTAAGCTGCTGAGAAACCCCGTTTATGTCCAGGCTGATATGGACATCTACGAATACTTCAAGGCCCAGGGCGTAAAAATCGAAAGTCCCCCGGAAATGTTCACAGGGGACAATAGCTGTTATCTCTATCAAGGGCGCGAGGGCGAGGAGCCGATCCTCGTGATTGCTCCCCACCAGGGACGCATCCCCTCCCAGCTCTGGCTGGCTGTTCAGCGCAAGCTGTCACAGAACACCTCTTTCCAGAATGGCCGCAAATGCCATCATACATGGCTGGCAGGGAAAATCAAGTGCGGGCGCTGCGGCTATGCGCTGGTTGCGCTGAGAGCTGCAAACGGCGTTACCTACCTGCGGTGCAAGCAGCGGGCAGATAACGGGAGCTGTGAGGGGGCCGGTACGCTGACGGTGCAAAGCATGGAGGCGTTTGTGTACGGCGAGATGGTCAAGAAGATGCAGAAATTCCACACGCTGAAAGGCGGAAAGGAACAAAGCTACAATCCGAAGCTGACCGCCGCCCGCGTTGCCCTTGCAAAGACAGAGAGCGAGATCGAGAAACTTCTGGACACTTTGTCCGGGGCAAATCCGCTGCTCCTGCAATACGCAAATAACCGGATTGAGGAGCTGGACGCGGAACGTCAAAAGCAGCTAAAGCTGGTGGCCGATCTCACCGCTAATTCCGTTTCCGCTTCACAGATTGACAGCATTACGGGCTATCTGGATAATTGGGAGTCCGTGAGTTTTGATGATAAGCGCAAGGTGGTTGATATTCTCATATCACAAATTGACGCTACCAGTGAGAGTGTTACAATCCATTGGAAGATCTAAAACCTTTTCACTTGGCATTATGCCTTTGTAAAAAATAGTTTGGCATAGTAAAGCACCCCACTTGTTATCCAGTATATCATACTGTCTAACAAATGGGGTGCAGTTCAGAATGGAAGAATTCTGCGGCAGGCCCTTTTTTGCCGGGGAAAGGGCAAACAGTTCTAAATGTTCATAAAATGTGGCTCTGTTCAGCCCAAATGTGTACAACAGATCAGGCCCAGGCTGTTTACCTGCGTCAATGTGGAAAATTTTTCTGTTTTTTGGGGGGCTACGAGGTCATTTTCATGGACACACGGGTCTGGAGCCTGCCCTGTTCCCGTTTCATCCACAGCTTTTTCAGGTCAAAGGCCAGCGCCAGCAGGAACAGCTCTGTGCGGATGTTGGCCTTGCCCCAGGTCAGAAAGCGGCGGAATCCAAAGTCGTTTTTGAGCAGGCCAAACGCGCCCTCCACCTGGATGGAGCGGCAGAGACGCAGATGGATTCCACGTTCCGTCCTGATATTTTTCTCTGCCTGTTCCCGTTTCTCCCAGAAGGTTTTCTTGAGGATGATCTCCTTTGGCTTATCCAGTGCCTTGGCCCGGCAGCATTGCGACCGGCAGGGACAGCCGCAATGCGGTACTGACAGGCCTCCTCCAGTTTCCGGCTGGAGTAGATCCCGCACAGATACCCGTGCACCAATACGTTGAACAGCACCTGTGGTTCCGCCGCCGATTTTCTCCCTTTGGAAGAATACGCTTCGTACAGTTTCCCGTACTCCAGTTCCTCAAGCTGGGCGCTTAGCAGACGGACGGGTGCCCTCTCCGGTATCATCATTTCTGAATTCAGGGCAAGTACCAGTTACCGTGGCGCTCATATACCTTATACTGGTCTTGCTTTTTCTTTGGCTTCACAAACTAAGAATAAAGCAACGAGCGAGGTTTGGAAACCCTTTCGGGCTCCAAACCTCGCTCGTTTTTATGGGCTCATTTTGCAACGGGCCCTTGTTTTGTCTCTCCAAAGGGGGCATCACTCAAACGATATGCTTCTTTTGATTGGTGGAATGAGCGGTACAATGGAACCGCTATGGAATTAGTACGGTCACCGGGACGATCCCGAGGCGGCAGGGCCCAGGTCTGCGCTCAGGAGAAAGAGTTCTTCCTCCGGACACAGCCCCGTCAGGTACTGTTATAGCTTACAGGCGTGGAAGGGGAGGCATCACACATATTGACACGTATTGGGAAGGCTGATATACTGAATTTATTTCCAAACTACGGTATAATTTGGGAGGTTTTCTATGAAACAACGAATCCCCGCCCTGCTGCTGTCGCTGCTTCTGCTCCTGCCCATGGTCTGCATCCCGGCTTCCGCCTCTCTGGTGGAGAGCGGGGACTACTGGACCGAGCTGACCTCCTCCGATGCGCTCTTCCTGGAGAAGGACGTGGAGCACCGGGTCAGCGGCCCTTTCCATCTGGTCGCCTATTCCAAGCAATGTGGACTCTCCAAAACCTGGGTGCCTCAGTTCCGGAAGTACGCGGAATATAACCACATCCCCGTTTACGGGCTGGATGAAATAACCGCCGGAGCCCTGATGATCCGGGGGCTGTACTATTCAGGCACCTACCCCATTGTGATCAGCTACGACGGCGCCGGCCACTTTACCGTCACCGACAAGGTACACTCCCTGGAGAAATTCCAGTCCCTGGTGGGGGGCACTCTGGATGAGAGCCAGGGGGACTATATCATCCAGATGGGCGAATTGGTGGGCTACACCGGCACTGAACGGGACCTGGTGGTCCCGGACGGGGTCAAGGGGATCGGTGAGCGGGCCTTCCGGGGCAACATGAACATCCGTTCCGTGGTGCTGCCCGACAGCGTGACCTACATCGGCGACTGGGCCTTCGCCTCCTGCCAGCGGATGAGGAGCATCACCATCTCCGCCGGCGTCACCAGCATCGGAGAAAATGCCTTCTATAACTGTTCTGCCCGCACCATCCGCTTCCTGGGCTCCAAGCCGGATATGCCCACGGGAGACCATGATCCCTTTGCGGGGATGCACGCTGCCGCGATCTACCCCGCCGACGACCCCACCTGGGGCAGCGTGGAGGAGCTGCGGGCCAGCTACCCCCATCTGAACTGGGGCGGTCTGCCGGGGAAGGCCTACCATGAGCCCAGATATTCCGATTGGAATGACGGCACCGTCTCCCCCTGGGCAGAGGAGGAGGTGCGCATGGCCTGGTGCTACAACCTCTACGCACCTTTCGCCAGGAAACATTACGCCAGCCCCACCGATCGGGAGACGTTCTGCGACATAGTCATGCAGACGATAGAGGTCTGTACCGGCCAGAGTGCCTCCATCATCGCCATGCAGGCCGGAGACAACCCCTTTACTGACACCAATTCCAAAGAGGTCCACGCGGCCTATGCTCTGGGGCTGGTCACCGGCCGGGGCGGCGGCATCTTTGATCCCAAGGGTATCATTACCCGGCAGGAGGCGGCCACCATGCTGGCCCGGGTGGCCCGCTACCTGGAGCTGGAGGCGGGAGAGAGCCTGACCTTTACCGACCAGGCCTCCATCGCTTCCTGGGCAAAGGACAGCGTGTCCTTCCTCTCCGGCCTCTCCAGCCCGGTGAGCGGCAAAGCGGTCATGGGCGGCTCCAACGGCGCCTTCATGCCCAACGCTGCCTACACCCTCCAGGAATCCTACTGCTCTTTCCTGCGGCTGACCCAGGCCGTGATGGGCGTGTAAGAAAACCAAACAAAGATGGGCCAGTTGTAACATTATGTTAAGATAGCAGAATAGGACCCGCCGCAGAACAGAGAAATTCTGCGGCGGGTTTCCTTATGCTCAGAAAAAGCAAACCGGTTTCATATTTTCCAGAATATATGGTTTCCCGCTTAAGCGGCTAACCTCTATATTGATTTCTTTTGGCGCATATGCTGAGCTTCACCCCCGTCTTTGGTTTATCCAATGTATAGCTTGATGAAAACAATGCTACACATTATAATCATTAAAACAATGTATTTCATTTGGAGAAAATACAAAAATAGGAGGAAAGATTATGCGGCTTATGAAAAGATGGTTGGGCGGCATCCTGGGTATGGTTCTTTTACTTGGGCTGCTGCCGGGGACGGCCCTGGCGGCGGAAGCTGACTGGGCAACGGATGCGGTGAATACGCTGAACGGGATTTACGGCAGCGGCGTGTTTTCTGCCGAAAATGATGGTGAGATGACCGTATCGGATTTGACTAGAGCGGGAAAACAGCATCAGCTGTGAGACGCAGATTGAATACTGTAACACGATGATGAAACCGGAGGAACGGGGCGAAAAGGTCGAGATCTTTGTGGACAACGGCTTTTCCGGCGGTAATATCCATCGAGACGGCTTCCAGAATATGATGAAGCTGGTCCGCCAGGGGAAGGTCAGTAAGGTCATCGTCTATAAGTTGGACCGCATCAGCCGCTCGCTGTCTGACTTTATGAATATCCTGCAGGAATTCAAGGAACATGACGTGGAGTTTGTATCCTCTCAGGAATCATTTGACACCTACTCCCCCTATGGGGAGCTGATTGTCAAAATCCTGATGGTGTTTGCGGAATTTGAGCGGACTTCCATTATCAATCGTGTTACGGCGGTACTTCAACTGCACCGGCAAGTCCCACAAGAGGATCTGTACCGGTCCGAAGGTGACCATCTATGCGGAGGACTTGGAGAATATGGTTTACGATTGCATTGCGGAAAAGCTGGCGGATCTAAAGCAAACCGGACACCGCAGCCCAACTGTGGAGCGTGGGGAAATCAATGATCTGAAGCTGAAGATCAAGGCCATCGAGCAGCAGGAAAAGCAGCTGCTGGACACGATGCTGGCCGGTGGATGCAACGATGCGCTGCTGGCCATCGCCAACCAGAAGGCAACGCAGCTCAAGCAGAACCGTCTGAATCTGTACGCACGGATGGAGGAGCTGAGCAGCCGGAAAGAGGAAACAGATGTTGTGATCAATCTGGCAGACTCCTGGCAAACCGCTGACTACCAGCGAAAGAAGGCCGTTGCGATGATTGTGATACATAAGATCCTGATCCGGGAAGATGGCAGCATACAGATCATCTGGAATCTGTAGCAAGGGCCTGTTGTAAAATAGAATCCATCTGTCATTCTGAGCCCCAAAGGGGCGAAGAATCTTTTTGTGACGGACAAACCGGCAGAAAAGATCCTTCGCTGATGCTCAGGATGACAAAATTGGGGCTTGTTGCGTTATTTGCAACAGGCCCTTTTCAATTTAAGGACGGACGGGTTTACCACCCCCGGCGTTTGGCCAGATCCAGCATTCCGAAGGAAAAACGCTCCGTCGGTGTCCATGTAGTCAGTGACGGGGGGGGGGTGTCCTCACGGTTTGCCTGGCAAAATGTGATCCAGTACGTCCAGTGTATCCCTTGCGGTATAGCCCCACAGCACGGCGCTCACTGCCTCCACTGCTTCCCGCCGGAGGCGGTAGTAGGTGCTGGGGCTGATATCACGGATGTGGGGCTGGAGGGCGGCCATGATCTCCTCCGCGTTTTTGGGCTTTTTGGGGGACAGGTAGGCGTAGTACAGCACCCAGTAGTAGGCTTCCCCCTTTTTGTGCCGGGTGCGGAGAAGTTCCACAGCGTCCTCCAGCAGACGGATCATTTTGCGGGTGCGCTCGATACATCGGGCGTGGCTCTCAATGTCGGTACCGTGGAGCTCCGCTCCTGCCATATAGACAGTGTCCAGAAAGTCCTCCAAGCTGCAGGCGTATTCCTGCCGGAATTGGCGCTTGACCTGGCACACGGACAGTTCCAGGCTCCACACCACGTCCCGGTAGCGTTTGAGCAGCATATTGGTATCGTGATAGCGATTGTCTTTCACAGAGGTATGGTCAGACTTACGGGCGTTTGACATGAGATGAGCCTCCTTCCGGTTGAGTGATGGGACGCAGCGTAAGTTCAAAGCGGTAAAGCGTTCTTCTGGTTCCGCAGCTGGCTTCCAGGCGCAGGCGCACAGAGCCGGCTCCTTCTAACATACCCTTGCAGTCGTCGGATAACGGATATAACCTATAGCGGATCCTGGAGCAGTGAAAGCAGGGGAGCCCTTGGGCCCCAAGGATTTGAAGGACCTTGCGGGCCAAAAGTATCATATGCGGTTTTGAAACGCTGGCTGGCTCAGATGATACGCTGATCTCAGGGGCGACGTCGGGGTCTTGCGTTGCCGTATCGCTGTCCGGTATGTCTGCATTCAGGTGGAGGGACAAGGCTACCTCGTCCTTATCCACCATGGTGTCGGAAATCTGGAACATGGTGGAGAGGTAGCTGCGCAGGTAGATCACGCTGCCGCTGCGCCCGGGGAAGGACATGAGGGAGAGGTAGTCCAGATCGGACAGCTTTTTCAGCAGCCTGCCCACGGTGGAGCGGGAGAGGCCCCACCGCTGGGAGAGCTCGGTATAGTTGAGCAGGGGATTGCCGGTGCCGTTGCGGAGGTAGACCACCGGCCCCAGCTGGGAGCCCAGGACCCGGTTGTCCTTGTAGATGGCGGAGATCCACAGATCCAGCACGACGTCCATTTCGGAGGCCCGGCCGCTGCGGATGAGGTCGGCGGCAATGGAGACCGGCAGGAAGAAAAAGCCGGTCTCCTTCTGGCAGGGGCAGTTGTAGTCCAGCACGGTGTTATGCCGGTGCCAGCCCCGGATGGAGAAGCGGACCAGCTGCCGTTTGCGGCCCAGCCGGGTGTAGCAGATCAGGTTCTTTTCCTGAAGTCCATCCAGGATGGCCAGAGCGGAGTGGTGGAACCGGACTCGGAACCATTGAGTCAGCTCGGAGAGCCGGCAAACCCATTCCCCGGGATAGACCGTGTAGGAGATGCCGTCCAGCCGACGGTAGGAGGTGCGGAAGTTGGCGTAGGAGCAGAGCACGGTAAAATAAAAAAGACCGGAGCTTCCGCCGGTGCGGATGCTTCGGTCTGCCATCAGGATCCGGATAAAGTCTCGATAGACGCGGCAGCGTGGGTAGTCCACCAGCTGCTGTAGTTCCAGTTGGTAATTCACGATATAACCTCCTAATAAATTGACGTGCAAATGGATACCGGGCATCCGTATCCATATTTATGGAAAATTGAATAAAAATTCAAATTAGATGTGAGCCGCCACAAGAGGCCTGGATCACCCAAATGCAGCAAAATGGTATAGAAAATAAACAAGCCAGACAAGTGGCTGTCTGGCTTGATTAGCACATAAGTTGATTGTGTTGGGCCCATTTCTTACCATAATTCGCGCACCAATTCCGCACCAATTTGCCGTGCGAATATATGTTTTTACATGGAGATGCGTGTCATGAGATGCTTAAAAAATCCTTTATTTGCAAGGGCTTACGGGGATTTATGAACTTATGTGGAGTTATGAAAAAAGGCTAAAATATAACGATTCCTAATTTCATATATATGACCATTCCTTTCCGCTGCGCTCCAAGGCACCAAAGAGGATGAAACACAGTGCCCCTAACGCAGCAAGTCGATATTTGTTAGAATGTACTTGAGGAA